>CALHIB010000184.1 GCA_938030595.1 uncultured Rhizobiaceae group bacterium | reverse complement strand
ATAGGCGTGCTGATTTCAGACATTGCCCTTGCCATCCTTGACCCAAGAATTCGTTTGCAGGGAGGGGTGAACCGATGACCAAGTCTCATTATGTAAACGATAAACCGTTTGATCCAAAGTCAATCGAGGTTTTAACACCCGAACAGGAAGCGATTTATCTGGCATCTCAACGTCAGTTGATCTGGTGGAAGTTTAAACGCCACAAGCTTGCAGTTGCCAGTGCTATTTTTCTGGGTCTGATGTATTTCATGACGCTCTTTGCAGAGTTTTTTGCGCCCTATACAACGGCCGCAAAAAATACAGATTACGTACTGGCACAGCCTCACGATATTAACTTCTTCCACGAAGGCGAGTTTATTGGGCCATTTGTTTATGACTATGACAAGTCTCTTGATCTGGAAAACATGGTGCGTGTTTATACGCCTAACAAAGAAAAGATCATCAAACTGGAATTTTTCTGTTCAGGGCACCCATACAAGTTTTGGGGTCTGATCGAAGCTGATAATCATTTGATGTGTGCGGATATTGACGAACCAGTTTTCTTACTGGGTTCGGATACACTCGGCCACGATATGCTAAGCCGCATCATTTATGGTGCGCGTATATCGTTAACGATTGGCCTTGTTGGTGTTGCGATCAGCTTTGCGCTTGGTATCATCATTGGTGGGCTTGCTGGCTACTATGGTGGTTGGGTAGATCTCGTTGCACAGCGCATGATTGAAGTGGTGCAATCGCTGCCGACCCTCCCGCTATGGCTCACACTTGTTGCCATCATGCCTGCGAATTGGAGCCAGATAACCGTTTACTTTGCCATCACAATCATATTGGGTCTTGTTGATTGGACAGGGCTGGCAAGGGCAGTGCGATCAAAGCTCTTTTCACTACGAGAAGAAGACTACGTACTTGCTGCCCGTCTGATGGGGGCAAGCACTAAGCGTATCATCGGCTTGCACCTGATCCCGGGCTTTATGAGTCATCTGATTGCTTCTGCAACCATTACCATCCCTACCATGATTTTGGGCGAGACTGCGCTTTCATTCCTTGGACTTGGCCTAAGAGCGCCCGCGGTTAGCTGGGGTATCTTGCTTGAAAATGCACGCGATATAAATGTTGTGGCACTCACGCCTTGGCTGATCTATCCAGTCATTCCCGTGATACTTATCGTATTAGCGTTCAATTTCTTTGGTGATGGCCTGCGTGATGCAGCGGATCCTTATGGATAAGTCAGGAAATAATCAACGGGCTTAAAACTTCATCAAGTCTTGAAGCCGCTGCCTTTATGCCGTGCTTCGAGAGCACTTTGGCTCTTCCATTTGCTCCCATGGATTTGCGGAGTGATTGATCCTTGAGTAAGTCGCACAAATTCTGACGCAGTGCTTCAATGTTATCCTCAGGTGCCAAAAGCCCTGTATGCTGATCTTCAACAACAAGCGGAACTCCCATGCTTTTATAAGCAACGATGGGTAGCTCTTGTAATTGCGCCTCAAGATAAACCATGCCGATGGGTTCTTTCCAACCTGGCCATACAAAAACATCACTACTACGCATCCAGCGTAAAACCTCTTGATGCTCAACCAAGCCCGTCCAATGGATGCGGGAAGCATCTACAGAAGAAAAGGAAGTTCTTATGGTTTGTTCCTCAGGCCCACCGCCTACAACGATCAGATTAAACCCTGTATCCAAATTGTTAAGAGCATCTGCAAGAATGTTGAAATTTTTAAGTTTCTTGCCCTTGCGCATCATACCAGTTGTTATCAAAACGGGGATGGAACTATCCCAATGGCTAGGGAGCGGCATAGGCTTTGCGAGCTCAACATTTTCTGCATCAATAAACGGATGCAGTTCAAGTAAGTTTTCTTCAGTGCCTAAGAGACTTGATAAATACTCCCAATCCGAGGGTTTGAAAACCAGATGTAGATCTACAGTCTTAATGCCTGCTTGCGCTTCCTCGCGCCAGTCTTTCCAAAGGTCTTCTTCGCCACCTTGTCCAGTGCGCGCAGCTTCAATGGTGACATAAGGAATGCCTAGTGCTTTTGAGACTTCTGCACCAATCCAATCAGGTGCTTTGCAATAGGGATGATAGGTCAGCCAAAGCTCAGGCAGGTCAGCCTTGGGCAAAGATTGATAGTATTCGATTAATCTATTGGCTTCAGCTAATGCGCCAGATTTTTTCTCTGCAAGTATTTCACAAGAATGGCGTTTTGAATAAGCAATATACTTTGATGCCAATTCGACATTGGCGCCTGTAATTTCTAAAGCTTTCAAAAGATTTTGCGCAATCAACCTGTCACCAGAGGGAATATGATGGTCTGGAGGTTTAATCGGTGCATAAAAGGCTATGTTTTTGTTTTGTAACATTAAGTATCCTAAACGTGATACATCACTTTACAATATAATTGGGATTGAAGCTTGTTAAATGCGCTTTATTTATTTATTTTCTAAATCGAACATCAGCACCCTAGTGCCCGTCATAAAAAGGTATGGATAAAAAAGTTGGAAATCAAACGCCTCGACCATACCCGCATTCTCATGTACAGCCACGACACATTCGGATTAGGTCATCTTCGCCGTTGTCGTGCGATTGCTCATTCGATTGTGGAGAATTACAAGGGTGTAAGCATATTAATCATTTCTGGTTCACAAATCGCCGGTGCATTTGATTTCAAAGCCAGAGTAGACTTTGTAAAAATCCCTTCCGTCATTAAACTCTATAACGGTGAGTATGACTCAATCGGTGAATACATCGACATTGAAGAGATTTTGGAGATGCGCAAGCTGATTATCCAGCGCACAGCCGAAGCATTTAATCCGGACATTTTCATTGTCGACAAAGAGCCTATGGGACTAAAAGGCGAATTAGAACCGACCCTGGAAATGTTTAAGAAGACAAAAACGCAAACCATATTGGGGTTGCGTGATGTCATGGATAGCCCTGAACTTCTAAAGAAAGAGTGGGCTAAACAGAACATGCTGGAAAAAATCGATGATTTTTATGATGCCGCATGGATTTATGGCCCAGAGCATTTTTGGAATCCGCTTGAAGGACTGGATGTTTCGGAAAGTCTGCAAAATAAATTAAAGTACGTCGGCTTTCTAGAACGTGAAAATCAATCTATTCCGTCTGTTGAGGGATATTCTCTGCCTGAAAAATACATCTTGGTGACCGCTGGCGGTGGTGGTGATGGCATCGCAATTATGGAGCAAGTTCTTGCAGCCCGCGAGCATGACCCGATGCTGGATTATCCGATTGTCATGATCCTTGGGCCATTCATGAAAACAGAAAATAGAGACAGGCTGAGATTGCGCGCTTCCAGACTTGCCAATGTAACGGTGATTGATTTTGAAAGCCGCATGGAAGTCTTGATGCAAAATGCCGTTGGCCTTGTCGGCATGTGTGGTTACAATACATTCTGTGAAGTGTTGTCGTTTGATAAAAAAGCGCTCTTTGTTCCAAGAACCAAGCCAAGAGAAGAGCAATATATCCGAGCGAAACGCGCAACAGAAATTGGTTTAAGCGCAATGCTGACACCAGAAGAAGCGGCCATTCCATCCGTTATGGCAGAGGCTCTACATAATCTGCCAGAACTGAAATTGCCATCTGAAAGCCTGGCTGAAAATGATATGGCTGGATTGGATAATGTCTGTGTTGAGGTTCAAAAAATATCGGAGAGCAAAAAGTCCATTGCTGCCACAGTAGAAAAAATATTAAAGCCGCAAGGGGCTTGAGCAGTGTCTTCAAAAAAAAGAATTGCTGTCGTGCTCAAAGGCTATCCGCGCCTTTCAGAAACATTTATCGCACAGGAAATTTTAGAACTTGAGAGGGCAGGTTTTGATCTTTCAATCATTTCTTTGCGTCATCCTACAGACAAACATACTCACCCTGTGCACGCGGAAATAAAGGCACCAAAATATTATTTGCCTGAATATCTTTATCAGGAATTATTGCGTGTTTGGTGGGCAAAAATAAATTGCACATTCAAGCTTGGGTTTTGGAAAACGCTTCCAGTTTTTGCCAAGGATTTTTTTCGTGACCCAACCGCAAATCGCATCCGACGTTGGGGGCAGGCGATGGTATTGGCGCATGAATATGCAGGCGATCATGATCATGTCTACGCGCATTTTCTTCATACGCCTTGTTCTGTTGCAAGATACGCAGCGTTGATTTCTGGCAAGTCTTTTTCAATTTCTGCTCATGCAAAAGACATTTGGACTTCACCTGAGTGGGAAATGCGAGAGAAACTTTCAGACTGCGATTGGCTGGTCACATGTACCGAAGGTGGCGCTGATTATTTGAAAACCCTGGCGCCACAGGGGCGTGTTCATCTGGTCTATCATGGGTTGGATTTATCACGGTTTCCACCTTCAGAAAAAGCGGGTTCAAAAAATGACGGCAGTTCAAAATCTAAAACAGTAAAATTGGTAACCGTTGGTCGTGCTGTTGCTAAAAAAGGCATAGACAGTTTGTTGCATGCGCTGGCAAAATTGCCGACGAACCTGCATTGGCACTGGACACATATTGGCGGCGGCCCTTTAAAGGGAGAGTTGGAAGCGCTTGCGCAAGAATTGGATATTGCAGGCCAATGTGATTTCAAAGGCGCTCTACCGCAATCCGAGGTGTTGGAAACTTATAAAAAATCAGATCTTTTTATTTTGCCAAGTCGTATCGATGAAACAGGAGATCGTGACGGATTGCCTAATGTAATTGTCGAAGCGCAAAGCCAGGGCATGGCTGTTATTTCAACAGCCATTTCAGGAATTCCTGAACTAATTCAAAATGATACTAATGGTATATTGATTCAACCTGATAACGTTCAGGGCTTGGTTGATGCAATCACTAAACTATCCAAAAATCCCAAACTCAGAAACAAAATGGGCAAGCTTGGTGAAGAAAAAGTGCGCT
>CALHIB010000183.1 GCA_938030595.1 uncultured Rhizobiaceae group bacterium | reverse complement strand
CCCCCATGGATAATATATTAGAGAATGCTTAGAGAAACGTTAAAATATAAATTCAATTAGTTTGCAAACTATTGGAATAAATAAACATTTTGCATACTTGGTATAAAAATAGTTTTTAAAAAATTCCTTTAAAAATCAATAATATTGAAGCAAATGCTGATAGACAAAGAAGGGCATTGGATACGAGTGCTCTTGGTAGCCCCTTAAATGGCGCTGATACTAAAATACCAACGAACATTGCGGGGATAAAAATGATAGCTGCTATAAAATGTTGAAAAGAAATCCAACCACTCAATCCCAAGCTTAATAAGCCCAGAACACAACTTGAAAAGAAGAAAGCATTTAAAGTTGGCCTGATAATCGCAGGATCCCGGTCATGATAAATAATGGCCATCGGTGGGGCACCAACGGCCGTTATTGACCCCATCAAACCGGAAACAATTGAGAGATTTAGAAGATTTTTGTCCGAAAATTTCAATTTTATTCCATAAGCAGTCATCCCAATGGCAATGAGCATAATGCTGCCAAAAACAATAAAGAAGCTCTCAACATCCGGAATAATCACCAGTAAGCCAAAAGCCATAACAGTGCCTATAACTCTACCGCCAATACCCAGCTTCAGTTCTTGTTTTAAAATATTCTTGCGTTCTCTCCATGCTCCAGAAAATGCAACGAACAACCCCATCGCCAATATCGAACCTGGAACCAGTTCAGGTTTAACAAGCGCAATAAGAGGTGAGGCCAACATACCAAAGCCCATACCAATCGAAACTTGTAAAATTGAAGCACATATTATGATGCCGCAACATAGCAAAAGCTCTGTCCAGGTAACAAAATCAAAAATAAAGTTCACTTGTTTTCCTTTGAAATTCAAGCAATCATATACTCAATATTGAGTGGCGTTATAATACTCTTAAGACACGATGAACCAGACCAGAAGACACAGCAATGGATAACTTATGTAACATCCCACTTTTTTCATCGCTTGACCCTGCTCAAGGCGAGCAGCTTGCAAAGGAATGCGTGTGGAAAGAGTATGAAGCAAACGAACTTGTGATTGATATAGAAGAAGAAACCAGTGACGTCCGCTTTGTTATTTCAGGCTTGGTACGCATCATTGCGCGCTTATCTATTGGCAAAGAAGTTATCTTGGGAGAAATGGGGCCTGGTGATTTTTTTGGCGAACTTGCCGCCATTGATGGCGAGACCAGAAGCGCCAATGTCACAACCCTTTACAAAAGCAGAATATGTATTATTCCCCGCAAAACATTTCTCAAACTCATTACGCTTTCACCTGATGTAAATCTGGATGTCATGAAAGTTCTGACGCAACGCATCAGAATGTTAAACATGCGCTTGGCAGAACAATCATTTCTACAAGCCAAACATAGAGTGTACGCCGAACTATTGCGTTTATCAAAACCACGACTGGGTCACGAGGGTCAACGCAGTATCAGCCCACCGCCAACACAACGCGAGCTGGCAGACCGTATCGGAACCCGCCGTGAAGTTGTATCACGAGAACTTAATGCGCTTCACAAACAAGGCATTTTTGAAAAGACCAAAGGCGCTTTGGTCATCAAAAATGTTGGCGAATTGCAAAAACGCATATCTGATGCCTGGGAAGAATAGCGCTTCACTAGGCTGCTGGCATAATGGTTTCGGCAAGTTTTGCCCAATAGGAAGTTCCGTAAGGAATTGCTTCATCGTTAAAATCATATTCAGGATGATGGAGTCCTGCGGTATCGCCATTACCAACAAAAATAAAGGCACCGGGACGCTCTAACAACATATACGAAAAGTCTTCGCCCCCCATGGTTGCTTCATAATCCGCATCAACCTTGTCATCGCCCGCAACCATGGACGCAATCTTAACGGCTTTGTCTGTTTCAGCTTCGTGATTGGAAGTAACGGGATAGCCTTCATGGAAAACAACTTCAGCTTTTGCATTATTGGCAGCACAAATACCTTCAGAAATTTCTCTTAGTCGTTTCATTCCCAGCTGCCTTGCATCTTCGGAAAGACTTCTAATCGTTCCGGCAATCTCGACAGTTTCAGGAATTACATTCATGGCAGTTCCCGCATTAAATTTGGTAACTGTTACGACCAAAGAATCAAATGGCGATGCTGATCGTGACACGATTGATTGCAGTCCTGTGACAATTTGAGAACCAATAACGATGGGGTCATTTCCAAGGTGTGGCATGGCAGCATGCGCACCCTTGCCCGTTACCTTGATATAAAACTCATCAGTCGCTGCCATGATAGGGCCAGGCCTGATGGCAAACTCGCCTACATCAAGCCCAGGCAGATTATGCATTCCGTAAACTTCCCTGATATTGAAACGATCCATCATGCCATCTTCCACCATGGCCTTGCCCCCTGCGCCACCTTCTTCAGCCGGTTGAAAAATAACAGCAACCGATCCGTCAAAGTTTCGGGTCTCAGATAGATATTTTGCAGCCCCCAAAAGCATTGCCGTGTGCCCATCATGTCCACAAGCGTGCATTTTACCAGGTGTTTTGGATTTATAAGGACGGTCAACCGCTTCTGTAATGGGCAAAGCATCCATATCTGCACGAAGCCCAACACAATACCCGCTGGAATTTGACTTGCCGTGAATAATGCCAACAACGCCTGTTCGCCCTATGCCAGTCACAACTTCATCACACCCAAAGGCTTCTAATTTTGAAGCAACATTTGCTGCGGTTTCATGAACATCATACATCAATTCAGGATTTTCATGGATTTCACGACGCCACGTCGTAATTTCATCGTGAAGTTCGGCCATACGATTGATAATTGGCATGTTTATTCCTGACAAATATGTTAGTTCATTCTTACAATTAAACGTGGCATGACCACATCAAATTTTAAATCTGTTCGTAAAATCTAATGTATCGCTCTAATCTTATAGTTTCAATATTTACCTTGCTCATATCGGTTATGCCTATTGTAACAAGCATGGCAAAGGCTGAAACCTTGACGACCAAAAATCCCTATATCGTTATCGACGCAAATTCGGGCAATATTCTCGCACAACAAAATGCCAATGACAGATGGTATCCTGCATCCCTGACTAAACTTATGACCGCTTATGTAACGTTTCGGGCAATCAAGGAAAATGAGATACAGGCAGGCTCGCCGGTTATTATTTCTGCAGCAGCACGCAAACAACCACCCAGCAAGATGGGTTATAAACAAGGCGTAAAATTACGCATTGATACAGCATTAAAAATCATCATCATCAAAAGCGCCAATGACGTCTCCCATGCACTGGGAGAAGCGGTCGCAGGTAATTTGAAAAGCTTTGTCGCGCGTATGAACCGTGAAGCAAAACGATTGGGCCTGGTGAACACGCGGTTTACAAATTCAAACGGACTACACAGCGTGAACCAATATTCATCTGCCCGAGACATGGCCTTGCTCTCCGCACAAATCCTGAAAGAATTTCCACAATACGCTTATATGTTTGAAGCTGCGGCCATTAAAACACCAAGCAAAACGCACTATTCATATAATCTCTTGCTCGAACGCTTTAGCGGGGCAAACGGCATGAAAACGGGTTTTGTCTGCGCGTCAGGCTATAATCTTTCAGGTTCTGCAACACGGAATGGCAGAACCTTAATTGCAGTTGTAATGGGAACGTCTTCACAAACACAAAGAGCCGTCTCGGCAGCGCATTTACTGGAAGCTAGCTTTAATCAACCAGCATCCAGTCAGGGCAATATCTATACAACGCCACCACAAAAAGGCGCAAAACCCAAAAACATGCGTCCAATTTTATGTACTCAAGAAGCCAGAAGTGCGCGCTATGACCCGGGTGCCGGACAAGCAAAAATAAAATCTGTGCATTTATATCCACGTCGTGTCTCATCAAAAATATTAAACGTCACTATTGGCGGAATTGATGCAGCCCCAAGCACGGCAAGTTTTACGAATATTGGTGAAATACCCATTCC
Organism: uncultured Rhizobiaceae group bacterium; assembly: GCA_938030595.1. Lineage (GTDB taxonomy): Bacteria > Pseudomonadota > Alphaproteobacteria > Rhizobiales > Rhizobiaceae > JAALLB01. The sequence goes on along the minus strand of CALHIB010000183.1, from coordinate 10,429 downwards.
AACCAAACGCCCCAAAAACCAGCTTAATGTTGGCAATATTGTACTTCAAACAATTGGCAATGCTGCAACAGGCAACATCCCCCTTCCAACCAAAAGACCCTGATGATGAAAACTGAACTAAAGCCGGTTTATATACTTTCAGGATTTCTGGGCTCTGGAAAAACCACACTGCTCAATAAAATTTTAAAACTCGAGGCCTTTGCCAATACACTTGTAATCGTCAATGAATTTGGCGAGGTCTCACTAGACCATCTTCTGATAGAAACAAGTTCCGACACGATTTTAGAGCTATCAAACGGCTGTTTGTGTTGCAGCATACGTGGTGAACTCGTTGATACTTTATTGAAGCTCGATCCAGCACAATTTGATCGAATTATCATAGAGACAACCGGCATTGCTGATCCCTTGCCGATTTTCCAATCCCTGGCCTTTCACCCGGTTCTTGCACAAACCTATGCGCCTGCAGAGGTACTTTCTGTTCTGGATTGCATGAGAGGCGAAGACCTAATTTTGCAAAACGAGGAAGCAAGAAGACAACTCGCAATTGCCGATGTTGTTATTTTAACCAAGCAAGATATCAGCAAGAATGTTGATGATGCCAAACAGATTGCGCAAAAATATAGCCCCCATGCATGGATTGTAAACGACATCAATTCATTGGAGCCGTCCGACATTTCACAGCGCATTATCAAACCAAACGATCTGGCGCACTCTCATCGCTCCAAGTTTTCATCTGTATTGTTGGAAACAAACCAGAACCTGGACATAAGAACCGTAGCCGGATTGCTTCATCATCTTGCCAATGCCTTGGGTGAAAATCTGTTGCGGATTAAAGGCTTTGTTAAAATTGACACCCACCCGGAAAAGCCACTCTTGGTACAAGTCTCAGGTCAGGTTGTTCATGATTTTGAAATCCGTGAATTTTGGACAAGTCCTAAGCATCAAACTCAACTTGTCGTCATTACCAAAAACACCGATGCAAACATGATCAAGACAATCTTTGACGCATTCATGGGAAATCTGGCAATTGATACCCCAGATAGAAAAGCAGTCATGGATAACCCGCTTTCAATCCCGGGGTTTGAAATTTAAGTTATCCCTTTTGGACCAAGAACCGATGATACCCATCAAGCTCCTGGGTCTCCAAAAGCAAGTGATCATTCTCGTTACAAAACGCAGGAATATCAATGACAGCCAAGGGGTCAGTCGTTTCTAACCATAATTTGGCTGCGCTAGGAAATGATTTCATAGCCTTATTTGCTTTTAAGACGGGCATCGGACATTTCAGCCCCCGCAAATCCAGCACTTCAACCTTATCTTCAGACATATTTAAAACCATCACTTCTGGGTAATTTCTCAGTATAATATCTAGAGCTTTATATCATGGTTTACAATCGGTAAAAAACCAGTCTCAAACGCCTTGAAATCAGCCATTTTAGTCAAGTTTCTAAAATGAAATCCAGAATGCCAACACCATTTGTTAAAAGCTTCATGATAACCTTACGTCAAAGGTGAGGCAGAGTGATAAAAATAAACTTTGAACAAACGGGCGAAAAGCTTTTGCCGAGAAAACTACTGTCCCATGCACAACCAATGTTGCGCGTGGCTGACACAATTATGTCTGGTAATGACGAAAACTCAGCATCACAACGCATCGCTTTAGTGACATTCGTCATACGTGTAGTGAGCGCGTTCATAGCACTGGTTTCACAGATATTACTTGCAAGATGGCTTGGTACGTTTGAATATGGAATTTACGTCGCTGTTTGGGTTGCAGTGATTATTCTAAGCACCATCACCTGCATTGGATTTCCCTCAGCGGTTGTGCGTTTTGTTGGCGAATATCGTGAAAGAGGTGAACCCGCCTTAATCCATGGCGTTATCCGCGCCAGCATGTATATTTCGCTTTTTTGTTCAACAGCGATTGCAGCAGCTGGTTGCCTCATTTTGTATCTATTTCCGGCGATCATCACCAACTATTATGTAATCCCTGTCTTTCTGGCTGCAATCTGTCTACCCATGCTTGCCATAGAGGGGGTCATGGACTGTATAGCCCGTGCCTTTAATTGGCCAAAAGTTGCATTTTTACCCACCTATATTATGCGCCCATTAGCGATTCTACTGCTTGCAGGCATAGCATTTATTATTGGCTTTCCAGCCAACGCAGAAACAACCCTTTGGGCAGCAATAGGCGCATGTTTTATTTCTACCATCGTACAATTCGTGGTTCTGTTAAAAAAGTTACGAAAAGAAATTCCATATCAAAAACCCAAGTATCAAATAAAGACATGGGTTTTGGTAGCACTACCAATCTTTCTGGTTGAAGGGTTTTACACCTTAATGACATCGGTTGATGTTCTTATAGTCAGTGCGTTGATGACACCTGATGATACAGCAATTTATTTCGCGACAACAAAAATTCTGGCACTGGTTCATTTCGTTTACTTTGCTGTTAGAGCTGCAGTGTCTCATCGATATTCAGCATTTCATACCAATGGCAACCTCGAAGCCTTTCAGGATTTCGTTCAAAAAACCGTAACATGGACATTCTGGCCTTCATTGCTAATGGCAACCTTTATGGCCGTACTGGGAAAATATTTCTTAATGCTATTTGGTGACGAGTTCACTTCGGGGAGTCTGATCCTGATGGTCTTGCTAGCAGGCATCGTTATTCGCTCAAGCATTGGTCCAGCAGAAGCCTTGTTAGTCATGGCAGATCGTCAAAAAATGTGCGCCGGTATTTATGCAGTCACACTGGCTGTGAACGTTTTACTAAACTTCTCATTTATTCCAATTTTTGGAATTATGGGAGCGGCATTAGCAACCAGCATTGCTTTAATGTTTGAGTCTGCGGCTCTTCATTCAGCGGCAAAGAGAACCCTCGGTATTCACGCTTTCATCATACCTAGCAAGAAGCAACCCCAAGAAGGGATTGCATGATGTTGCAAGTTCTTGAAACAACAAAGGCGCAATCATCTTGGTCGCAAAAGGCTGAAATTCTGGCGTGCCAAACCGATGATGATGGCGTGTATTGGCACTTGGGTCTAATGGATACACTGGCAGATCCAAATTTTGTAAATGCAGTTGAACAACTGACAAGTGAGTCAATTACTTCAAATCCGTTTTTCGAAGTATCATTTTTAAAAGCCTCAACTGAAAATCTTTGTGATGAAAAAATTCAGTTTCTATTTCTGAGCAAACAATCTGGTGAGCACGAAGAACTAAAGCTGTTTACACCCGTTACCTTATCATCTGTTGGGTTTTGGCGTTACAAGGTTTTGAAAAACTGGACGACCCACTACACGCCTTTAGGTACCCCTCTGATATCAGATAATAAAAATCAGGAGACGTTAAAGGCATTTAGTGAATGTCTGCAAAAGACAAAACACAACACGGCTACAGCAGTTGTTTTTGACCAAATAGCCAAAGACAACAATTTTATAAATGGTCTTTATGACAGCCACCAATTGGCTGACAGATTACTCTTATCGGTTGGCATTCCGCGTGCCGGTTTAAAGCCTGTTAAAAACCTCGACTATATCGCCACGCACTTTAGTGGAAAACGCAAGCAAAGATTACGTGCAGCCCGCAGAGAGTTGGATAAGTTTGGCAAGGTTACATTTCATAACACCGATGATAGCAAGGAGTTTAAGCAAAGCTTCAATGACTTTTTATTGTTGGAAGAAACCAGCTGGAAAGGCCTTCAAAAGACAGCACTTAAAAGCACGCCAGCAACTGAAAAGTTCGCCAAAAATGCCGCCTTCAACGCAATCCAGAATAAAAAATGCCAAATCCATGAGTTAAAGCTAAACGGAAAGACCATTGCTTCCCTCATAGCATTTGAATCAAAGGGGTATATCTACCCTTGGAAAATTGCGTTTGATGAGTCTTACTCAAAATATTCAATCGGCAATTTGCTTACAACACATGCAACGGCAGAATTTGCAAAATCAAAAAGCTTTAAAGGTCTCGATTCTCTTGCTGCAGAGCACAATGAAACGACCCTTAGATTTTGGCCAGATGAAAAAGAATTTCACACCATGACAATCGGTATTGGAAGAAATCCAACACAATCAGCTCTGGCAGTTACTAATGCGATTAATAGATCAAGATCTTTTAGAAAACGCATAAGAACATTAGTCAACAAACATAATTACTTGGAGCGCTTAGTATCATCGCTGCGTATGTGAACATCGTTTTGCGGGAATGGAATTTCTATTTTGGCTTCGCGAAGCGCCGCAAGAATTGCAAATCGTAACTCACTACTGACAATCATGCTGTAATTGATATCAGCAAGAAAACATCGAAGCTGAAAATCAAGCGAGCTTGCACCAAAGTCCATAAAGAATACATGCGGCGCAGGCCTGCCCAAAACGAGCCTGTGCTCCTTTGCGCATTGCAGCAAAATTTCTTCAACCTGTTTTGGATCACTATCGTAACCAACCCCAACAGGAATAATAATTCGGCCTGTTTTATTTTCATGCGTCCAGTTTGTTACATTATCCGTAATCAAGGTTGAGTTTGGAACGATGACCGTAGCACGGTCAAAGGTTTCAATCTCTGTAGAACGAACTGAAATCTTTTTAACTGTACCCTCTCCACCCGAAGTCACAATCCAGTCACCTGCCTTGATAGGCCGCTCAGCAAGCAAAATAAGACCAGACACGAAGTTATTGACGATACTTTGCAGGCCAAAACCAACACCAACAGAAAGCGCACCTGCAACGATTGCCAGATTGGACAAATCAAACCCTGCTGCACTAATGCCCAAAATAGCCGCTAGAATGAATCCGATATATCCAAACACCGTCGAAATGGAATTACTGATACCAATATCAAGTTTAGTCGTTGGCAAAAGCTTGTTGTTCAACCAACTACGCAGCGCAACGGTCACCGTGTACCCGACAAAGAAGAGACCAATTGCAAGCAAAATAGTCGATAGCGAAATACTCAGACCACCAACTTCAAATCCAAAAAACAGATTCTTGAAAATTTGAAAGAAATCACTGGTACGATAACCCCATGGCAGCATGAGCAAAATACCAGCGGCCAGATAGATGATAAGCTTTAAAATACCTGTGCCAAGGATCGCAAATTGATTGGCAGAAGCGTCCGTTGCATCATCAGACAGATTGGCAATCTCGGCTTGCTGCTCAGGTGTGGGAATGGAGAAAAGGGCATCAATCGACCGCAAGAATAACCATGCAACACCTACAACAATCAGGCCGAAGACCAGTTGCTGTGATAAAAACTCGGCCATCGCAACATAACCAAACAAGGCAGCGCCAATGATGCCAAGACTGACAGCCCATACGAGTATATTGAGATAAAACCACAGATTGGCTTTTCGCTGGGCGCCCAGAAGCCTGGAACGCTTTCTGCCGTCTTTATAATATATCCACAAAACTGAAAGCGACATGATGCCAATAGCAATGGCCCACAGGAAGCTTAGCCCCATTGTCACTTCAACTGGCGAGAAAAGAACGATTGACGTGGTATTCATTACAGAAATGGCTAATGCAATGGCCAAACCAAACATAATGATACTGGAGATTTTTTGTGCAGCATAATCTGAAATACTGGCTATACGCTCACCTTGCAGGTTAGGCGTAAGAATGATGCGCATCAGTACAATCGCAACGATATAAAAACTGGTAGCGACAAGAATGCCGGTTAAAAATTGAGCAAATCTCTCTGTGAGAAGAAACAGTATCCAGAACAATTCATAAACCGCATAAATCAGGGCAACGGGTAAAATCCCTTGCCTGCAAAAACGGGCAAAGCGGGAACTGAAAAAATCCTGCTCGCCATCTGAGATCTCATCAGTATTTAATCTGGGGGCAAGAAATCTTCTTGCCCTGATAAAAATCAAGGCAAAGAGCGCAAGGAAAAATGCGAGTGCAAGAATTTTCCACGGCTTCTTTTTAAACTCCTTGAACATTACCGAAAAGGAATCTTCAAAAAGCAAGCCCAGGCTTCTGTAGTAACTCTTGAAACCACCAACAAATTTACCCCAAAAATTCGTGGTCATTATAGACTTGTCACGCGCGGAGATTGATCCGAAAAAGCGGGATTGCCGCTCCTGATTAATTGTTCGCTGAACCTGCTGGGTTCTAATGACTGCAAGACGGGCAGCTTTCACATCTGCATCAACTTTTGCAAATTGCTGGTTAAGCGTAGCACGGCGTGCCTGAACGTCTTCCGATTCTGGCGGCTGCCCTTCTGCAGGCGCATCACCCAGTTCAGCAAGTTGTTGTTTAAGTTGGTCGGCACGAGGTTGTAGCTTGGTAATTTCTGCATTGGCAAGTGTTCTGATACGCTCAGCCTCAGCGAAAAAATCATCAAGCTCATTGGCACGCAGCCCTTCACGACCCAACCCTTGAGTAATTGAATCCAAAATACCGGCCCAGGAAGCAAGATCCACCTCGGCCTGCTGCAATCCGGGGACAGCGGGTGTATTACTGGTGTCTACGGTCGTTGTCTGAGCGTTAGCATCACTCGAAATTATCGCACCAAGCGATAGTGAAATGACAAACAACAAAGTGGATAAAAAACGGATCATTGCAAACCTTCAAGTTAATGAAGATAGCCTATACATGATTCAGTTTTGAAATTCGAGTAAATACCACGTTAGCACTATTGCTCATTTCACCGGGGTGATGATCGATCCAGTTGTCTGAATTGGCGTAACCGTATAGCCGTTATCACGAAGCAACTTCACCAACCCGGTTTCACCTGGCAAATGCAAAGCACCAACACCAATAAACGCCGAACCGGACTTTAAAATCGGTTCTGCACGTTCCGCCATAAGTACATTACGCTTATCGATTAACACTTCCTGAAGTTGAAGCGCACCTTCACCCTGACCTGACTTGGGCATCACTTCCTTCATCAAAGGAAAGACAACACCCATATCGCCGTTTAGATAACTTTGTTTGAGCGTTTCAATCATGTCAACCGCGAGATCACCCGATGCCAGAGTCTCTTCAAGTGCTGAAACATGATAATCCTGAGGCAGGGAAGCTAGTGCCGTTAACTGCTCGGAAATACTCTCGAGACCTTTAACATCCTTGCCTTCGGCTTTTGCAAATTCGACCAGCGCTGCATCTAGCACTTTCTCACCTGATTGTTTTCTCTGCAATTCGCAGATTGGCAGTGAAATCGTCGTTGCAATCAACCAGGGCTGCATACGATCTGCCAGAGGCATTGGGAGACCGCGCAACGTCAACGCTGTTTCAAGCTCATCTTCCAAATCATCTTCGACCAGATCGCGCAAAGTGCCTTCGGTTAATAGCGTCAAATGCGCCAAACCGCCCATGGCTTTTTGAGCAGCCACCGGATCGAGCGCCTCGGTCGATTCAACAACCATTGTATCACTTGCCTTGATCGCATTTTTAACGTTCTCGCGAAGTGTTGCAATATCCGGATCAGCCATATGCATGGTGCCAAACAACCATGAAGGCTTTTGACCTTCCTTTTCAACTTTCCAGAAAATTGATTCTGCGTTGATCATTTCTTTAGAAGAGGCAATCACACGGTCGTAGGCTGCAACGTCTTCCAGCTTCAATTTTTCAAGCAGATTATTACCTGTGCAAGAAGCAGCACTTTGTGCAACTGCCTTTTGTGGTATGGCAAAACTGGCACCCAAGAAAAACGCTGCAATCAAAATAATTTTAATCGCGCCCAAAAGATAAAGTGAGTTCTCGCAAACAGTTTCAAAACGCATGGGTTTTGTTTCTCCATAATTCATTGTGGGCGAGTATCGCCATAAAGTCTGGATATTGAATGAATCACTAGGGTAAATAATTACTGAAGATTGAGGATTATCAGGCGCGCGGATGGGCTTTTTCGTAGATGTCCATCAGCCGTGATGTATCCACGCTGGTATAAATCTGCGTGGTCGACAAACTCGCATGACCAAGCAATTCCTGAATGGTACGAAGATCACCTCCGCCCGCCAGCAAATGCGTTGCAAAAGAATGACGAAGTGCATGGGGCGTCGCACTATCTGGCAGGCCAAGTGCTCCGCGCAAAACCCGCATGGTCTTTTGCACAATTGCAGGTTGCAAAGGCCCACCCTTAGCCCCGCGAAATAAAATATCATCTGCCTCCATCACATAGGGGCAAAGCTTTTGGTAGCTCTCCACGGCTTCAATTACCTGAGGCAAAACTGGAACAAGCCGTGTCACGCCACCTTTACCAGTGACACGAATGCTACCCGTATGAGCAGACTTCATAATGTCTGGCGTAAGTGAAAGCGCTTCACCGATGCGAAGGCCACACCCATAAAGAAGCGTCATGACAGCCGCATCACGCGCAGCAATCCATGGCGTCTCGGACAGATGCTCACGCGCTTTCGTCAATTTCATGGCCTGAGAAGCTAGCAAGGCTTTCGGCAAGGTTTTGGGTTGTTTGGGCGAGCGCGTTGCAGAAAGTCCCGCAGAATTTGCCAGGCCTTTCTTTTCCAAAAACCGAATAAATGAACGAATACCCGCAAGCCCGCGCCCAAGTGTGCGAGCCTCTGCCCCACGCTCACGACGCCGCGCCATGAAGCCGCGCATGTCCAACGGCTTGAGATCAGCCACATCCTTGATATCAGCAGGTTCCCCCACATGCCCCGTCAAATGCAACAAAAACTGCCGAACATCACGCTCATAAGCATCCAGCGTTTTGGGCGACATGCGCTTTTGACCAGACAACCAAGCAAGCCAGGCAACCTTCTCTGCAGCCAAAGCAGGCGAGCAATAGATGAGGAATTGTTCTTTGTCTGGATTTTGAGTCATACGACAAAGTTAGCGCTATATGGTTAGGGAATGATGAAAAATTGATATCAATCAAATCAACAGGATACGATCGTCACATACTCGTGAACATATAATTTGGAACAGAATATCCGACATTATGTTTATGTTCGTAACCCAATATTAAATTCTTTATTAATTATCAAAAGGAAGACCAATGAATACGCAGCAGACATTATACAATCATCGCGACCCTTTTCATTGGTTGTTGCGTTTTGCACTAGCCAGTACTTTTTTGTTCCATGGGTTTGCCAAGTTCGGAGATCTGGCAGGAGGTGCAGAGAAAATGGGCTTACCAATTCTCATCTGGACCATAGTAGGTATAGGCGAAGTGCTAATTGGATTGGGTGTTTTGGCAGCAGGTGCAATGCAAAACAAAATGGGCGACATAATCACCCGATTGTGCGGCATTGGCGCAATCATAATATTGGCTGGTGCAATTGCAATTGTCCATTGGGGTCAATGGAGCTTTAGCCCATCAGAGACACATCCACTAGGAGGAATGGAATTTCAGGTTATATTATGCCTGATATCAGCGGTTTTTATTGCGCGCGGCAACAAGACTTAAATCACAGCTTTAAATTGCATAATTGCAAATAATAACAGCGCTATCAGCCAAGACTCCAAAAATGAAAATACAGGATATTATGACCACAATTACAGAGCGCATCCATGGCAAGTTGAACGCAAAAAATATTCTGATAGGTATTGGCATATTGTTGTTGATAGTTGCATCCTTCCTTTTACCTGTTCAGAATTGGGCAAAAGCTTATCAGGGGTGGCTGGAAAGCTTGGGCTGGTTCGGTTGGGTTGCCTTTGTAATTATTTACGCAATAGCGACAGTTTTTCTGGTCCCGGGTGCCTTGTTAACATTGGCAGGAGGATTGGCTTTTGGCTTATGGGGATTTCCATTGGTACTGGCGGGCGCAACAACAGGTGCATCTATTGCTTTTTTGGCCGGAAGATATTTTGTTAGGAATCGTGTGGAACGAGCAATCGAGAACTATCCAAAATTCAAGGCCGTTGACTCAGCCATAAAGGATGAAGGCTGGAAAGTCGTAGGACTTCTACGTCTGTCACCTGCGGTACCCTTTTCTCTGCAGAATTGGTTTTTGGGAACAACTCAGGTAAATTTTATATCATATGTTATCGCTACATTCATCGGCATAATGCCTGGTACATTACTATATGTCTGGATAGGATCCTTGGGCGCAACTTCGAGTAGCGAAAATTCAACAGCTAAATACATTTTTCTCGGCGTAGGTTTATTGGCAACATTGGCAGTGACCATTCTTATAAGTAAAAAAGCCAGCTCAAAACTTGAAGATCACTCCAAACAAGAACGCCAAGAAGAATAAAATATATATTATATCAATTATCAGATATTAGTGATTTCATTCTCATTATCCAATCTTTTGCCCAGTCTTAGCCCAATCTGCCATAAACGCATCAAGACCTTTGTCCGTTAGCGGGTGCTTAACCAGTGCTTTTAGTGTCGACGGCGGTATCGTCGCCACGTCCGCACCAGCAATGGCTGAATCTTTTACATGATTTACAGTACGAATAGACGCTGCGAGGATTTGCGTTTCATAGCCGTAATTATCATAGATCATTCGGATGTCTTCGAT
>CALHIB010000182.1 GCA_938030595.1 uncultured Rhizobiaceae group bacterium | reverse complement strand
AGAGGCAGAGGTAGTTTTAGTTCCGCAGCCGTGACAAACTCCTGTACGGTGAACATCGTGCCACCATCACCAGCAATTGCAATTACATCTCTTGTGGGGTGCGCAAGTTTGGCGCCGATTGCGTTTGGAAAGGCAAAGCCTAGGGCGCAATAACCTGCTGCATAATGCCAACATCTTGGTTCATCAACGGATAATCCAAACGATGCGGTGTAAGTCATCTGCGTTGCATCGCCCATGATGATTGCATCTGATTGGAGTGTTTCCCGCAGCTTGCCAAGAATTTTAATGTGCTTAGATTCCGAGTTGTTCAGCGTATTTTGAATGTCCTGCCTGACTTGAGCAATTGCAGTTTGTTTGCTGGAAGTGTCCGGTTCTGTCTTTTCCAAACTTGCGTTCAATTGTTCTACAGCGGGTGCCGCATCTGCAATGATGGCTATGTCTGCCTTATGCAAATCATTCATCTTTGACGGGTCGATATCAATGCGAATGAGTGGGCAGGTAAAGTCCAGCTTGCCAATGTAATTATCTGTTTCGGAAAGTTCCGTCCCAATCCCGATTACGAGATCCGCATCTTTCAAGAGTGCTTGCGCTTCCGGTCTGCAGATCGCGCCGCCCAAGCTTTGGGGATGACTTTCAGGCATAATGCCCTTGCCGGCGTTTGATGAAATGACGATTGCACCAGATCGTTCAGTAAGCGTTTTGATATCACATCCATAGGCTCCGCCGCCGACAAGAATAAACGGGTTATCCGCTTTGCCAATCATATCGGCCGCTTGCTTGATTAAATCTGAATCAGCTTGCGGGCGTGCAGGTGGTGATTTTGTTTTCCAATCATACTGTATATACATGGCCAACACATCAATCGGAATTGAGATGTGTACTGGCCGGGGTCTTTTGGATGCAAAGATTGTAAAGGCTTTCGCCATAAGCTCTGGAATTTGTTCAGGTGTTCGTGCGCATTCACTTAAAGCACAAAGAGGGCGCGTAACAGCGTTAAGATCTGTCACCTCGTGCAATGTGCCATGGCCTTTGCCCAGTGTGTCTGAATGCGCTTCTGCAGAGATCAGAAGTAGCGGCACAGAATCCGCATAAGCCTGGCCTAGCGGTGTTGTTGCATTGGTAACGCCCGGGCCGGAAATCGTAAGACATACGCCAGGCTTTCCGCTGGAGCGTGCATAGCCATCGGCCATGAAGCCTGCGCCCATTTCATTGCGGGCATGGATGTGTCTGATCGTTGCATCATCACCAAGACTACGGCAAAAATCGAGCGTGTGAACACCGGGAATTCCGAAAATTGTATCAACGCCATAATCGCCTAAGAGTTTTAGGGTTGCTTCCCCAACGCTGATTTTTGAAGTGCTCATGAAGTGCCTGCTTTCTGATTGTGCAGGCTAAATTATATCAGTGACCACCGCCAAAGGAACCAGTTTTTACGGAATAATCCACCACCAATTCATAATCAGGATCATCATCTGCATCGACGATGAGCTGACCTGCCTTGTTGAGCAATCTATGACAATCATGGCTTAGATGGCGCAATTGAATTTCCTTACCTTCAGCTTGGTATTTGGTTGCCAAATCTTCAATGGCCTGAAGTGCGGATTGGTCTACGACACGGCTTTGCATGAAATCGATGATAACGCGTTTAGGATCGCCTTTGATGTCAAATATTTCCGAGAAGCCATCGGTTGAACCAAAGAACAATGGGCCTTCAATTTCATAAATCTTGTCGCCCTTGTCGTTTGTTTTTGCAACTGCGTGAATGCGCTTTGATGCGTTCCAGCTATAGGCCAGTGCAGAGACGATCACGCCAACGACAACCGCAACGGCCAAGTCACTCATGACGGTAACGACAGTTACCAAGACCATAACCAATGCGTCCGTAAGTGGGATGCGGCGCAGTATCGTAAGCGACTGCCAGGCAAACGTTCCAATCACCACCATGAACATGACGCCGACGAGTGCCGCCAGTGGAATTTGCTCGATCAAGCCTGACGCAAACATGATGAAGACGAGCAGGAAGAGTGCGGCTGAAATGCCGGAGAGGCGCGTACGTCCACCAGACTTTACATTAATCATGGATTGCCCAATCATCGCACAACCGCCCATGCCACCGAAGAAACCTGTCACTGTATTTGAAACGCCTTGCGCGATACATTCTTGCGAGGCGCCACCGCGACGGCCTGTGATTTCGCCAACGAGGTTTAAGGTGAGCAGACTTTCGATCAAGCCAATTGCAGCCAAGATAAGTGCGTATGGGAAAATGATTTTCAATGTTTCAAAGGTGAGGGGAACCACAGGTATATGCCATTGAGGCAAGCCGCCTTCGATAGACGCCAGATCGCCAACGACAGGCACATCAATGCCAAATGCAATCACACCTGCTGCCACAATGCCAATGCCAGCGAGTGGGGCAGGGACGACATTGGTGATTTTTGGAAACACCCAAATAATCGTCATGGTCAGGCAGACGAGCGCCAATGTCAGGATAAGCGGTATGCCATCCATCCAAACTTGTGTTCCATCTGGGCCAGCAGTTTTAAACTGTGAAAGTTGTGCCAGGAAAATAACAATTGCAAGACCGTTTACAAACCCAAGCATAACGGGATGCGGCACAAGGCGAATAAATTTCCCAAGCCGGAATATACCTGCCAGAACTTGCATAATGCCCATCAGGACAACAGTTGCGAAAAGATATTCAACACCATGCACTGCAACAAGCGAAACCATCACCACTGCAAGCGCACCTGTTGCACCAGAAATCATGCCAGGGCGACCGCCGAAACATGCTGTTATCAGACCAACAATAAAAGCCGCATAAAGCCCGACAAGTGGCTCGACACCTGCCACAAAAGCAAAAGCGACAGCTTCAGGTACCAGCGCCAATGCGACCGTCAAACCAGATAGAACCTCTATCTTGATGCGATTGGGCGTGAAGGTTTCAACGGCTGCTCGGCGGTTTTCGCCAATAGATAAGCGTTCAGCAAAAGCTGCAAAGGTGGATTTTACCATTTTGGTCTTTCAAGGATGGATACATTCTTGATGAAGCCAATAAAGCGATTTGATGGATTTGGCTAGGGGGAGCCGTCGTAAAGAACAGAATTGTTTCTATTAACAAGCAGACAATTATTGTGAAAACCGGGGTATTTCTATCTGTTCCAGCAATGAAATGTAAATATCACCTCTATTTATCGCTTCTTATTCTCAGCAACATTCCCTCGCTATCATCGGTTAACAACCATAGCGCTCCATCCGCGAAACTTCTGACATCTCTAATGCGGCCATATTCGCCTTCAAGAATTTGTTCTTCGTTGATGACTTTTCCGTCCTTGATTTCCAATCGTGATAGAAGCTGATCTTTAAGCGCGCCTGCAAAAAGATTGCCCTTCCATTCCGGGATTAAGTCTCCTGAATAAAAATCCAGACCAGATGGGGCGATGGATGGATCCCAATAGTAGATGGGTTGTTCCAGACCTTCAGCAGAAGTGCCTTTGCCAATTTTACCGCCTGAATAATGAACTCCATATGAGATAATAGGCCAACCATAATTTTTACCCGCCTCAGGAGTGTTGATTTCATCGCCACCTCTTGCGCCATGGGAAAGTGTCCAGAGTTGGCCTGTGTCTTTATCCAGCGTTGCACCTTGCGGGTTGCGATGTCCCAGCGACCAGATTTGGGGCAGGGCGTTTTTACCATCTGCAAAAGGATTGTCTTGTGGAATGCTGCCATCCTTGTTTATGCGGAGAACTTTGCCAGCTGCATCAAACGGGTCTTGAGCTCTTGGTCTGTCGCCACGGTCACCAGTTGTGATGAAAATTGTACCGTCTTTTGCAAAGACAATACGAGAGCCAAAATGCCTACCGCCAGCTGTTTTCTTATTCATCGCGTAAATGGTTTTGATATTACTCAAGCGTGGGCGAGGGTTTTCAGTAAAGATTGCCGATGCGAAGGCAGTTCCGGTTACGCCAAGTGTTGAAGCATCGGAAAAAGTAAGGAAGATTGTTTTATTATTTTCAAAATCCGGGTCAGCGGCAATATCGAGAAGCCCGCCTTGTCCGCTTGCTCTCACGCGTGGCGCACCTGAAACCGTTTGAACTTTGCGATTTTGCGGGTTAATCAGTTTTATGGCTCCGCTACGTTC
>CALHIB010000181.1 GCA_938030595.1 uncultured Rhizobiaceae group bacterium | reverse complement strand
AAGGAAATACGCAGGCAAGAACAGGCTTTAGCACACTTGCCAGACCCTGAACTTTCAGAGCGAGGTGCGACTGGTATTATTCCCAAACGCTCACGCGATGGTCTTCGCGCTATGGATTTATATTCACGCCAGGCAGATACGGAAGGTAATTTTGGTGTAGCGCGTGTGGTAATTGTCATTGGCGGTTTAGGTATTAGCCAATCAAGTACACAGACAGCCGTTCAGAAACTGCCACCTAACGTAACTTTGGCTTTTGCACCTTATGGCAATAGTTTGAAACGCTGGATGGAATCTTCGCGCAAAAAAGGCCATGAGCTTTTGTTGCAATTGCCGATGGAGCCGATTGATTATCCGCAAAATAATCCTGGCCCTCATACGCTGAGGGCGGATGCTGACTTGCGAGAAAATATTGCCAATCTTCATTGGTCTATGAGCCGCATCACAAATTATGTGGGTGTCATGAATTATCTTGGCAATAAGTTACTTGCGCAACCTGCCAGTCTTTCGCCGATCTTTTCCGAAATTTCCGAGCGTGGCTTGCTGTTTTTGGAAGATGGCAGCGTTAAAAATTCTCTTGCTCAAGGTGTCGCGGTCAAAGAGCTTGTGCCTTATGCCCGTGGTAATATTCTGCTTGATAATATTCGTTCGCGTTCTGCAATTGCGGATAAATTGCGAAAACTTGCTGAAGAGGCAAAGCGCACGGGTCTTGCAATTGGTGTCGGAAATGCCTTCCCTGATACAATTGACCTTGTTGCACAGTTCGCGCGGCAAGCAAAGCAAAACGGCATTGAGATTACGCCTGTATCTTCCATCGTCAAAGACCCTCAAAAGTAAAGATTTATGACCAAAGTAAAAGCTGAAGACCTGCCATATCGTCCTTGTGTCGGCATAGTACTATTAAATGCGGAAGGAAAGGTTTGGGCAGGGCGACGTCTGCCAAATACAGAAACATTCGGTAAGGATGCGCTTCGCTGGCAAATGCCTCAAGGCGGTATCGACAAGGGCGAAGATCCGCTGGTCGCTGCCAAGCGCGAACTATGGGAAGAAACGGGCGTTACCTCTGCCAGTGTCATCGGTGAGATAGACGACTGGCTCAATTACGATTTACCCGATGCACTTATTGGTATCGGCTTGCGCGGCAAGTACCGAGGCCAAACCCAAAAATGGTTTGCTTTTCGTTTTGAAGGTCAAGAAGACGAGATCAATATCACGCACCCTCCTGATGGTTCTGATCAGGAATTTGACAAATGGGAATGGAAAGACTTGAGCGAAATGCCGGGACTGATTGTTGAGTTTAAACGCGAGATTTATGAACGGGTTGTTGATGCGTTTGCTGAGTTATGTTGATGAACCTTACTCTGATGGAATAACTGGGTTACTAGGGTCATGAGGGCCAGGTACATGTCCAGCTGAAACAACGTCGGATGCACCAAGTATATGTTTTTCTTGATCATCAAAAAAGATATGTGCATGACAAGCCTTTAATATTGGAGCCTTATCATTTGCACCTACAAAATGTGCTTCGTCTGCAGGAGCGCCCCAAGCACGCAAAGTTTTAATTACTCTAGTATGCGCAGGAGCATTTCGTGCTGTTACTATTGAAATACGTACCTTGCTTACACCCTTTTTATCTAAGTAGATGCTCCTCAGAACAGATAGCTTCTTTAGAAATTGGCCAAACGGACCACCAGCCATTGGTTTGTTCGCATTTTCACTTTCATGCTTTAGAAATGCTTCTAGTCCTTGGTGTTTATAGATCTCATCTGACTCTTCACTAAATACGACTGCATCGCCGTCGAATGCTATTCTAACCTCATCTTTCATGAATTCTGTATCTAAATGTTTAGGCCTTGTGCCAAGCTTAGCCGCTGCACTACCAGCTTTTATTGCATCCTTCACATCAGAGTTTTCGTTTGAAAGAAACAAATCGATGCCCCAGGCTTCGACAAAAGGAGCAATTGAGCGCCCGCTAGTAAAACTTCCAAGTTTAATGTTGAGGTTATATTGTTGAATCGAATTAAATGCACGTAATGAGAGGTCTGGAGAGTTTCGTGATAATAAAATAACTTCAACAAACGGTTTGCCTTTTTTGTTCAGCTTTAGAAGTTGTTCTATCACGTCAAAGCCTGCACCTTTTTCCAAAGGTGTGGTTTCATTTTCTAGCTGAAAATTTGTATAAGCATCAACTCCTTCAGTTTTAAAAATTTCATGTTCTGTCTCAAGATCAAATAATGCTCTTGTAGAAATTCCAATTCTTAGTGGTCTATGTTGCAGTGAATCTTCAAGATGCTTTATCATACTTGGAATTAATCAGATGCCTTATGATAAGTCTATGTTTTTATACTACTCTGCCGCGTAGTTCTTGCCTCTGAACTTCTCTTTAATATGTCCCAACAAGCTACCCGCTGATTCAAGAATGTTTGTGCCTGGGCCATAAATCTCTGTAACCCCTGCATCTTTCAAAAATGCATAATCTTGTGCGGGTATTACGCCGCCGCAGATGACGATTTTGTCGGCTGCGTTTCGTTTGGCGAGTTCTTCCAGCAACATCGGTGCGAGGGTCTTGTGGCCTGCTGCGTGGGAGGAAATGCCGACCACATCGACGTCTTCGCTAACCGCCATGTCTGCTGCTTCATCGGGTGTTTGGAAGAGCGGGCCTACTACCACATCAAAGCCAATGTCTTCAAAGGCGGTGGCGATGACTTTTGCGCCTCTGTCATGCCCGTCTTGCCCCATTTTCACAACCATGATGCGTGGCTTGCGGCCAAGGGTTGTTTCCATGGATGATATGTCTTGTTGCAGTTTTTCGTAGATCTCATTGCCATCAAAGCCTGCACCGTAGACATCCGAGATGGTATGAACAACGGCTTCATGACGCCCCCATGCACTCTCCATGGCATCTGATATTTCGCCGACGGTTGCGCGGTGTCTTGCGGCTTCTACAGCAGCTTCCAGCATATTGCCTTCGCCTGTTTTGGCAACTTCGGTGAGTTTTGCCAAGGCAGCATCACATGCTGATTGATCGCGGTTTTTGCGCGTGCGCTCCAGCCTTGCGATTTGTGCCTTGCGCACTTTTGTATTGTCGATTTCCAGAATATCGATGTCGTCTTGTTGGTCGAGTTTGTATTTGTTGACGCCAACGATAACCTCTTCGCCACGGTCAATGCGTGCCTGTTTGGCGGCGGAAGATTCTTCGATGCGTGCTTTGGGAAGCCCTGCTTCAACTGCCTTGGTCATGCCGCCAGCAGCCTCCACTTCTTCAATCAGCTTCCAGGCTTCATCCACCAGGTTTTGCGTGAGACTCTCGACGTAATATGAACCCGCCAGTGGATCGATGACATTGGTCACACCTGTTTCATGTTGCAGGATCAACTGCGTATTTCGCGCGATGCGTGCTGAGGTTTCTGTTGGCAAAGCAATCGCTTCATCAAAGGAATTAGTGTGAAGCGACTGCGTGCCGCCCAGCACCGCAGACATGGCTTCAAAGGCTGTACGCACCACGTTGTTATATGGATCTTGTTCTTGAAGGGAAACGCCAGAGGTCTGGCAGTGGGTGCGCAGCATCAGGCTTTTTGGATTTTTGGGTTCAAACTCGGTCATCATCTTCGACCATAGCAAACGCGCCGCACGCAGTTTTGCTGCCTCCATAAAGAAGTTCATGCCAATACAGAAGAAGAAGGACAAGCGCCCAGCAAAGGCATCCACGTCCATGCCTTTTGATAGAGCAGCGCGAACATATTCGCGCCCGTCTGCCAGTGTATAGGCAAGCTCTTGCACAAGGTTCGCACCAGCTTCCTGCATGTGATAACCGGAGATGGAAATCGAATTATATTTGGGCATTTCGTTCGAAGTATATTCAATGATATCAGCGACAATCCGCATCGAAGGCTCTGGCGGATAGATATAAGTATTGCGTACCATGAACTCTTTCAGGATATCATTCTGGATTGTGCCTGAAAGCTTGTCGCGTGAGACGCCTTGCTCTTCTCCGGCCACAATGAAACTGGCAAGGATGGGAATAACCGCGCCGTTCATGGTCATGGAAACTGACATTTGATCGAGCGGAATACCATCGAACAGGATTTTCATATCCTCGACTGAATCAATCGCAACGCCAGCTTTGCCAACATCACCAATCACGCGTGGATGGTCTGAATCATAGCCACGGTGGGTTGCAAGATCAAAGGCAACGGAAAGGCCTTTTTGTCCCGCTGCCAGGTTTTTGCGGTAAAACGCATTGGATTCTTCGGCTGTTGAAAACCCTGCATATTGGCGAATGGTCCATGGGCGGCCTGCATACATGGTAGCCTTTGGTCCGCGCAGGAAAGGCTCAAACCCTGGCAGCGTTCCCAAATGCTCAACGTCATCCATATCTTCTTGCGTATAGAGCGGCTTGACGGTAATGCCTTCAGGCGTGTGCCAGGTCAGATCATCAGGATTGCCACCGCGCATTTCTTTGGATGCCAGATCAAGCCAGTCGCGTGTGTTCGGTTTTTTTGTCATGGAAAGTCCTTCCGAAATCCTGATTTGAATGGAACCATTTGCCGTTCATTTGTGTTCTTTATGTTAGTATAGCAATTTGGAGGTAATTATGAAAATGCTCCTTTGGTCAAATTTAGCGATGTCGATGTGCATTTTTGCTTTTCTCTCAAAAACAGTTCAGGCGCAGGATTTGTCTTCCTATCAATGGGATAAGCGCCCCGTTCTGGTTTTCACCAAGTCAGCCTCACATCAGGAATATAAGCAACAGATTCAAGTGTTGAATGCTGCGCAATCTGCCTTGGCTGAACGCGATGTGGTTGTGCTGGTAGACGCCAAACCGGAAACATTAAGCGATTTGAGAATGACTTTTATGCCGGAAGACTTTTTATTCGTGCTGATTGGCAAGGATGGTTCGGTTAAATATCGCAGTGAGGAACCTGTCTCCACCACGAAGCTTTTTGAGATCATTGATGCCATGCCGATGCGTCAGCGCGAGATGCAAAATTAGAACTAGTCTCGGAACTCTTCCTTGAGTGGAATGCGGCCAAAGGCGATTTTTGCGCCAGAATATTTGGTTATGGTTTTTGGTTTTTCGCCATAGATGATAGTGTCTTGTCCAAAGCGCTGATTAAGCGCGTCAATGGCTGCGCAAAGTTCTTCACGCTGGTTTGTTTCGCCAGAACTCGTGCGGTTTTCGAACAAATCCGCAGTATGTTGGCTCTCGTGGGTTAGCCCGCCCAGCATGATGCCAACGGATACGGGTTTTTTTAAACCCAATTGTGGCCAGGCTTGTTTGAAAAGACTGAGTAGCTGAAAACTGTCTTGTGTTGCGCGCATCGAAATGGAACGTGAGCGCTTGCCGTAAATCTCGCACTTACCAGACAGATAAAGCTGATTGGCAAAAAACTCACCACGCCGAAGCCGTGTCGCCGCCTTGATGAGCAGACGTCGCGCCACCAGCCGTGCACCTTCGGGATTGCGATTGCCGGTCGTTAGTATTTGCCCATGCCCGAGCGAGTGCGGTTTGGTTGCAGGGTCGGGGATGTCATGGCCTTGCAGCGCCAGTATAAAACGTTCGCCCGTGACCCCGTTCCAGATTTTGCGTGCGCGTTTGGGTTGCAGTTCATAGAGTTGCCTAATGTTGCAAATGCTTGCCGAGATGAGGCGCTTTTCCATGCGGCTACCGATACCGGGGAGGTCGCCCAGTTTAAAGTCTGCAAGTTTATGCGGCATGACCTCGGGGGTGAGCCATTCAAGCCCGTCCGGTTTTTTCATCTCACCTGCCATTTTTGCCAGCATCTTGCTGGAGCCTAGGCCGATGGAACACTGCATGGCGACACCAACCCGCCGCGCAATGGAGCGCCGCATGGTTTCACCGATTTCAATCGCGGTTTGCAAATCTCGCGCTGAGCCCAAAAGGCGGATGGAAAATTCATCCACGGAATGGGTTTTTTCAATCGGATGCACGCGCTCAATGGCTTCGATAATTTGGTGGTGATAATCGACATAAAGATCGTGCTTGGCTTCGCGGAACTGAATATCAGGGCAAAGTTCACGCGCTTCTTCGCGCCGCGTGCCTACTCCGATGCC
>CALHIB010000180.1 GCA_938030595.1 uncultured Rhizobiaceae group bacterium | reverse complement strand
AGCTTTGCACCATTATCAATTAGAGTATTGATTGCATCCGGGTTTGGACCATAGCCTTCGAAAATACGGTCGGGAATATAGATTTCGTTCTTAATGCCGTGATGACTTAAAAACTTAGACATCAGCGCAGACGAACCTGCGCCATCAACATCATAATCTCCAAAGATTGCAACTTGTTGATTTTGCTGAATTGCATCGCATATACGAGCAGTCGCTGCCTTCATATCCGTCAGCACATCCGGATCAGGCATGAGATTACGAATGCTGGGTGACAGGAAAAATTCTGCTTCTTCCAACTCAACACCCCTACCCGCCATCACACGGCCAATCAGCTCTGGCACGTCAAGCGTTTGAGAAATCGCCAGTGCTGTATTGCGCGACTTGGCGTCCAGCCGTTCCACCCATCGCTGATCAGAAGCAGAAGAATTTACATCGAGAAAGGCACGTTCATTATTCATGCTTTGAGAGTTAGCAGATGTGATGCCTCGTGCAAATCAAAGACTTATTGAATAAACACTTTGCTTGTTTAAAACCAAAAAGCCCCGCAAAAATGCGAGGCTTTTACAAATTCTTTTATATTCAGATTAAACACTAAATTTAGTCGTATCCTGATGACGAGCCTTAATCTCACGAACAGTGCCTGTTGCTGAACGCATGACAACCGTATGAGTGTGGATTTCGCCTTTACCAAACTTCACGCCGTCCAAGATGTTGCCATCCGTTACGCCAGAGGCTGCAAAGAGCACATCACCTTTTGCCATTTCATTCATGGCATAAATCTTGTTTGGATCTTCAACACCCATTGTTTTGGCACGAGCCACTTTTTCTGGTGTGTCAAGAATTAAGCGACCTTGCATCTGACCGCCAATACAACGAAGAGCTGCTGCCGCGAGAACACCTTCTGGTGCGCCACCTGTACCGAAGTAAATATCAACACCTGTTTCTTCAGGATCTGTTGTATGAATGACACCTGCAACATCACCATCGCCAATCAACAAGATTGCAGCACCTGTTGAACGAATTTCTTCAATGAGTTTAGCATGGCGCGAACGATCCAAAACACATGCGGTTAGCTGATTTACTTCGCAGCCTTTAGCATCTGCCAGTGCCTTCAGGTTTTCTGACGGCGATTTATCCAAGCTAATCAGATCTTCTGGATAACCAGGTCCAATTGCAATTTTATCCATGTATACATCTGGCGCATATAAAAGACTGCCACCCTCGGCCAAAGCGATAACCGCCAGAGAGTTAGGTTGGTTCTTTGCGCAGATGGTCGTGCCTTCAAGCGGATCAAGTGCAATATCAACTTTTGGCCCTTGTTTGGTGCCTACTTCTTCACCAATAAAAAGCATAGGCGCTTCATCACGCTCACCTTCGCCAATAACTACAGTGCCATCAATCGGCAATTTGTTGAGTTCTGTACGCATTGCATCAACGGCAACCTGGTCAGCTGCTTTTTCATCACCCTGTCCACGTAATCTTGCAGCAGCGACTGCGGCTGCCTCTGTTACGCGAGCAAGCTCAAGTGTTAAAATACGATCTAAACCTTTAGTTTCGTTTGCCATGGAGTGGCCCCCTATTTCTCTATTCGTATCATCTGCGGCTGGCTAACCAGATAGTCATCTTTACCGATTGCCTCAAGCGCTTCTCGCACTGCAGATTCTGTTGTTGCGTGGGTAATTAAAATTATTGTCTTGTCTGTATTTGTCTTATTTTCATCAACGCCGTGCTGAACAATGGATTCAAGTGATATTTTGTGCTTTGCCATGGTCGATGCAATAGCCGCAAAAACACCCGCATGGTCGTTGACAGTCATACGAATGAAATAACCACCCTCATGACTACGCATTTTTGCTTTTACATAAGGCGCCAATTCATTTGCTGGTTTACCGAGCGCAGGAACTTTTTGTTCGCCAGGAACACATTTTGCAATATCTGCAATATCACCTGCAACCGCTGAAGCTGTCGCATCGCCACCAGCGCCTGGACCTGACATCACAAGATTGCCAACGATATCTGCATCAATGGCGACTGCATTTGTAACACCAGAGATTTGCGCAATAGAACTATCCAGCGGCACCATAGTTGGGTGAACACGTTGTTCAATGCCAGTATCTGTTTTCGCGGCAACGCCCAAAAGTTTGATGCGGTAACCAAGGCTTTTGGCTGCCTGAATGTCTTCTGTTGTAATGCTTGAAATGCCTTCAATATACATTTCATCCGCAGCGATTTGTGTGCCGAAAGCAAGTGAAGTTAAAATTGCCAGTTTGTGTGCTGTATCAAACCCTTCCACATCAAATGTCGGATCTGCTTCCGCATAACCAAGCGCTTGGGCATCGGCAAGACAATCACTGTAAGATATACCTTCACGCTCCATGCGGGTCAGCATGTAATTACATGTACCGTTCATGATACCATAAACACGCTCGACATTATTTGCCGTCAAGGTTTCGCGCATTGTTTTAATAATTGGGATGCCACCCGCAACGGCTGCTTCAAAATTTAATAACACGCCTTGTGCTTCTGCTTCCTTGGCAAGTTCAACACCGTGTTTAGCAAGCATAGCCTTGTTTGCGGTTACAACGTGTTTGCCACCCTCAAGCGCTTTGCGTGATGCATCCAGTGCTACACCTTCTTCGCCACCGATAAGTTCGACAAACACGTCGATTTCATCTGATGCTGCCATATCTTCGGCATTATCAAACCAGGTGTATCCAGATATATCGACACCGCGATCTCGTGATTTATCTCTTGCATTAACGGCCGTTACGACAATTTCACGGCCACAACGCTCTCGCATCATTTCAGCGTTTTTGTTTAAAACATTGATAAGTGCGACACCAACTGTGCCTAGTCCGGCAATTCCTAGCCTGAGCGGATGGTTGCTCATTAAATTTTCCGTAATTACTTTGAATTCAGGTTTTATTTGTCTTGGGTAATCGATACATTCCCTAACAGTTGAAGTCTTTTGCAATGTTTAAGCGTCAGTTGCAAGGCCAGTAGCGTCTTATTCGCAGACAATTTTTACAGAGCTAGAACTTAGTTTTTGATCTGTTTTACTGCGTTACCATAATGAGAATTGGCTTTTTTCTGCAATTCACGAATTGAACGCTGTTTTTCGGCCAATTCGGCATCGGTTACGACCACATCATTTTGCCTGGAGGTATTTTCCAATTCGGCAATTTTTGCCGCTTGCTCTGCAGGGGTAAAAGGCTCGTTAGGCCCATTTGCTTCAACATATGGGCTGGTTAACTCACCACTGCCAGGTTGCTCCGCCTTGGCACGTATCTCTGCGATAGCTTGTTCACGCTGAACGGGATCATAGCTTGGCGGTTTTTCTGCGGCCAATGGCTGAGGCGTTGTATCAACATTGGAAAGCGTATCGGACACACAAGCAGACGCCAACGCGCCTACAAAAACCAAGACCATGATATTCATGGCTCTATGTTTGTTATCTCGATACATTTATATACCTTACCTCAATTCAACTGAATTCTACATGAATGAGTCGCGTTACCAATTCATGAACACATAATAATCATAACATTATGTTGTTAGTGGGGTAGAAGGATTTTATAGAATCTGTGAAAAGCCTGTAAGTTCAAATTTACAGGCACTTATTTACTTATGTCCTTAACCAAGTCTCCGCAATACGACGTTTTAAAAGAAGTATTCGGCTACGATAGTTTTCGTCCGGGGCAAGAAAAAGTTGTCGAGTGTCTTATCAATAATACTTCTGTTTTAGCGGTTATGCCCACTGGAGCTGGCAAGTCGCTTTGTTTTCAGGTGCCGGCACTTGTCAAAGATGGCTTGACACTGGTTGTCTCTCCCCTGGTTGCCTTGATGCAGGATCAGGTTTCTGCGCTGAAACTTGCAGGCGTTGCTGCAGATGCCATTCACTCCAATCAGGATCGTGATGCCAATGTTGAAATCTGGCAACGCGTGGCAAATGGCGACATTAAAATTCTGTATCTGGCGCCCGAACGTCTGATGACGGAACGCATGTTAAATGCCTTGTCGCGTTTGCCAGTTTCCATGATCGCGATTGATGAAGCACATTGCCTTTCCCAGTGGGGGCCTGCATTCCGGCCTGATTATGCCGAACTTGGCAATCTGACCAATTACTTCCCAAATGTCCCCATTGCCGCCATGACCGCGACAGCGGATGAAGCCACGCGACGCGATATTGAAATCCACCTTTTCAACGGCAATCATGAGACCTTCGTTTCCGGTTTTGATCGCCCCAACCTGACCTTGAACGTCTCCATGAAAAAAGGCTGGAAAGACCAGCTGATTGATTACGTACAATCGCGCAAGGGCGTCAGCGGTATCGTCTATTGTTTGTCGCGCAAGAAGACTGAAGAAGTTGCGGAGATTTTGCGCGGTGAAGGCATCAATGCGATAGCCTATCATGCGGGCCTTTCGGCCGAAGAGCGAACCGAGCGCCAAAACCGCTTTGTCACCGAGCCTGACTTGGTGGTTGCGGCCACCGTTGCCTTTGGCATGGGCATTGACAAACCCGATGTGCGCTATGTGTTTCACACCGATATGCCCTCCTCCATTGAAGCCTAT
>CALHIB010000179.1 GCA_938030595.1 uncultured Rhizobiaceae group bacterium | reverse complement strand
AGGTTTTAAAACAGGTGAATTCATCGTTTATCCTGCTCATGGCGTTGGTCAAATTACTGATATTGAAGAACAAGAAGTAGCTGGCTTCAAGCTTGAGCTATTCGTGATTAACTTCGCACAAGATAAACTGACATTACGCGTCCCAACTACAAAAGTTGAATCAGCAGGAATGCGCAAACTTTCAGATGATGCACGCATTGCAAAGTCTTTGAAAACGGTTCAGGGGCGTGCACGCATCAAGCGCACCATGTGGAGCCGTCGCGCACAGGAGTATGAAGCAAAAATCAACTCAGGTGACATCGTCTTTATCGCAGAAGTTGTACGAGATCTATTCCGCTCGGAAAATCAACCAGAGCAATCTTACTCCGAGCGCCAATTGTATGAAGCAGCACTAGACCGCATGGCACGTGAGATTTCTGCAGTAAACAAGATTTCCTCTACAGAGGCTGTTGCGGAAATCGAAAAAAATCTGGCAAAAGGTCCAAAACGCGGCGTCAAACCAGAAGATGAAGACCAAGAAGCTGCAGCATAATTCAGATATGAATTACCTGTAAGTAATTGTATTTGATAATTTTTTAAAAGGCTCGCATTTTATCATGCGGGCCTTTCAAGTTTTTATTACTTTTTTTGAAACAAAAACCTTACTCAGAGCGTTACATTAGTACATAATGTAATGGAGGAGCGGATAGCGTTTAAAAGTTATTCACATTATTATCATGAGTTATCAGGAAAATATCGGAAAAAGTCTAGCCAAAGCTGCAAGCAAAGCGCCTTATCTGGAGCGCGAACACGAGCATGAACTTGCTGTGCGCTGGGTAGAAAAACAGGATCAGGAGGCACTTCATCAGCTTACATCGGCTCACATGCGTCTGGTGATTGCAGTTGCATCCAAATTTCGCCGATATGGTTTGCCCATGTCAGACCTTGCGCAAGAAGGTCATGTAGGATTGTTGGAAGCTGCATCGCGATTTGATCCCCACCGCGAAGTTCGCTTTTCAACTTATGCCACTTGGTGGATACGTGCATCCATTCAAGACCACATCCTTAGAAACTGGTCCATTGTCCGTGGCGGCACCAGTTCTGGCCAAAAGTCATTGTTCTTCAACTTGCGTAGACTGCGTGCCCAGATCACAAAATTGGATAAAAACATAAATAGCCACGAATTGTATCAAGAATTATCAAAAGCAATTGGCGTGTCTGCAAAAGATGTTGCAACCATGGATGCACGTTTGGGCGGCCCCGATGTTTCGCTGAACGCACCAGTAGCAACTGATGACGAGAGTAGCACCGAACGCCAAGACTTTTTATTAAGCGACACACCTCTACCCGATGAAAACGTTAGCGTTATTGTCGACGGCGAAAGACGTACGCAGTGGCTTCAATCTGCCTTGGGCGTATTAAACGAACGTGAGCTATTAATCATCAAGGATCGACGCTTAAGCGAAGAAGGTGCAACCCTCGAGCAATTGGGTATAAAGTTGGGAATCTCGAAGGAACGTGTTCGTCAATTGGAGAACCGCGCACTCAAGAAACTCGAAACAACATTAGTCACCAAAAATCCCGAAATTATTCAACTCATCTAAAGTTCATTCTATCTGTCGGTTATGACTTTAACTTTCTGACCTGATGATATTGTTTCACCATCAGTCAGTCCGTTGAGTAATCTGAAAAGCTTTGCTGGATTTGAAGAGCCTTTCATTTTACTGACAATACTACGCTCATTATCATTCGCTCCAACAGTCAAGATGCGAACTGTTAACGGTTTCAACTCAGCTATTTCCACTTTTGATAATGTTCTAAAACTTTCAGTTATACGTCGTGAAACTGCATCAATATTGGTATTCGTTTGAGGCGCAGCCGTAATAAAACGATAAACCTGCGTACCCTTACGCAAAATTCTTACCTTAAATCTCCACCCATCACCGCGCGCAATGGCCGTTGCAGATTCAAATCCGTTCAACGTTTCTTCTCTGATTGTTTCATTGACGAGACCCGTAATCCAACCACTTTTTAGGTAATCACTTAAACTGGTTCTGTTTGAAACAACGGTTGCATCAAAACGTGTTGCGATATCTTCTGGGCCAGAAACAATCACAGCTTTTGATTGGTTATCGATCGTAAAACCAGCCGGAGCCTCAAATGCCACTCCAAGCCCCGCGTGCAAAAAGCTTTGCCCACGGACAAATCCTTCTTCAGAAGTATTGCCAAACAAAAGTCCATCAATCCCTTGAAGGTATCGATCACGGTCTCTGGCACCTATACCTGGACTTCCAAAAAAACGACCATGACGACGCGCTAGCTCAATACGTTTTGGTGTTGAAGGATGGCTTGACGCAAAATTATCCGAACTGTCAAAATTTTGGTCTCCCGCAATAAATTTACGATAGCGATCCATTGTCTCCAAAAAACGAGCAGCTGCAAAAGGATCGAAACCAGCGCGCCCTGCCATGCGAATACCCACTGTATCTGCCTGCAATTCTTGGTCTTGAGAAAACTTGGTTAGCCTGATTTGGTTCGCAGCAAGCGCAATTTGTCCTGCAGGACTGCCTTCAAGCACCTCTGAAACAACTTGCTTGCCTATTGCTGCTGAATTTAATTTTTCTTGACGAACAATCGCATGATTGGAAGATACATGCGCCATTTCATGGGCAATGACGGCAGCCAACTCTGATGAGTCATTGGCTAAAGCCATCAATCCTCGCGTTACGTATAAAAATCCACCAGGCAAAGCAAAAGCATTAACCTTGGGTGAGTTCAGCAGAGTAATTTTATAAATTCGTGATGGATCTTCTGATTGTGCAACCAGTTTTCCGACAATCACAGCAACCAAACGCTCGGCCTGAACATCGTCATAAACACCACCATATTTGGCAACAACAGCAGGATGTTCCTTGGCGCCAATTTTCTCCTGGGGGTCATCCGGGCGTACCCAACTTGATTTTAGCGTATCAGCACTGTCAAGTTCTCCAGTTGGATTGATGCAAGAGGCAAGCATTATAGCGCCAAAAGCCAAAGCAATAATTCTATTAAAACGCATCAAAGCATCAAAGGAATTAATCAAATACCTGCGCAAAAATACGGATTTAAAATTTTGTATCAAATAGGACAGCCCGAAATTCCTGTAAGTGATTCAACGACAAAACGATTATAGCTAAAATACAACTAAATAATGTTCAAACTTCGCTTCAAAACCTTACAGCCGGGTTAAGGAAAACGCAAATAATCAGGATGGCCGCCCAATTGAATGATAATCCAGCTCACCAACCTCATCCAATGGATAAATATTACGTAAATCAATCAGTGTATTCGTTGATAGCGTTTCAACGACACGCGATAAATTCAATGCCCGGAACTGATTCCACTCTGTCAAAATAACAGCAATATCAGCCCCCGTCATCGCATGATAAGCATCATCGCAATATTCTACATCATTCAACATGGTTGATGCTTCTTCCATGCCTTCAGGGTCATAGGCACGAATTTTCGCACCCAGCTTTTGAAGGCCGGGAATAATCACAAGACTAGGCGCATCACGCATGTCGTCTGTATTTGGCTTGAAAGTAAGACCGAGTATTGCAAGCGTTTTCCCATCTACAGACCCACTGCAGGCTTTCACAATACGCTCGACCATTGCTTCCTTGCGCTTGGCATTTACTTCGATCACCGTATCCACAATTGAAACGGGTGAGCCATAATCTTGAGCGGTTTTGGAAAGCGCTAATGTATCCTTGGGGAAACAAGAACCACCATAGCCGGGTCCAGCGTGTAGAAACTTTGATCCAATGCGATTATCAAGACCAATACCCTTGGCAACCTGCTGAACATTCGCACCTACAGCATCGCACAGGTCTGAGATTTCATTAATGAAACTAATCTTCGTCGCCAAGAATGCATTGGCTGCATATTTAATCAGTTCGGCCGTACGACGTTCGGTTTTGAGCAAAGGAGTTTCGTTTAGATAAAGCGGGCGATATAATTCGTGCATCGCAACAAAAGCATTTTCACTTTGCGCACCAACAACAACACGGTCAGGGCGCTTAAAGTCATCAATTGCTGCACCTTCACGTAAAAACTCGGGATTAGACGCCACATCAAATTCTGCATTTGGGTTGGTTTTACGGATGATCTTTTCTACTTCATCTCCTGTTCCCACAGGCACAGTAGATTTCGTCACAATCACAGTATAATCCTTGATATAACCTGCAATCTCCTCTGCAGCAGCATAAACATAGGATAAATCTGCGTGCCCATCACCACGCCGTGCAGGCGTACCAACCGCAATAAAGACAATATCAGCCTCTGCGATTGCAGGTCCTGCCTCAGTCGAAAAATCCAACCGTCCGTCTTTAACATTTGCCTCAACAAGCACATCAAGACCCGGTTCATAAATCGGCATAATCCCTTCTTCCAGGCGTTGAATTTTTGATGCATCTTTATCAACACAGGTTACGTGATGACCAAAGTCGGCAAAACAAGCGCCTGATACTAGTCCAACATAGCCTGTTCCAATCATTACAACACGCATGAAAATCTCCTGAAATCTCGGATCAATATGGTTACCAAATGTAAAACACGAATTGGAACAAGGATAAAACTCTTTTTTACTTGTTTGAAATCATCGTTAATTTCACAAACATAAATACTTGGCGAAATCTTTTGATTAATTTATCAAGATTGAAAGACGGTCCCGTAGCTCATCAGGATAGAGCGCAAGATTCCTAATCTTGAGGTAATAGGTTCGAGTCCTATCGGGATCACCATTTTTATTTGTTTTAAATCTTGCGCATCGCTTCGCTCTACGTGCGGTTTAAAACTGTTAGGGTTGGAGAGTTTAACTCTCATCTTCATAAATTATTAGATTTTACTATTTTTTTCTTCCAGAAAGAGAAAACAGATTATCCATATCACGTAATATAAAGAGCGCGATTAATGCTCCCAAGGTTGGTATTGAGGACAACATCAGATTTTTGGGATAATTGTAATACACCATAAAAGAACCAAGCGACCCTATCACACCTGCAGCGGACATCAACATCATCAAGCCATACGTCCATGTGCGCAAAAACCCGGAAACAAAAGCCAGCACAATTATAATTTGTACAGTTCCCAAAAAATAAGACAGATTATCGGTAACCGTAAAAAAACTGATATTATATGCCCCTTCAAAAATATTACGCTGCCATTCAGGGTGATGAAACTTCAAGGTTGCCCACAATCCCAAAAAGATAGCTGTCGTAATTCGAATAATTAAAAGTGCTATTTCAATGCGTCGCTCATTCGTCATATCAAAAATTCTTTTCCAAATAAAAAACCGCACCAAGAACCTTGGTGCGGTAATATTATAGACCCAAGTTTAAAACCTGAGAATAGTATTTTGCTTACTATTGTGTGATTGGCGCAATGCGAATTTCAACACGGCGGTTCGCAGCACGCCCTGCATCAGAAGCATTGTCAGCAATTGGACGGCTTTCACCAAAACCAATTACTTGCAGGCGACGACTGTCAACCGAACGAGAATTCAAGTAACGCGCAACGGTAACCGCACGACGCTCAGACAAAGCCTGATTAGAAGCATCATCACCAACGCTATCGGTGTGTCCATCAATATCCAATAATGTTTTAGGATATTTGTTCAGCACAATGGCAACCGAGTCCAAAACCTGGAAGAAGTTAGGATTAAGCGAATCCTGCCCTGTAGCAAACGTTACATTTGAAGGCATATTCAGGATAATTTCATTTCCGCTGCGCGTAACGCTAACACCAGAATTAACAAGTTGTTGACGAAGCTCTTGTTCTTGGCGATCTTGATAGGCACCGATACCACCGCCGGTAAGCGCACCAACACCTGCGCCAATCAATATAGCTTTACGCCTATCACTACCGCTTTTGTTTTTAGCGATTAGAAGACCAGCTACCGCCCCCACTGCTGCACCAACACCTGCACCAATTGCAGTATTATTGCGTTGAGGTTGACCAGTAAGCGGGTCAGTTGTGCTTGAACAAGAAGCCAGTGCCAAAGTTGCCGCGAGTAAAATTGCGCCACGTTTCATGATTCATACCTTTTTAATTAATTTATTAATCATTCGTAGATTTT
>CALHIB010000178.1 GCA_938030595.1 uncultured Rhizobiaceae group bacterium | reverse complement strand
CACGTAAACGCTCCCCTTCCGGATCGATGAAATGCGCTGAGACAATTTCAACGTCTAATGTATTACCGCGCAGTGGATCAGCTGCCGTTACAGTTTCACCAATGCGATTACTACCATTATTGATAAAGCCAAGACCGATTGAATAACCAAGGTTAGGCGAATAACAAACCGATGTCATCCAACCTTCATCATTTACCATGGTTGGATCGGCTTCTTTGGCAATGAAGTGAGCGCCAGCTTGCAATGACTTGCTCTCATCAACCGGCTTAAAGCCTACCAGATTAAGACCGTCTTCGCGGTTCAGGTATTCACGCTCTGAAAGCGTACTACCAATGCTATCCTTTTTCTTGGATACCATGCGGCCAAGCCCCAAATCACGAGCAGTTGTTGTGCCACAAAGTTCATTACCTGCTGCGTGGCCTTTTTCGATACGCATCACGCCGAGTGCTTCTGTGCCATAAGGAACGCAATCAAACTCTTTGCCTTCTTCAATCAAAATAGACATCATCGAATTACCAAAACGGGTTGGGACAGCAATCTCGTAGGCTAATTCACCTGAGAATGAAATTCTGAACAGACGAGCAGGTGTGCCACCGCAAACACTTATTTCGCCACATGCCATGAATGGGAAGGCTTCGTTTGAGATGTCGTGCTCTTTATCGACGATCTTTTGTAAAAGCTTTCTGGCATTTGGGCCTGCAACTGCAAACTGAGCCCATTGCTCTGTGGTTGAGATCAGACTGACATCCATTTCCGGCCACAAGCACTGGCGGCAAAATTCCATGTGACGATAAACGTTGACCGCATTGGCGGTGGTAGTAGTCACAACAAAGTGCGTTTCGCTCATGCGTGCTGCCGTACCATCGTCCATCGCAATGCCGTCTTCACGAAGCATCAAACCGTAGCGAACTTTGCCAACAGCAAGTTTGCCAAATGCATTTGCATAGACTTTGTTCAAAAACTCCGCGGCATCGCGACCCTGAACATCGATTTTGCCAAGTGTTGTTACATCGCAAACACCAACAGAATTTCGCGTTCCAAGTACTTCACGGTCTACACTTTCACGCCAATGGGTTTCACCCGGCTTTGCGTACCATTGCGTGCGAAGCCAATTCCCTACTTCAACAAATACACCGCCGTTTTTCTCTGCCCATTTATGGCTAGGCGTTTTACGGGTTGGTCTGAATTCTTTGCCACGAGAACGACCCGCAAAAGCTCCTATGGGTACTGGTGTATAGGGCGGGCGGAACATGGTCGTTCCCGTTTCAGGAATTGTTTTTCCTGACGCATCAGCCATGACTGCAAGGCCAAGCATGTTGGATGTTTTGCCCTGGTCTGTTGCCATGCCAAGCGTTGTGTAACGCTTCAAGTGTTCAACAGAACGATACCCCTCAAGATGCGATTGCTTCACATCTTTTGCGGTTACATCATTTTGAAGATCAATCCATGCACGGTTTTTACCACTTTCGACATGGAAGAAAACGGAAGTATTTGCCGCCTCATCTTCTGCTTTTGGCAATGCTTTCTTAGTTGCCTTAATACCTAGATCTTTCAGAACTTCCAGCGTTGTATCACGACCTGTTTGCAATGCGCCTGCCAAAGTCATTGAACCATTTGCAGCGCCTGCGACAGACATGCCGATTGGCAGTTCTCCACCTGGCACAAAACTGGCAATAGCTTCGTTCCATTCAGGTCTGCCACGCTGATGACAGGTTAGATGAACGTTTGAGCTCCATCCGCCGCTGACAGCCAAGCAATCAACATCGAGCGTTTCGCCATTGGATAATGTAATTGATGAAAGCGCGTGACGGCCTTTTGTATCAATAACATTCGTACCAATATGAGTTTTCACGCCATCTGACGCACTCATACTCACTTCGCTACGGCTATCAATGATTGCTTTTACGTTGACACCTTTTGCGGCCAAATCACGAGCCGTATGCCAGCCATCATCATTGTTGGTAAAGACTGCAATATTTTTGCCGACGCCAACACCAAAGCGATTTGCGTAAGCGCGAACAGCACCTGCCATCATAATGCCTGGTCGGTCGTTATTGCCAAATGCAATAGAACGTTCTGTTGCGCCTGTTGCAAGAACTGAGCGTTTTGAATATACTCTCCATAGCACCTGACGTGGTTTGCCATCACTTGACTTCAAGTGATCGGTCTTACGCTCAAGCGCTCCAAAAATGCCATGGTCGTATGAACCATAAATGGTTGTTCTAGGCATGATACGAACGTTTGGCATGGAGGAAAGCTCAGCAATTGCCTGCTCTGCCCAATCAGAAGCGCTGGCGTCACCAATTTCCATCTGCTCCATGTGAAGGCGTCCGCCCATAAGGAAATCTTCATCTGCAATAATGACTGATGCACCAGCACGCCCTGCGGTTAGTGCAGATATCAAGCCTGACGGGCCAGAACCGATTACTAAAAGATCGCAATGCAAGAAGCCTTTATCATAAGTTTCAGGATCAGCCTCGCCAGATAAGGCGCCAAGGCCTGCTGCACGTCGAATAATGGGTTCGTATAGCTTTTCCCAAAATGCAGCTGGCCACATGAAGGTTTTATAATAAAAGCCAGCGGACAAAAACGGTGACAAGAGATCATTGAAAGCGAGTAAATCGTTCTTCAAAGATCCCATATGATTTTGGCTATGCGCTTCCAGACCATCGTACAACTCTATGGTTGTTGCGCGCGTATTGGGTTCTGCATCTGCACCAGTGTTTAACGTTACAAGCGCATTAGGTTCTTCCGAACCGCAAGAGAAAATGCCACGAGGTCTGTGATATTTAAAAGAACGACCAACCAGCCTTACACCATTCGCGAGAAGTGCTGATGCCAGCGTATCGCCTTTATGACCTTTGTATGATGTGCCATTGAAAGTGAAGTCCAAGACCTGATCTCTATCAACCTTGCCATCTGAAATACGATATTCCTGGGTCATGCTACTGCTCCCTTTGAAAGTTTGAGAGCAACATCACGCGCAAGTTCGACTTTGGTGATTTCGTGCGTTCTTGTATTTCTTGTTACAACAAGCCAGGATCGATCGCCTTGCTCGTGAAACCAAAGTTCACGCATTTCACCAGCTACGTTGTCACGTAAGTGCATGTAATCATGGAACTCACTTGTAGCATTTTCAGATTGCCAATCAGGACGCTCCAGCATTGAAGCATCACCTTTATAGACGAACTCTGCCGCATCACGAGGGCCAAGGTGTGGGTGGTTAATAATCATCTCATCTTCTCCCTAGTCTGATTAGTGTAAGTTCGGTTGGGCGCCCATGCCCTTTTCATCAATCATGCGACCAGAAACAAAACGATCCAAACGATACGCCTTTGCAACAGGATGCGGCGCATTATTGGCAAGTAAGTGCGCATAGCAATAGCCACTGGCAGGTGTTGCCTTAAAGCCGCCATAACACCAACC
Source organism: uncultured Rhizobiaceae group bacterium (assembly GCA_938030595.1). Taxonomy (GTDB): domain Bacteria; phylum Pseudomonadota; class Alphaproteobacteria; order Rhizobiales; family Rhizobiaceae; genus JAALLB01. Next base: position 477 of record CALHIB010000178.1, on the reverse strand, counting down.
GCCATTAAAATAGAGACCATCGATGTGCGTCTTATCTATGTAAGGCGAGCCGTCCATGGACATGTCCATAATGCCGCCCCAACTGCGCAAGAGACGCGCCTTGCCAATCATTGGCATGATTGCCATTCCGCCCTCGCAAACATCTTCAACTACTGGAAGGTTTCCGCGTTGAGCATAGGAGTTATAGCCATCGATATCTCCGCCGAAGACCAAGCCGCCCTTGTCTGATTGGCTGACATAAAAATGACCAGCACCAAAGGTTACAACCCCTGGAATAATTGGTTTTAGACCTTCAGATACAAAAGCTTGAAGAACATGGCTCTCAATCGGCAGTCTCATGCCTGCTTTTGCCATAACGTGCCCCGAAGAACCAGCAACACAAACGGCAATTTTCTTGCCGCCAATTTTTCCGCGCGTTGTTTCAACACCTAGACATTTACCATCCTTGATATCAAAACCTGTTACTTCACAATTTTG
>CALHIB010000177.1 GCA_938030595.1 uncultured Rhizobiaceae group bacterium | reverse complement strand
GGTCGCAAGTCTTTGAACGAAATCAAGGAAGTTCTGGCTGGCATGGGTCTACACCTTGGAATGGAAATTCCAACATGGCCGCCTGAGAACATCGAAGATCTCGCCAAGCGTTACGAAGACCAATACTAATTTATCAGAGCTAACAATAGCTCATAACCAAAGGGATGGTCTTAAGAGCCAGGCCATCCTGCAAAAGAAGAAGGGGAGCACATCATGCGCCACCGTTTAAAAGGCCGGAAACTGAACAGAACTGCAAGTCACCGTAAGGCGATGTTTGCAAACATGGCAGCGGCATTGATCGAACACGAACAAATCGTGACAACATTGCCAAAAGCCAAAGAGCTTCGTTCAATCGTTGATAAACTCATTACACTTGGCAAGCGCGGCGATCTGCACGCACGTCGTCAGGCAATTTCCAGAACACGTGACGTAGAACAATCCAAGAAACTGTTTGACGTTCTTGGCCCACGCTACAAAGACCGTAATGGTGGATACACCCGTGTTCTTAAAGCTGGTTTCCGCTATGGTGATAATGCTCCAATGGCGGTTATCGAACTAGTTGACCGTGATGTTTCTGCAAAAGGTGCAAAAGACCGCGCTCGCATGGAAGCTATGGAAGCTGAAGAGGGTGTAGCAACAGAAGAATAATCTGTTTCTATCAATCCTTGATTAATTCAAAAGCCCGAAGCTCACGCTTTGGGCTTTTTGGTTTCTAAACCATCTGAACTTCTATAGCGCCATAGCCATTAAAGCGGGTTGAAGTCGCGGTAGAATAGGCGCCAACGCCGTGAAACTCGACGATATCGCCTTCTTGTAAGTTTGAGGGCAGAGCAAGCGTATTGGGCAAAACATCAATTGGATCACAGGTGGGGCCGTAAACTGTCCAATTAGTGTCCGCCTCAACATAGGCACCCTTCGGGGTAGAATAGGCTGGAAATAGATCAGGAAATTGATGAAACTCCATCAATCCACCATAAATACCATCGTTCAAGAATAATTCATGACGGTCACGACGAGCTGCTTTGACTTTCGTGATTAGCGTGCCAGCACTAGCCACAAGCGCACGTCCAGGCTCGCACTCCAGCGTTACCTTGGAAGTATTGAAACTGGAGTTGTAGGCTTTTCGTATTGCATCAAAAAAGGTAGTGAGCGGTGCGGTATCTATTCCCTCGTAACGCGAAGGAAAGCCGCCTCCAACATTCAAGAACTCAATTTCCTTTGATAGCTGGTTATTAATATCATGCGCTTCTGCCATATGCTCTAAGTAAGGCGCAGGGCTTACAGTTTGTGAACCAGGATGAAAAGTAAGTCCGACTGTGAAGCCCATTTTTTGTGCCTCATGAGCCAGGTAAGTCGCTTCATCACGCAGAACGCCAAACTTGGATTTGAACGACTGAACTGCCTTGCTCTTTGTTTCCATGCGAAAACGAATTGCAATTTCTATTTCTTTTGGATTGTTTGCTTGTTCGTAAATTTCTTGTAATGCGTCAATATGATCAACACTAAAGCGTTTGCAGTCATATATGTACAATGCAAGCGCGACTTCTTCCTTTGAGCGTATAGGGTTGTGGTAATGGAGTTTCGCAGTAGGCAGTACACCTTTAACGAGGTTCATTTCAAAAGGTGAGGCTACATCAAAACTGGTGATGCCTGCTTGCACTAATGTTTCTATCACGCCCTCTTCCGCATTAGCTTTGACCGCATAAGAGGTTTCACCAGGAAATTGTTCAATAAATAGTTCGGCTTGTGCACGAAGTTGTTTCTTCGACATTCTCAAAACAGGTGCAGAAGGCGCAATTGGGTTTTGAGTTTTCGAAAATGCTTCGATGTTTAATAGCTGACCCATGATATTCAATTCCTTGGTAAAACACTCTAGGGATTAACATCACTTGAAACGAAATCGGATAATATGCTATTTATAACGGTAATATGCTGTATTTTCGGCATAATCACGGATTTAAACATAAAGTGACATTCAATGGACGCGTTAGATCAAAAATTAATAGGTATGTTGAGACTAAACGCTCGAGAATCGGTTGCTTCTCTAGCGCGCGGATTAAATGCTTCACGCTCCACCGTTCAAGATAGGCTCACGAGACTGGAAAAGAACGGTACGATAAAAGGATATCGTCTAGAGCTTGATGAGAAAACGGATAGCCAACTCATAAGGTCATTTGTAACGGTTTCCGTAGAGCCACAGAAGACAAATCTGATTATCCCGGAAATCATGACATTTCATAATGTTACCTCAATTCATACGGTAAGTGGAAAGTTCGATTTACTTGTAGAAGTGGGGACACCTGATACACAAAGCATGGATAAAATTCTTGACCGTTTGGGTGAAATTCCTGGTGTTATTAGAACAGAATCTTCGATAGTGTTATCTACACGCCTCCAACGTTAAAAGGTTCAACATGCGATTCAACAAAGTTCTGGTTTTTCCGGCTGCAATTCTAACAGCTCTCTCATTTGTTATCTTTGCTGCAAGCTACTCAAATGCCCAAACCACGATTGTTCCAACGAGCAAGACGGAAATTCAGCTTTCTTTCGCTCCCTTGGTTCAACAGGTAGCGCCATCTGTTGTAAATGTTTACGCAGCTCGCAAACCAAGGCAACAATCTCCTTTTGCAGGTGATCCGTTTTTTGAGCGTTTCTTTGGTGGGCGCAATAGACAGCGTGACCAAAACTCACTGGGCTCGGGTGTAATTGTCGATGCGTCTGGCGTGATCATTACCAATCATCACGTGATTAAGGGCGCTGATGAAGTTAAGATCGCTCTATCTGATGGACGTGAGTTCGAGGCCGAAATTGTCTTGAAAGATGAGGCTTCTGACTTGGCTGTTTTGAAAACAATTGAAGAAGTAAACTTCCCGGCGATTGATATAGGCAATTCAGAAGATGCCCTAGTAGGCGACTTGGTCTTGGCAATCGGCAATCCATTTGGTGTCGGTCAGACCGTAACAAGTGGTATTATCTCAGCTGTGGCACGATCGACAAAAGGGGTGGGGGACTTTGGTTTCTTTATCCAGACAGATGCTGCCATTAATCCGGGTAACTCCGGTGGTGCCCTGATTGATATGAAAGGGCGTTTGATTGGCATCAATACTGCGATTTATTCACGCTCTGGTGGTTCAAACGGTATCGGCTTTGCCATTCCTTCCAACATGGTCAATGTAGCCATTAGCTCTGCGGAAGTTGGTGATACCTTAAGGCGTCCTTGGATTGGTGCTACTTTCCAAAATGTAACGCCAGAGATTGCACAAAGTCTGGGACTTGATCGTCCACGCGGTGCTTTGGTGACAAATGTTGTCAAAGGTGGTCCAGCAGACAAGGCGGGCATACAATCAGGCGATGTTATCGTTTCTATCAATGATAAGCGCATTCAACACATTAATGCACTTGGCTACAGGTTGACGACAGTCGGTATTGGCAATTTGGCTAAATTGGAATTGTTAAGTCGCGGCGAGAATAAAGAAACGCAGCTTACTTTGATGGCGGCACCAGAAACAGTGCCAGCCAACGAAACAGAGTTGCCGCGTCGTTCGGCACTGGGCGGTGCGCTCGTTGCAAATCTCTCTCCGGCAATTGCACAAAGAATCAAGGTTGCGGGTGACAAAGAAGGCGTTGTTGTTTTGAATGTTCAGCGTGGTTCACCTGCTGCAGCAAACCGTATACGCCCAGGTGATATTTTACGCGAGATTAACGAAGAGCCAATTTCGCGTGTTGCAGACATTGAGCCGTTAATCGCGGAACAACGCAGACGCTGGAAGTTTGTTATCGAGCGTCAAGGACGAGAGTATGTGCTGGATCGCAATGGTGGTTTCTTCCGCCAATACACACGCTAGGATTTGATGTGGGTGATCTATTTGCACCAGACAAGGATGCCGACACAGCGCTCTCACCACTAGCAGAACGCTTGCGTCCGAAGACCTTGTCCGAGGTTGTTGGGCAAGACCACCTTACGGGTGAAAATGGAACCATCAGCCGCATGATAGGTTCAGGCAGTCTGGGCAGTATGATTTTCTGGGGGCCTCCTGGTACCGGCAAAACGACGGTTGCGAGATTGCTGGCAGGTGAGGGTGATCTTGC
>CALHIB010000176.1 GCA_938030595.1 uncultured Rhizobiaceae group bacterium | reverse complement strand
CTCCAACGCACATAACCGCGTCATCATAGGCTTTTCTCGAAAAGACTTCTCTTACCATCGGCTCGAAATGATCCAGGGGCTTCATGTCGTAGTTCGGGTCGAAGCTTGATTGATCCCAGCGTTCGCAGAAGTCTGCGCAGGTTTGGAAGTATGGGTGGTCTTTGTATTTCTGGCGTTCTTCCGGATCCCAACCGTAGTGATGCGCATAATAGAGCATTTGGAACATGCCGTGATGTTCAATTGTCCATGCAATTTCATCCCTCACAAAAGGGCGAATGATTTCAGATGCAAAGCGATCATGATTTTGGGGCGCAAGGCCGTCGCCTATGTCATGGAGAAGTGCCGCAACAATCCAGTCAACATCTGCGCCGTCATTTTCTGCGCGTGTTGCAGATTGAAGGGCATGTTCAAGTCTTGTTATTTTATAACCTGAAAGCGTATCGTCTGCCTGCATGTGCAATTCACGCATGATGCGGTCAGCAGTCATGGCCAGATAAGGCTTTTCCAGCTCGTGGAGAAGTTCATAATCTTCTTTTGTACCGTCTTTCATTTGCGTAAAAGAAACTGTGGGTTCGCTCATAATTCCCTCCCTGACTTGCAAATCTGGTGTCAGATTGATACGGCGAGAGACAAGAAACAAGTGTTTTTTCCAACAAATCATACTCCAGGGATTACAAATGGCAAAGAAGGCAGCCTCAGACCACGCAATCACAACCCAATCACTCCTGGGAACCGGAGACGACTCCACCTTTTCAGGTGTGATGTCTTTCATGCGCCGAAAATACACTAAAGAAATTGATGGAGCCGATATGGTGGTATGGGGAATACCACTGGATACTTCAGTTACCAACAGACCTGGTGCACGCTTTGGGCCGGCAGCCATCCGACGCGCATCGTGTATTCTGGACGCTGACCCGCAATATCCGTTTCATCTGGATCCATTTGAAACACTGGCTGTTGCTGATTATGGCGATTGCTCCATGAGTACGAACCGTGTTTGGGAAAACCCTGAACGCATTGAAAATGAAGCAAAGCAAATTTTGGATACAGGTGCATATCTTCTTTCTCTTGGTGGCGACCATTATGTCACTTGGCCTTTGTTAAAAGCACATGCAGAAAAACATGGGCCGCTTGCGCTCATTCAGTTTGATGCGCACCAAGATACCTGGGAAGACGAAGAAGATGTCATCGACCACGGCAGCTTTGTAACGCGTGCAGTGAAAGACGGCATCATTGATCCTGACAAATCCATTCAGATTGGTATTCGCACGCATGCGCCTGAGGATTACGGCATTGAGATTATCTATGGCGATGAAGTGGAAGAGATGACAACGGAAGCCATTGCCAATCAGATCAAGCGCCGTGTTGGTGAAGGGCCTGTCTATCTTACCTTTGATATTGATTGCCTCGACCCAGCTTATGCACCTGGTACTGGCACGCCTGTCGCAGGTGGCCCTTCTTCTGCCAAGATGCTGGGGGTCCTTCGCAAGCTTGGAAGTCTCAATATTATTGGCTCGGATGTTGTCGAGGTTTCACCCGCTTATGACCACGCAGATATTACGGCGATTGCAGGATCAATGGTTGCGATGTATATGGTTTGTCTTCAGGCAGAGAAAAGATTGGAAGATTAAACCGCTTCTTAATTTGATTCTGCTAGAAGCGACAAATTACTGATATTAAAGCACTTTACTGGAAAAAACATGAAACCTGGCATTTTCATTGACGGCGAACACGGCACAACTGGTTTGCAGATACGTGAGCGTTTGGCGACGCGTGATGACATCAACATTCTATCGCTTGCCATGGAAGATCGCCGCGATGCTGAAAAACGTCGTGAAATGCTTGGTTCTTGTGATGTTGCAATTTTATGCTTGCCTGATGATGCAGCGATTGAAGCCGTGCAACTAATTGAAGAAACAGGCAATGAAAAATGTACCGTGATTGATACTTCAACCGCCCATCGCACACACCCGGATTGGGCGTTTGGGTTTGCTGAACTGGATAAAGAGCAGGCATCAAAAATCAAAAACTCAAAACGCATTAGTAATCCGGGCTGTTATTCGACTGGAGCAATTGCTTTATTAAAACCGTTGATTGAAACAGGCATTATGGCGGCGGATTGTCCTGTCACAATCAACGCGGTTTCCGGTTATACGGGCGGCGGCAAACAGTTGATTGCGCAGATGGAAGATGCTTCTCACGAAGACCATATTGAAACGTCGTTTCACCTTTATGCCATGACCATGCAACACAAGCATGTGCCAGAAATCATGCAACGTTCCGGCCTTGATAAACGCCCCTTATTCATGCCAAGCGTAGCGCGTTTTGCACAAGGCATGCTGGTCTCTATCCCAATCCACCTGGAGCAACTTTCATATGCCAGTGTCGCGACTGTGCGTGGGGCTTTGGAAGTCCATTATGAGGGCTGCGAGTTTGTATCTGTTGCCAGTGCAGATGAGGTTGCTGCGGCGGCGACTGTAAAGCCGGAAGATTATGCAAATCGTGACGACATGAAGCTGTGGGTTTTTGGCGATGATGAGAGCGGGTATGTCAATCTCGTAGCGCAACTCGACAACCTCGGCAAAGGCGCGTCAGGTGCGGCTGTTCAAAACCTCAATTTGGTTTTAAGTTAGCCGTTAGCAAACTTGACACCGCGCCAATGCGCAATCGCAAATCCAAGGACAACCAGCGCCCCGCCCTGATGGTATAATCCCCAGTTCAATGGCACTTGCAGTAGCAATGTAACAACGCCGATTGCAGCTTGTGCCAGTGTTAAAATCAGCAAGAGAATGGTTCTGCGCTTGTGGGTTTCACCAGAAGCAGACTTCAACGCAACCAGCATTTGGATTAAGACCAAAGCCAGTAAGGCGTATGCGCTCATGCGGTGAATAAACTGCACTGTTTTCGGATTTTCAAACGCATTTATCCAAAACGGTGATTGTATCCACAAGTCTGACGGAATGATTGCGCCATCCATCAATGGCCACTCATTGTAAGCTAACCCCGCATCCAAACCCGCAACCAGTGCGCCAAGAAAAATTTGTAACAACACTGCAAAGACAACCCAGGGTGCAAATGCAGCAACTGCAGAAGTAACAGTTTCATTGGTATGAGAAACCAGCGACCTTGCAAGCCATAGCGTGTAGGCAAAGATAATACAGGCCAAGGTCAGATGCGTTGCCAAACGGTATTGGCTAACGTCTACACGGTCGACCAGACCAGAACTTACCATCCACCAGCCAATAAAACCTTGCAGACCACCCAGAATAAACAAGGCAACAAGATGTGGTTTGATCCAGGCTTCCAACCTGCCTGTAATCCAGAAAAATACCAATGGAATGAACACAGCAAGACCAATAAACCGCCCAAGGAACCTGTGTCCCCACTCCCACCAATAGATGAATTTAAACTCATCCATGCTCATGCCTTTATTAATGAGCTGATATTCAGGAATTTGGCGATATTTTTCCAGTGCAATTTGCCAGTCTTGCGCATTTAGCGGCGGAATGGCACCAAGCAGCGGCTTCCATTCTGTAATGGAAAGACCCGAGTCTGTTAAACGTGTCGCGCCACCTACGATGACCATGATAAAAATCAAAAGACAAACCAGATAAAGCCAGTTACGCACCTGTGTGCGGTGCTGCTGGTTTATATCGATTGCATAAAAATTATGGTCTGCAGTTATGGTCACATGTCACCTCTTTAATCTTCGGGTTAAATTGCACTCAAGGGAAGAATTCTCAAGCCCTCGTCTGCGTGACAAGCGGTCGCGCAATTCTTTGATTGATTTAATAGCCCAATGCAATATGTAAAGGCCTATGAAACAAAGAACACGTAAGCTTATTGGCACTTTCCTTATTGTTATAATTGCAATTTTATATGCACTTATTTCAACTACCATTGCAGCAGCGAAACTGGCTGATGCAAGCGGCTGGGTGCATTTGATCTATTTTCTGTTTACAGGAATGTTCTGGGTTGTGCCTGCTATGTTCATCATCAACTGGATGCTAAAGCCTGACAAGCAATCTCAAGGCTCTTAAGTTACGTCCAGTTTTTTACCACGATTTTTAAATCTGGTTGGTATGCCTGACAACAACGTATTGACATAACGCATGGATTGATGGTGACCGTTTAAGGATACACGCGGCAAGGCCGTCATATGCTCTTTATGCTCAGGATAAATCACGCCGTGCCTTGTAGTTGTAGCTGTTTTAAAACCTAACTCCTTGGCGATTTCAAATTCCCGAGGGCCAGCAACCTGGTAAAATCCATATGGGTAAGCCAAATGATCCGGTTCTTTGCCAATCTTTTCCGTGATAATTTTTCGACTTTGGGCTATTTCATACTTGGCATCATCATAAGACAGTTTTGACAGGGCATAATGATTGATCGTGTGTGCACCTATCGTGCAAAGAGGGTCCTTGGCAATTTCTTTAATTTCATCCCAATTCATAAGACTGTCACTCGCATGGCCAAAGTCATCAAACCCATAAGCTTTGCAAAGCTTGCTGACAATTTTGCGTTGTTCAAACTGGTCTGTATTTAGCAAAAGATTTTCTACAATAAACTTGTAAGCTGCATATTTTTTATGGGTTGTGGAGACATCAAACTCTTTTTGCTCGGTTGGAAAACCAACAGTAATTTTTTTCTGGGCAGCAATGACATGCTCAACATCTTCCCACCATAGTGTTGACTTATTATCTGTCATGCCAGGAGCCACATATATGGTATAAGGTACTTTGTGCCGTCTGAAGATAGGCGCTGCTTTTTCCAGATTGTCCCGATATCCATCATCTAAAGTCATGCTCAAATAAGGTCTGGAATTTTCAAACTTCTCAGGGTTCTTTATTCTTTTGGCCAATTCATCCATGGTAATGAAATCATAATTTTCCGTTTTCAGTTGCAGGATGATGCGATCAAGAAATTCAGGGGATATGGAAAGGTGATGATTTGGTGCAAATGACTTTTGCCGCACATTTTGAACCCGGTGCAACATTAATATGGAACCTGTACCGCCAACGTGAGGTGTCAAAACAGATTGTATACCTGAAAAGTAAAGCGAGTTCAGTACAATTTTACGCCACATCAACATTCATCGATCTCAAAATTAATAATTTAAATATTATATCTGCCTCCAATAGCACATAACTTGTTTAGAATTTGTTGCTATAAATATTTAAATTAATTTTCTTGGGGGCCGCATATGGCCAAAGCAAAGTTCAACGCCGATAATACTTCAGACAATACTGATGTTCTTGGATATGTAGGGGACTATTGTATCCAACGGTTAAGCGCGCCAGAGAATATAGAAGTTGAGTGGAAAGAACTTCAAAAACAGCAGACTGCAAGTATTTACCAAAATTATGATTGGGTAAAAATTGCCTGCTCCACGATTGAAAAAGCTCATGAAGTTTTTATTGTATTTGGCCGTAACAAAAATGGCATTCAGTTTATTTTGCCAATGGCGCTGGAAGGTTCATACTACAAGACCCTGCGTTGGATTGGTGGTTCACATACAAATATTTGTAGCGGCTTATACTCCGAAGAGTTTTTGAAATCTTCAAACAAGTCAATCATGCGCAAGCTGTTCAGGATAATCGCAAAGTCCATTGAGGGCATTGCTCAAACGAAACTCGTTAATCAACCTGCACACCTGAAGTCTTACGAAAACCCCCTACTTCATTTGGGACGCCAAAACTCTGTCAATAATATGTATGATATGGACTTGAGAGATGGCTTGGATGCTATTCTTGATCAGGGGAGCGGCAAACGGAAACGAAAGCTGTGGCGGAAACAAAACCGTGTTGCAGAAAGTATGGGCGGTTATGAGTTGGTTACACCCACAACACCAGATGCTATTCTTGAAGCTGTTGATGAGTTTATGATCCTCAAGGGAAAGCGTCTTCATGAACTTGGTGTGCGTAACGTCTTTTCAGACAAGGATACAATCGATTTTTTCTTCCAGTTGGCCACACACTCGCCCATTGAGGATGGAAACTTATTCAGAATATTTCAACTCAAGATACAAAACAAAACGCGTGCAATGTATGCAATTGGTATTCAGGGCAAGAGAACCCAAGCCTATGTCAACGCGGTTGAATATGATGACTTTTCTGACCACAGCCCAGGCGAAATGATACTCTATGCAATGATTGAGCGCCTGATTGAAGAAAGCTATGAGTATTTTGACCTGGGAGTTGGTGATGAACGCTACAAGCGTTCTTGGTGTCCGGGAATGCATCCTCTCTTTGATACAAATGTTCCCCTATCTCCCTATGCCGTTCCAATCATCTTTGGTTCCAGAATGAAGAACATTGTAAAACGATACGCTCGCAATAATCCAAACATCTGGCTCAAGTTTAAGAAGCTGAGAAAAATCAAAGCGGCGTTACTACCTCGCAAGTAAATACCAAAAGCATATTACACAAGATAGAACTCATTCCATCATGCTTGATGGGAAACCTTTTGATTTTGCTGATCGATTTCATCCGGAATAATATGCAAGATATCTTTCAGTCCGTCCCTCTTCAATTCTTGCTCCAGGTTTTTGCAATCATCAAGACGAGCACCAATACCGCTAATGATGACAACCGCATCATCTGTTGCAACCAGATTGATACCATCAAGATCTGCGTCTCCGCAGTCAACGATACAATAATCATAGGACATTGCAATTGCATCAATGATGTCTGACATGGTTTGCATATCAGGTGCCGGATCACCATGGAACAAGGTGCCTGATGGCACAACATGAACGCCAGACTTTTGATCTCTATAAATAATATTACTGACGGAGACAGCTCCTGAAATCAGATTGAAGATGCCAGGTAATTCATTACCGCCCAACATTTCCTGTGCCGTTGCACCACCGCCACTTAGGTCAATAATAACAACACCGTTCTCACCGTCACGATCCATTTGACGCGCTAAAATCCAAGCTGTTTTGGAACCACGATCCCCGCCTGGTGAGGCTACAACGATGCGGCCCTCTCCCAGATCCTGGAATACGCTGGCCGCATAGCGCACTGCTATTGCGTTTGAATCTGCTGATACTTTTTGCTTTTGTCCAGCATTTGTTATTTTTAATGGCTCAACAGTTGGTTCGATATTAATGGCCGTATTTTGTTGCTTTGCCAATCGGGCTTTTGATTTGCCAGTAATAATTTGTTCCAGTTGAGCAAACGGACTTTCTTTTGCAGTTTTTTCTTCAGGTTCAACATGCTGATTTTCTTCTGCGACAGCCTCTGGATTTGCTGGTTCATCTTCTATGTAAACCTCTTCGCGATTGGTCGTTGTCTCACTAGCTCTTGCGCTACCGATGCTGGAGATCAGCGTTACTGCCAATATGCCAAGAATGGTCAACATCAAGGCTGCAACAGAACCTGCAATGGTGAAAGGCACAACCTTTGGAAAATAAGGTTCAGATGGCATCGAGCGTGATGGATATGTTTCTGCATCAATTGGTGTGAAATTTGAGCGGCTTAACGCTTCAAGGTTTCTCTTTTCATATTCACTCAAAAGTTCACGGTAAGAATCTGCTTTACGCACAAGTGCGTCCAGTCGCACTTCTTCTTTGTTTACGCGTGTTACTTCACCTTTCAGACGGTCTATTTCCTTTGCCAAATCAGCCTCGGTTTCACGCGTCAGGTTCACGTTGTTTTCCAGGCTTTTTAAAATATTGTTGGCAGATGCCCTGATCTGGCGTTCAAAATCATCCAGCTGAGAATTCAAGGATTTAAGGCGCGGGTGATTAGGTAATAACGTTGTAGAAAGGTCAGAAATTTGAGCTTTGATTTCAGCTTCTCTTTCTCGCAAACGTTGAATTAATGGCGATGCAATCACTTCTGGAATGGCATCCAACGAGGCACCGCTTTTTAGAGCAGCTCTGATTGAAGCTACTTTTGCCTGAGCAGATGATCGTTGAGCGCGAAGCCGTGAAAGTTCAGTCGATATTTCTGACAGCTGTTGCGTTGCAAGGGATTGATTATTTGTGCCACCACGCAAAATATCTTCTTTTGCTCTAAAAGCCGCCACCTCTGCTTCAGCTTCCTCAAGCTTTTGTCTATATTCATTTACAACCGGGTTAAGCCAGACTTTTGCATCTTTCGTAAGTTTCTTTTTCTTGTCTTCCTGTATTTTTACATATTCCTGAGCGATGCGATTAGGCACCTCAAGTGCTGTATTAGGATTTGTAGACCAAAATTCAATTACGATTGCACGTGATTTTTCAATAGGATAAACAGTAAGGCGTTTTTTAAACTCATCTAAAACTGCTGATTGCTGTGAGCTGATAGCATTTGGACTTGGCTCAAATGTTGGTTTGTCATCACCAGCAAACATGTCGCCTATTGCATCAAAGAAGCCAGATTCATTAAATTCATCTGCATTTTCCAAATCCAGTTGAGCAATAATTTCCAGAGCGATTTTGTCTGAACTAATAATCTCGACCTGACTTCGAATAGCTTCTTCATCAAACTGATTATTGGTTTGTTGTCCGCCATTATCATTTAATGTGCGATTAAAGGCATTGTCCTTGTTTTCGATAATAATACGCGCGTTAGATTCATAACGTGGCGGAATCGCAGACAAAAACAGGAACAACCCTACTGCTGTCAGAATTGTAATAAGCAGTACCAGCCACCAACGCTTTTTTAACGCTGCAAACAAACCAATGACGTCGATATCATCGTCCTGCGTTAATACATTTGGGTTCGACATACTAATACTCCGAGAAACTGATGCTCTTACAAACTGATACACACCCAAAAGGTCAGGCGATATGTGACCAGATAATGAACGAACATGGTAACCAAGGAGTTAAGAAAATCATTTTTGGGAGCTAAAAAATCAAGGTTTTCTGGTATTTTCTTACTTTTGCTTTACCAGCTATTAACCATAACAGATGTTTAATAAGCGTGAGTTTACCTAAAGATAGATTTCCATCCAAGGAATATAAACATGTCTCGCGTCCGTTCCATTACCATTTGGAAAACATTCGTCATTTCAGTTATGGCGCTTATCATTTCATCTTGCGCTGCTTACAAGCCGCTTGATCCTGCTTTTCATAAAGCATTGTCTGAGCCTTACCGGTTAGATTCAGGTGATGTCTTGCGTGTAACGGTTTTTGGGCAGGCTGAGCTTACCAATACTTATACCGTCGACAAGGCAGGTCACATCGCATTCCCGCTTGTCGGCTCTGTTGCAGCAAGAGGCTCTACACCAAAGCAAATGGAAGGCCGACTGGCAAATGGATTGAAGCGCGGTTTCTTGCGCGATCCTGATGTTTCTGTAGAAATTGCAACGTATCGCCCATTCTTTATTTTGGGTGAAGTTGGTACATCAGGCCAATACGTCTATGTGCCAGGCATGACCGTTCAAAATGCAATTGCGATTGCGGGTGGTTTTTCTGCGCGCGCAGAACAGGCAGATGTGGATATTACGCGTAATATCAATGGTGAAATCATTACAGGGCGTGTACCAATTAGTGACCCAATCTTGCCAGGTGATACGATAGCGATTAGAGAACGCTTGTTTTAGGCGGTCTGCATCATGTCAAAACCTTTAAAAATCATCCACTGCTTCCGATCACCAGTCGGCGGCATTTTTAGACATGTGCGTGATCTTCTTTCACAACAAGCAGAAGCTGGACATCAAGTAGGCCTCATTTGCGATTCCACTACTGGGGGCGCTTATGAAGACAAACTGTTTGAAGAAATACGCCCTCTCCTGTTACTTGGACTTCATCGCATTCCAATGGCGCGTTCAATTGCACCTAGAGATTTATCCGCACTTTTAAAAACCAAAAGCCTGATCAAGTCACTTGCTCCAGATGTTGTTCATTCTCACAGCGCCAAGGGCGGTGTCTATGGACGTATGGGGGCTTGGTTAGCCAATAAAAACATCAAAACATTTTACTGTCCGCATGGAGGTGCAATGCACTACGATGCAGGATCGCTGAAAGGGAAAGTGTTTTTTACAGCCGAACGTTTTTTGGAGCGAATGACTACCAGTTTGATCTTTGTCAGCGATTACGAGCGAAACGCCTACCATGAAAAAGTAGGCATACCGCGTTGCCCAGAAGCAATTGTATATAACGGCATTTCTCCTGAAGAATTTGTGCCTGTTCCACTTAAAGACGATGCGACAGACTTTCTTTATATTGGTATGAAGCGTGACCTTAAGGGTCCTGATATTTTTTTGGATGCACTCAAGATTGCACGCGATAAATCCGGTCAAAACCTGACAGCATGGTTTGTGGGCGACGGTCCTGATGAAGCCAAGTATGATGAGCAAATTAAACGGTTAGACCTGAGCAATTGTGTTCATGTAAGCAATGCCATGCCTGCCAGAGATGCTTTTACCCTTGGTGATATTGTCGTAGTCCCCTCACGAGCGGAATCCCTGCCCTACCTGGTCCTGGAGGCACTGGCTGCGCAAAAGCCTATGGTTGCAGTGAATGTAGGTGGCATCCCGGAAATCTTTCAAGATCATAAGAATCGCTTAGTGCCGATTGAAGATCCGCAAGCCATGGCAATTGCAATGCTTGAATTGCATGGTAATCAAAAACGCCACTTGCAAGCTATTGAAATGGCTACAGAGTTACAAAAGAAATTTTCACTTGCTGCAATGTCCCAAAGCGTTGAGAAACTTTATCTCTAAACAAAAATTCAAGGCTATGATTAAGATTCAACTCATTGTGTTAACTGACTGTTATACATAACTAAAATCTCTTCAATTTCTACTTTCTGTTAAACCTTCTTATTAGGGTTTTTGCTCTATTAATTCCCTTGGGTAATATTACGGACAGAGTGGAAAATGAAAACACTAGCAAAAGACATAGGCAATGGTTTTTCTCGCGAGGCGATGAAAAAGGCTGTTGCAGAAGAAAAAATCTCAAAAGAACGTTCAGTTGAACTCAATGAATTGGCAAGCCAGGTTGCTGAGCAATTCTCGGCGAAGTCCATATCACCATTTCTAATTTCAGGTTCCATGAGACTAATAGATTTCTTCTCCTTGTCGATGATTGCAGTCTTAACAATGATGTTCCACTTAAGCCCTGTTTTGCAGATGAATAGCTGGCATGTGGCGTTTTCATTTCTTGGAGCAGCAATCACAACCGGTTTTGTTCAGGGTCTTGATGGATATCTGACAACAACCCTAAGACAATTTGGCACCTCGTTTTTTAAAGGTCTTACAGCCTTTACCATGGGCTTCCTCGTCACATTAATGGCAATGTTCCTGGCGCATGTTCTGACAGGCAAGATGACCTATTGGATTGGCATGTGGTTCGGTTACAGCGTCGTCTATATCGGGATATCTCGCGCTATCATGGGAGCCATTGTAACCAAGCTCATGAACGATGGTCGTCTTGAACGCCGCGCTATCATCATCGGTGGCGGACAACCAGCTTCTGACTTAATCCACTCCATGGAAGCTAATCCTAATTCTGATATTCGTATTTGTGGTATTTTTGACGATCGTACTGATGATCGATCACCAAACATCGTTGCAGGCTATCCAAAACTTGGCAATGTTGCAGAGCTGATTGAATTTACCCGCAAGGCTCGTATCAACATGTTGATCGTGTCCATACCTCTAAGTGCGGAAAAACGCGTGCTTCAACTCCTTAAGCGCCTTTGGATGCTTCCTGTTGATATCCGCTTATCTGCCCATACGAATAAACTGTTCTTCCGCCAACGTACCTACAGTTACGAAGGTACTGTTCCTATGGTTGATGTGTTTGAAAAGCCAATCGCTGACTGGGATTCAGTCATGAAGCGTACATTTGATCTTGTTTTTGCATCTCTTGCAATTGTGGCTTTAAGTCCCATCATGTTGATTACAGCACTTGCGGTAAAGCTTGATAGCAAAGGCCCGATTATCTTCAAACAAAAGCGTGAAGGCTTTAACAATGAAGAAATTGAGATCTTCAAGTTCCGTTCGCTCTATACAGACCAAGGCGATAATAGCGGCGTCAACGTTGTTACCAAAGGTGATAGCCGTGTAACCAAGGTTGGTCGTTTTATTCGCAAAACTTCAATTGATGAACTGCCGCAATTATTTAACGTTTTACTTGGTTCTCTTTCACTTGTAGGCCCTCGCCCGCACGTTGCGAACGCACAAACAGACAGCAAACTTTGGACTGAAGTTGTAGATAGCTATATTGCACGCCACAAGGTGAAGCCTGGTGTTACAGGCTGGGCTCAGATTAACGGCTGGCGTGGTGAAGTTGACCAGGAAGAAAAGCTAAAGGGACGTGTTGAGCATGACCTTTACTACATCGAAAACTGGTCACTGTTGTTTGACTTATACATTTTGGCAATCACACCATTAAAGCTGATCAACACAGAAAACGCTTACTAGGAAAAGCAATGAGTGCTGCAAGCCTCACAGTTGGGCCAAACCCAAAATCCATTGGTGGATTTAAAATTTCCACCTTAATGAATCTTGTCTTGGGTTTGGCAATTTTTACAGGCGGTTTCGTGACCTTCGAACCTGCCCCTTATGAAATTATTCTTGCAGGTTTCCTTGGCATTTCACTTGTATTTGGACTCCGAATTCCGGCCAGTGTTTTGCCGATTATGATTCCGGTTTTCACGTTTACGCTGGGTGGAATTATATCCTCTTTCCAGATTGAAGAATGGTATCGCGGCATGATTTACAACGCCGTCACGCTATTTCTTGGATTAACATCAGTGTTTTTTGCGATTTTGATAGCGCAAGAAATGGGTCGTTTGCGTCTGATATTCAGGGTCTATGTAATCGCGGCTGCCTGTACATCTGTATTGGGTATCTTGGGATATTTTGGCATGCCTGGCTTTGATATTTTTACCCGCTATGAGCGAGCTCAAGGCGCTTTTGCTGACCCAAATGTTTTTGCCCCCTTCCTGATCGCTCCTATTCTTTACCTGATTTATGGAATCATGAACCGATCAATTACAATGCTTCCCATACGCGCTGCATTTTTGTTTGTTATTTTGTTGGGTGAATTCCTGGCATTTTCACGCGGTGGCTGGGGGGTGACAACGATATCTGTTCTCATGTTCTACTGCTTGTTACTAATTAACGAGCCGAAATCCCAAACCAGAGCCAAATATATCCTTATGGGTGTTGCTGGCCTTGGTACACTGATCGTTGCAATCATTGTTGCACTCCAAATTGATGCAATTGCTGATATTTTTGTACAACGCGCTCAAGTCGTTCAAAATTACGATGGTGCACGCTTGGGGCGCTTTGCACGCCATGCCATTGGGTTTGAACTTGCTCTAAGCAAGCCATGGGGTATTGGCAATCTGGAGTTTGGTTTTCTGTATGGCGAAGATGAGCACAATGTTTATTTGCGCTCCCTGCTCTCTTATGGGTGGATCGGATTTGTATCCTGGCTGACCATTATTCTATGGCCTCTCATTGCTGGCTTTAAGATGCTTTTCCTAAATCGCCCATGGCAGGTTTATTTTCAGATTTGTTATGTTGTCTTCTTGGGCCATTTGTTGCTTGCATGGGTTATTGATATCGACCACTGGAGACATGTCTATTTGTTGTTGGGCATGATTTGGGGTTGTATTTTGCTTGAGAAAAAACACAAAAAATCAAGAAACTTGACCCGCAAACAGGCTGTTCAGCACCCTCAAGCTCGCGGTTATGATGGTGGAATGGTTCCCGCTGAATAAAGCTGTTTTATTTTAATGGTCGGAGTAGCAGGACTTGAACCTGCGACCTTTCGGCCCCCAGCCGAACGCGCTACCAGACTGCGCCATACTCCGAATAGATGATTATTTATCAGTCTTGTCTGGTTTGGTCTAGCAGACGTTTGCACTCCAGTAGTTCATGCAGTGTTGATTGCAAAATTTTCAGATCATCAGCACCTAGGCTTGAACTCGCACTTTCAGAATCATTACTCTTGGTACGGCCTGTAATCCGTCCTATTAACCCCTTGCCTTTCGCAGGTTTCTCTTGTGCGTATTGCGCTACATCCACGGCTTCTTGTTGAACAATATGATCTGGTTCATTTGGCACCAACCCAGCAAGTCCTGCTTGCGGCAGCTCGCCCTTGCCAAAATCTATCGCAAGTTTATTGCCTTGCTCTTTTAACAAGCGTTGAACACCACGAATGGTATAGCCCTCATCATATAAAAGGCTCTTGATACCGCGCAAAAGATCAACATCCTCCGGGCGATAATAGCGACGACCACCGCCACGCTTCATGGGTTTGATTTGATTAAAACGACTTTCCCAAAAGCGCAAAACATGTTGTGGCAGATCAAGTTCATCTGCCACTTCACTAATGGTACGAAATGCATCAGGGCTTTTACTCAAGGCACTCTCCGCTAAACAAGTTTATAACTTCATGAGGAAATGGCCGAGATAAAGGATTACTTTTGGTGGCCTTTTAAAACAGCCTCTTTGAGAATGTTTGAAGGCTTGAAAACCATTACTCGGCGAGGCGTAATTGGCACTTCCTCACCAGTTTTAGGATTTCTTCCGATACGCTCATTTTTGCTGCGCACAAGAAAAGATCCGAATGAAGAGAGCTTAACCGATTCTCCCTCAACAATCCTATCACTTATGATATCCAGGAATGTCTCCACAAGTTCTGAAGATTCAATTCTGGAAAGACCGAGTTTTTGATATACTGCTTCGCTTAAATCTGTGCGCGTAATTGTTTTTTGGCTCATGGCAATTGCTTCACTGCTTAAATTAATTCTATTTTAGTGCCCCCGCGCCCCAAAATAAAAAAGGTTTAACATCTATAAGAGCTAACTTTAATTATTTGAAAAAACTTAGTCTATTTTTTGATATCAAACAAGACCTTGGCTGCCATGATTTAAAGATTTATTATCCTAAAGTATAATTTAGCTTACCAGCGTAAAAGTATCGAACCCCAGGTAAAACCGCCTCCCATGGCTTCAAGCATGATAATATCACCGCGTTTTACACGTCCATCCTTGAGAGCTGTATCGAGTGCCAAAGGAATAGATGCAGCGGAAGTATTGCCGTGCTTGTGGACTGTGATTACAACTTTTTCAGGTGCGATTTTCAGTTTCTTGGCAGAAGCATCAATGATGCGCTTGTTTGCCTGATGCGGAACGAACCAGTCTAAATCATCAGAATTTAATCCCGTTGCATCATAGGCTGCAATAATGACATCGGTGATCATGCCAACCGCATGTCTGAAGACTTCCTTGCCTTCCATCCGCAAGTACCCAGTTGTTTGGGTTGAAGAAGGGCCACCATCAACATAAAGCTTATCTTTGTGCGAGCCATCGGATCTAATGTGACAGGTTAAGATGCCCTGATCATCTGAAGTTCCCTCGCCCTCTTTTGCTTCCAAAATCACAGCGCCAGCACCATCGCCAAACAGCACACAGGTTGTTCTGTCTTTCCAATCGAGTATACGGCTAAATGTTTCAGCTCCAATGACCAGCACTCTATTTGCCTGTCCAGATCTAATATATTGATCGGCGGTCGTCATTGCAAAGACAAAGCCTGAACATACAGCCTGTGTATCAAAAGCCGCACCGTGTTTCATGCCCAAACGATGTTGAACTTCTACAGCAGTTGCTGGAAATGTATTATCAGGTGTTGAAGTGGCCAAAATAATGAGGTCAATATCATCAACACTTAAACCACTATCTTCTAGTGCATTGCGTGCAGCGTGTTCGGCCAAATCAGCTGTTGTTTCGCCTTTTGCGGCAATGTGGCGTTGTTCGATGCCCGTACGCTGAACAATCCACTCATCGCTAGTGTCCAAAAACTCTTCAAACTCAGCGTTTTTCATTGCCTTTTCTGGCGTATAAGAACCACACCCTACAACGACTGATCTTATCATTCCTTACCCCAGACACTCATTTTTCTTCACTATCTTTTTCATGCTCAAGCCTAATTCGGATATCAGCAAATTCATCCAAATCAGTTTCAATTTTAGCCATTAGGTCATTGACTGCCATATCGTAACCAAGTTCGATAGCGGAGGCAAAGCCTTCACCATCTGTTCCGCCGTGACTTTTGATAACAACACCATTAAGACCCAGCAAAACAGCGCCATTGATTTTGCGCGGGTCCATTTTTTCGCGTAATTGTTCGAACGCGCCTTTGGCAAACATGTAGCCAATTTTGGCAAGCCAAGTTCTACTCATCGCAGCTTTAAGATATTCACCAATTTGTTTAGCAGTACCTTCAGCGGTTTTAAGCGCTATATTTCCTGCAAATCCTTCGGTTACGACAACATCCACCGTACCCTTGCCCAGATCATCCCCTTCAACAAAGCCATGATACTTCATGGTCTGCATATTGGCTTCGCGCAGCAAGCGACCTGCTTCCTTTACCGCTTCGACGCCTTTGACTTCTTCAACACCGATATTCAAAAGCCCAACACTTGGGCGATCAAAATCCATCAGTGCGCGCGCCATGGCAGCGCCCATAACGGCAAACTCGATTAGCTGGTCTGCATCAACGCCTACATTTGCACCAACATCCAATACCACGCTTTCACCCGATAAGGTTGGCCAAATGGCTGCCATTGCAGGACGTGTAATACCCGGTTGCGTGCGAAGACAAAACTTAGACATTGCCATTAAGGCACCGGTATTGCCTGCGGAAATACAGACCGAAGCTTCACCTTTTTTGACTGCCTCAATAGAGCGCCACATGCCCGATTTACCGCGCCCACTTCTAAGCGCTTTACTCGGCTTGTCATCCATTGCAATTGAAACTTCACAGTGATGAAAATTCGATACCGCCTTAACCTTCGGAAACCGATCCAGTACGGGCATAACAGTTGGCTCATCGCCATAAATCTCAAACTTCAAATTTGGCCTGCGCAATAGTGCAACATCTGCACCAGAGATAACAGTTTCTGGTCCAAAATCGCCCCCCATTGCGTCAAGGGAAATAGTAAGCTCTTGTGTCATGCTTGTAATTTCATACTTTCTGTAATTTCATCAACATAAACTGATTTCAGCTCATTTATTGCTTTTTTTTTCACTTATCAACGCTTTGAGGTCGGAAAATGGCTTATGCGTCGGTTCAGATGGTTCATCATGCACTGCTTCTACCAAGTTAACTTCACTTGGAGCATTATCTGATCTTGGAAATGGATCAATGACAAGAATCATTTCTTCAATCAAAACATCCCATAGATTGATTGCATCACCCTCCAAAACATCAGGAATATCGCTGGCTTCAGGGTCCAGAATCATTTCGCCATCAATAATTTCTGGCATTTTATAGTCACTGCTGTTTTCAGGTAGAAACTGGCGCTCAAAACTAGCGTCAATTCTACTGACTACTGGTTCCAGCGTTGCGATGCACTCTTGTTCTACTTTAACGCTAAAATCACACAGGACCATCACGCCATGTTTACGCCAACGCTTAAACCTAAAGGTAGCTTTGAGGTTTTCAAACCCGATGACATCACATGCTTGGGCAGCAAGTCGGGATGATTTCTCATCAATTGGCAGTATTAGTTTTTCTGAGGCTGCCGGTAAATTGCTTACGCTGATTGAACAATCAAGTTCGCTACTCATTTTGCAAAGCTTTCTGCAGGTAGCCAATCCACTTGCACGCGCAGAATTTTTTTCATGTCCTGGGTTTTCAAATGCGCTTCTGTTGCCAGCATGTACTTTGCCAGTATTTCAGGCTTTGGATTTTCTACTTCGGACAAATACCGTTCCGATACTTTGTGAGTGATCGTTTTTTCATCACCCTCGTTGATTGCCTCATCGAAGTCGTCAATCTGGCCATAGAAACTGCGGATCATTTTCTTTTTCTTCTTTGGAACACTTGTATCGCCAATCCCTAATTCTCTTAAAGCGCGTTCAACGTCTGAAACATACAAATCAAACACTTCCTGGCTTAAATCCATTGCGATGGGTGAACCGTCTTCTCTCAACCTTCTTGCAAGCAGGTAAATATGAAGTGAAAGCACATCAAAGCGCCCCATCACGGAATCGGGAACACCAAAATCAGTAAAAAACTCAATTGAACGTGCATGAGTCATAAGACTGCCATAAAGCTGTTGTGGAGCTGGTTGAGATGATGACTTTTTAAAAAATGCGGATAACATAAGAGATGACTTTGACTTGTGAGTGCTAATTTGTTTTCAACCTTGAACAGGTTGCTAACCAAGCAGTTGAAAACTTCTTCATACTCATATAATCAATCAAATGAAAATATCGAGCATATAATTTACGGGATGCGGGAATGTCGTTTATGAAAACAATGGCTAAAAAAACAATTTTGAAGACAATATTTGCTTCTATGGTTTCCCTTACCGTTTTATCGGGTTGTATTGAGCAAAGGGTTATCAATAACGGTGCCATCATTACACAGGATCAACTTGATCTAATTCCCGTGGGCTCAAGTCAGGATCAAGTCTTATTGGCGTTGGGTTCTCCATCGACCAGAAGTCAGTTTGACAATGAAGTTTTTTATTATATCTCACAAAAACGTGCCAAGACCTATGAGTTTGAAAAACTAAAGCTTATCGACCAGAAAGTTCTTTCTGTTTATTTTGATGAAGAACAAACCGTAAGCCGTATTGCCAATTACGGTGTCCAGGATGGACGCGTATTTGACTTTATCTCTCGAACAACGCCAACCAGTGGTGAAGAGTTCACATTCCTGAAACAATTGCTCACAGGCCGCGCAAGCCCATCATCTGCTATTCAACAAGGTCAACGTCCGCCTTCTGCAATTCAGGGTGGCAACTTCTAGGTTTTTTTGTTTTTGTTCTAGCCTAGTTTCAGGTTTGGTTTTTGTAATTTCAACCAAAGCAAAGAAATCAACGCCAATCCTGCAACGGGGAAGATAATCCAGTTCAGGAAGTCCCATCCGTATGCATTAAGCGTTTGTCCTGACATTAGGGAAGCAAAGGCTACGCTGCCAAAAATAATAAAGTCATTTGCACCCTGCGCCTTGTTCTTTTCTTCTGGCTGATAAGTATCTGTCACCATGGATGTTGCGCCAATAAAGCCAAAATTCCAACCAATGCCCAACAATATAAGCGATCCCCAAAAATGCATAAGCTCCAAGCCAGCAAGGGCGACAACGCCACATGCCATCAAAATCAGAAGTCCGACAGCAACGATACTCTCTTTGCCAAATTTTGAAATCAGGTGACCTGTGAAAAAGCTGGGGGCAAACATTGCCATGACATGCCATTGAATGCCCAAGGTTGAATCTTCAACTGAATGACCGTGATGTACCATTGCCAGGGGCGCGCCTGTCATCACAAATGACATCAAGCCATAAGCACTTGTCCCACATATAACAGCGACCAGAAAATTAGGCTGAATAATAATTTGGGAAAGCGGTCTGCCAGTATATTCCTTGTCTTCGTCCTGTTGGTTACCAAGGTTTGACGGGTTCAAGAACATCAGGGCTATAAAACTCAATATAAACAAGCTGGTTGCCAAATAAAATGCGCTCGAAAACGGCGTTGCCAATCCACTTGCATAAATTACTATCTGCGGACCAATAATAGCTGCAGCAACACCGCCTAACATAATAGTCGATATTGCTTTTGGCTTGAATTCCTTTGTGCCGCGATCCGCAGCAGCAAAACGATATTGCTGAACAAATCCGCTTGCCACGCCATTGATCGTAAGAGCGCCACAGAAATACCAAAAGTGCTCTATGGTTATTGCAAGACCTGTCAGAACAAGACCAAGTACACCAATGAGCGCACCGAGCATGAAGCCGCGTTTGCGTCCTATTTGCTTCATGATCCAATTGGCAATGAGCGCACCAATGGCGACACCAACATTGTAAGCTGTCACAGGAGCTGTTGCCAGAGACTTGTCAGGTCCAAGCAACTGACTACCAACAATACCGCCCAATGCTATATTGATAGGAGCCGAGGATGCACCAAGCGCCTGACAGAGCAAATAAAGTCTGACATTTTTCTTTGCAATTGTATTTTCTTCTTCGTCAGACAGATGGTGAACTTGGGTCAGCGGTTTTCTCCGGAATGGTCATAGCTTGTTTGATCAAACTCAATGACTTGGCCATCCGTGTCAAATACCTTTACGCCCTGCCCACTAATGATTTCACCTATTTGAGTGACCGGAAATGGCAAAGTTGAAAGAGCCCTTTCCAAAGCATCACAATTTTCTGGCTTGACGGTAAATAAAATTTCATAATCATCACCGCCAGTTAGAGCAGTTTGCAGATAGTTTGATTCACTTGTAATTTGCTTCTGCACCGCTGTTGAAAGAGGTATTTTTGAGCTTTTAACTTCGGCAGCAACACCGGAAGCCTCACATAGTTTTTCCAAATCACCCACCAACCCGTCTGAGATATCCATGGATGCTGTTGCAAAGCATTGAAGGATATTTGCTAATTCAATACGTGGATTTGGCACCAAATAGCGATCAATCAAAAATTCATTTTCTCCGACGCTTAAACCTTCAAATCTTGCTTGCCTCGCCATCAACCCAAGCGCGCCATCGCCAACCGTTCCCGTTACATACAAGTACTCGTGTGGTGCTGCGCCAAGGCGTGATGTGTAGGTTCCTTGTGGCAACTCACCGATTGCCGTGATGGAGATTACAAAACCACCGCCTGTTCGAAACGTGTCTCCGCCTGTTAGCTGTATGCCATAAGCTTTACAGTCTTCGGCTAACCCTTCTGCAAAGTCTGAAATCCATGCTTCATTCCAATTACTTCCCAAGCCCAGTGAAAGAGAAATATATTTAGGGTCAGCGCCTTTTGCAGCCAAATCAGACAGGTTCACGCGCAGTGCTTTTTTGGCAATCAATTGTGGCGGATCATCAGGAAAAAAATGGATGCCTTCTGCCACGGCATCTTGTGTAATGACAAGGGACATGCTCTCTGTCGGTATTATTTCAGCAGCATCATCCGATAAATTGAAAGCCCCCTCGCCTGCAAATGGAGCGAAGTATTTTTTGATAAGTAAAAACTCACTTAACTGATAGTTATTCTTGCGGGAATTCATCTTCTCGCAACTCCCGCGCGATGCGGTTTAGAACACCATTTACAAGGCGTGGTTCGTCTTCATCAAAAAATGCTTTTGCTACATCAAGGTATTCATTGATTACAACCTTCGCAGGCACGTCTTTGCGCTTTAATAACTCAAATGTACCGCTACGCATTACAGCTCGGAGCAAAGTATCAATGCGTGACAAAGGCCAATCTGCCGGGAGTGCATTGTTAATCTTGGGATCGAGTTCTGTTTGAAGCTCGACAACGCCTGCTACAATACCGCGAAACCAGCCTAGATCAGCATCAAGATAGGTCTCGCCATCGACTTCTTGCCCAATTCGAATGTTCTCATATTCTTGCACAACTTCTGCAACAGGCGCGCTGGATAGATCCATTTGATAAATGGCTTGCACAGCAGCAAGGCGAGCAGAGCCGCGCTTATTTGCTGGCTTGATTTCATCATTAGAAGTTTGCGTATCGCTCATACTGTAAAGCTTTTCTTTAATGCTATCATTTCGAGCGCTGCATGAGCTGCGCCACCGCCTTTATTCTTTTCAGAGACTTTGGCTCTCGCCCAGGCTTGCGCTTCATTTTCTACAGTCTGAATGCCATTACCAATTGCAAGATTGTGACGAACAGACATATCCATGATTGCACGCGCTGATTCATTCGAAACGATTTCATAGTGCGTTGTTTCACCGCGAATAACACAACCAATAACGATATAACCATCGTAGTTTTTATCTGAACTAACAGCCATAGAAACCGCAGCAGGGATTTCCAGCACACCAGGAACCGTAATATAATCATGGGTAGCGCCAGCTTTATCCAGCACTGCTGTTACGCCTTCCATCAGGCTTTTTGAAATTTCTGTATAATATGGTGCGTCAACGACCAAAAGATGCGGGGCCTTAGCCATTCATCACTCCTGATTCAAACTTTAGTTTAAACAGGTCAAAACATGGCTAGCCACGCTTGGCAAGTCTAAATTCCAATGACATGGAAAATGTAGATTATTGAGCGACGAACTGAGGTTCTTGGACAGGTTCCAACGGCTTATCAATTTGCGATAAAACACGCGCATGAACTTGAGGGTGATTTGCCAATGCAACATGGCCTGTTTTGATTTTAAACTTGGCAAACTCTGTTGTTTTATTGCGCCAAGCCAATTTGGAAGTTGTTCTAAAGCAATTCAATCCGGTACAGCTAAAATTATCTGCCAGTCGTACATTATCATGAATACGAGACATGGCTGGACCTTCCAGCGTTGCCAGATAATTGATCGGAATATCTTTTCGGTTCAAATCTTCCGCAATCCAAGTGACGATATTTGCACCAAAGCTGATGCCGATAAGGTTGATTTCAACAGTAGGATCCGCCTTGTAAGCAGCTTTAATCTCGCGCGTTACTTTGGATCGAACCAAGGTCGAACTTTCAATAAAAGAGGCGTAATTATGAAGTGATGAATTTGGTATTTTCTTTGATAGATTTGTAAATCCATACCCAATCGATTCAACGCTACTCGCCAGACCATTGATCAGATAGGTTTTCTTTTTGCGTGGTGGCGGCGGTGGCGGCGCAGGCTCAACAACTTGCAGCTGATTAGTTACTGTTTCATCGGAAGCGAATGCTATAGCAGGTGAGGTTGAAAAAACCGGTTTTTTTTCTGGTATTGAAGCAACGTTAAAGGGGGAAACGTCATTATTTTGCTCTGCGACAACACTATTATCCTGTTGAATAGCAGACTGCAGCACATCTTCGTTATTGCTAGATACACATGCAGATATGGCAAATACCATTGATAATGTTGATAAAATTTTCAAATTCATGATATTGCAAACACCAACCTAATTTACACTTGCCTAATTATAAGAGCATTTTGGTTAATGTTTGGCAAAGCACGTTATATAAACGATTACAACATTATATTTTTTCTGAAAGCCGTGCTGCGTAGCGTGCCATGGTGTCGATTTCCAAGTTGAGGCTATCTCCCAACTTTCGGCGCCCCCACGTGGTCACTTCCAAACTATGCTTGATGAGTAAGACATCAAATTTTGTACCGTTGACTTTATTCACGGTTAGCGAAGCACCATCCAGTGCTACCGATCCTTTTGCTGCTATAAAGTTTGCAAGCTCCTTTGGCGCCTCAAGCGTAAATCGAACTGCGTCGCCCTCTTCATCGACTGAAACAATTTTGGCAACGCCATCGACGTGTCCGGAAACCAAGTGTCCACCAAGTTCATCGCCGATTTTCAATGAGCGTTCCAGGTTCACAGGGTCACCTTTTTCCAGACTTCCCAATGTTGTTAGGCGTAAAGCTTCTTCCCAGGCTTCAACATCAAACCAGGAGTCACCTTTTTCAACGACCGTGAGACATACACCAGAATGTGCAATGGAAGCGCCAATATCAATGGTCGATGTGTCATAGACAGTTTCAACTCTAAAGCGCTTGCCTTTGGGTAGTGCGCTAATCGACTTGATTTTTCCAAT
>CALHIB010000175.1 GCA_938030595.1 uncultured Rhizobiaceae group bacterium | reverse complement strand
GAGACGATATCTGAGCCCATGGCACGTGCATCAACGTAGCCTTCTTTTGCAGTCGAAGAAACGTTTCTAATGCCGATTTGAGAAAGGCCTTTTACATAGTCTTTTTCTGCGGCGCGGCGCATTGGGTTGCCGTGACCGTGCCTAACGCCGTGGCGTTCATCAACAAAATCCAAGTGCGCATCGATTTGTATGAGATGGAAAGGCTCTTGATCATCAAAAGCCCTAATGCATGGTATATTGACTGAATGATCACCGCCCAATGTGACGGGTAGCGCACCTGCTGCCAAGGCTTTGCGTACTCCTAATTCAATATTGGCATGGCTTTTTTCTGTGTCCGTATGAACAATGTCCGCGTCTCCCATATCGACGATACGGACATCTTCACCCAAATAAGTTGCATCATCTTCATGATCATAGGCGCCTGCATGACCAAAGGAGAAGAGTGTAGATGCCTCACGAATGGAGCGAGGGCCAAATCTCGTACCTGAGCGATATTGAGTGCCGAAGTCGAAAGGTGCCCCTAAAATTGCCACATCAGCATCTATTGCATCCCAATCTTCACAGGTTGGTTTTTTTCCAAAGGTTGCAAAGCCAACGAAAGGTAAATTTAAGCGTCCTTCTTCATATCCGTGATCAGCCATCGTTCATCCTCTTAAATTCAGGCAATAAAAAAGGACAGCATGTCTGCCGTCCTTTTAAAAATCAATATATAAAA
This sequence comes from uncultured Rhizobiaceae group bacterium, assembly GCA_938030595.1. Lineage (GTDB taxonomy): Bacteria > Pseudomonadota > Alphaproteobacteria > Rhizobiales > Rhizobiaceae > JAALLB01. The sequence goes on along the minus strand of CALHIB010000175.1, from coordinate 9,128 downwards.
TAAGTTGATTACAGAATTGAGCTAAGCTTCATAGCAACACCCATGTCGCCTTCAACTTTGATTTTGCCCTGCATGAATGCTGCAGTTGGATCCAGATCGCCAGCGATGAGTGAATCAAGAACGTCCTTGTCACATTTAACAGTACAATCAGCATCTGCATTTTCTGTTGAAACGGTTGGTGGGGTTGCATTGCCATCAATGAAGACGACGCCATCATCACCGCAATCAAATTTTACGGTTGCACCAATGCCGCTTCCGCCGCTTACTTTCGCTGTGATTGCTTCTACTGCTGAGTCCATGCTCATGGGATATCTCCTCTTTTAAAATGATTTCTCTGATATAGCTGCTCGTCGCCAAATTGCAATACTTACGTTTACGTAAAAGTATATTTTAAAATTTAAATTAAACCTAGGGTTGTAAAATTTTTAAAAACATATAAAGGTTGTATAGGAATATATTCTGAATCTTGTAATGCAGTGTGTGAAATGGACTTTTTGACAAAACCAGACGATATCGAATTACTCATCGCTCAGTTAGAGCAATATTTAGAGGAATATGATCAGGAGATGTCGGCTCAAAAAAAACGCGTATTGCTTGAAAAGATGAACGCACTTTTTGTGCAAATTAATACGAGTTTGAATAGTCCACGATCCAAATGCCAACTGATGTATGAAATGACGTTAAGTGCTTTAGAGATTTTTGACTATCAAATCGCTATTAGGAATCGACAAAAATGAGCGATGAACGCCACTTAACAAATATACTTTTTGTTTTTTTATCAGAGGAAAAAAGCGATCATCAAAACAATTTATCTAAGAAATACCATCATTTAAGATTGTGTGATCTGAAGCAGGATCGTCAAACTTATCTTTCTCACATTTTGAAACATTCACAATCGTTGATTGAGAAACATCAGTTTAAGTATCTGGATGTTATTTTCACTGGCTCGCAACCACTTATTAAAGCGACTGATATCGATCATATTCAGTCTCACTTAAAGCAATCACCGTTTGTATGTCGTGCTGGTTACTGCGTTACAGGAAAGATGGGCATTTATTATAATGCAGGTGATTTAATCACACTTTCAAAAGTTGCCAGAAAGTGTTCGATGAATGTATCTATTCCTGTGGCAAGTTCGTGTGCAATTCGAGTATTTAAAGGTTCATCAAGCAAGTTTGGTGTGTATGACAAATGGAACTCGCCCAGATATCTGGATCTGGAGCTGGCCTTGTATGCGAAGGAAAGGGGAGACTATTTCAAACTAATTGAGGGCACTCAATCTTGCGGTGATTTGTATCCTGCGCAAATTATTGAAGATAAAATACATAAGGCCGCAATCTATAATGAGTTATTCATTAAAAACTGTTTTAATATAAATGATGTCCGTTCTGCCGTTGATGAACTTGCTGGCAACAATCAATTTGTGCATGCAAATGAAACTTTAAATTCGCATCTTTCAGAGATTAAGCGTTCTAATCGCAAACTCAATTATATAACGAGCAAGATTGGGAATTACGATGCTTTGTCTTATGATATTCAAGAGAACCGTAAAGCAACGCGAAGAAGCTATGGGTTGCTTTCTTTATTTAAACCTAAACCAAATGAACCAGTTACATTTAGCTTAGCCAGTATTCCAGAACGCGCGACTTCATTAAAACTCACAATAAAATCGATCTATGATCAATGTGATCAAATCTATGTTTATTTAAATGGCTATGACGAGGTGCCTGGGTTTCTTAGTCAATCCAAAATTAAAGTATTTCGAAGCCAAGACCATGGCGACTTAAGTGCAAATGGTAAGGTGTGGTTTTTGAAAGAAGAAAATGTTCGCGGATACGTGTTTCTGATTGATGACGATATTATTTATCCCAAAAATTACGTACGAAGGATGATAGAGACACTCCACAAATACAAGCACAAATTTGCTGTATGTGTTCACGGATCAATCTTTTCAGATCAATTGCGATGGTATTATCAAAGAAGCGCGATGTTTCCGTTTCGTAGAGCGCTCATTCATGATGCTATTGTTAACTTGCCTGGTAGTGGAACCTTTGCTTTTCATGCTGATACGCTTGAAGTTTCATATGATGATTTTGCACCCTTTACTATGGTGGATCTTATTTTGGGAATCTTGTGTAAAAACCAATCTGTGCCAATTGTTTCTGTGGCACGGCATCGCGAATGGTTAAGAGCGCAAAAAGATACATCCGGGCGCGATTTATGGAGTGCTTTCAAATCGGTTATTACATTGCATACACCAACTGCATTAGCGAATGGACCCTGGAATTTTCGCTCTACCAAGGCTTATGTGTTGCCTAAATTTGAAGATGTTTTTGGCACTCTTACTTCACAAGTGATTGAAGAAAATAAACTTGATAAACAGTTTTTGCATTCAGCCTATCAAGAGACCATACCTGAACTTTGGTCTTTTGCGGGTCGTATGCAACTGGCAACAGAAAAGAACTTTCAAGAGTTTTTATTTCGTGTTTCAAATGACGATCTGGACAGCATCACAGATGCCAGGATTTATGATCAGAGCATGGATAAAATGAAATCTTATGTTGCAAGGTTTAGAACAATCAATCAGAAATTGGGGCGACTTATTTCAGAATGTGAATTAGAATCTGGTAAGCAGGGAAAGAATTTAAAACTCCTCTCAAAAATACAATTAAACTTAAAATATACGAAGGCTCAACTTGCTGTTATGGATAAAGCCAACAAGCGATTTTTGGATAAAAAACAAGAGCTTTCAAAGTTAACCAAAAAAGCTGGCAGGATTTAAGTATTTTGGTTGTTTGGACGATGTTTTAGATAATCGAATATTTTTTCCAGTCCTGTCAAAACCAAAAAGCCACCAATGGCCCAAATCATGAGTTCGAAGGGAACAAGGTCAGTTCCCCGTAACCAGCTTCGTAAAAGACCGCCTTGTGGTGGTAAACTCTTTAAATCAAAAAGACCCGGGCGCTCCCATAAGCTAAATAACCAAAAACGAGAGATATATAAAAGAACGAAGCCTGCAAAAGCTACAATTATGAGGGATAGTAACTTTCTCATTTGATGACCGTTATTTTGGATGGGTTAATTTTCAAAACCAGTAAGTCGCCGCGTCTTTCGATATCAGTTTCAAGTTCCAGAAATTGACCTACATAGTTGTATAGTTCTCTAGGAAAGGGGCCGCCGTCAGGGCCTGCAACCAACAGAAATTCTTGTCCTTCTATCGGGTTGGAAGAAACAAATACGGGCGGAATGTCAGCTAGCAGGCATAGATTGGCACAGGCTTTATGTGCAAGGCCGCGACCTGGGTTCATGGCACCCGCCAGGCATTTACCATCACAAATCTCACCTTGCAGTTTCCATTTGCCAAGTGGTTCGCTTTTTGGAATGGTTCCTTGTTTTGACAAGTCTTCAATGCCTCTTTGCCCACCTGCCACTTGCAGCATATCCAAATCACCGCGTTTTAAGATGATGCCAGAGACTTTGACCTCATTGCCTTCAAGTTGTGAGAGGTTTGCCATAATAGGGGTTTTGCCTTGGCCTGATAACATCATGGTATGGCCAGCTTTGATGCGCTCGTTTCCTTCAGTCACATAGAGAAGAGGATAGGGTTTTGTTTCCAGTACGCCCGTGACGGTTTGACGACCATAATCAAATCTGAAGCCTGCTTCGCCTGGGTCATCTTGTGTGGCACCAGCAAGCACTGCGCCTGCTACAAAGCCTGCAAAAATAAGTATCGACAGCTTTAACAAGAACCCTTTCAGGGCTTTTGGAATGCCAAGGTAGCCTACGAAAAAGGGAGCTTTTTTCTCGCTCATTTTGCTACTCCCATCGTTTCCATTGGCAAGGGCTCAACAAAAGTGCCAGGTGCATTCGCATTGCGGTTTACCAGAATTGAAGTGCCTTCAAGCTTGAGGTTATAGGTTGGCACTTTTTCGGTAAAGGGTGCAGGTGATGAACCATTTGTGACGTCGTATTGAAATCCATGCCAAGGGCATGTGACTAGGCAGCGAATGATTTTGCCTTCGCCTAATGGGCCGTTTTGATGGGCACAGGCGTTGGAGATAGCGGAGAGTTTACCCTCGTGCAGAAAGACGGCAACCCGTTCTTTTTGTGTGAGTTGAGCAATCTTTGCAAAGCCCTCTTGCATTTCAGAAGTTTCACAAACCTTGACCCAATCATCAGATATGGAAGGAAACGGATCGCCATGTTTGCGCTCATGCAAAGCTGCCATGAGATGCAAGATGGCTACAATGCCTGCAACAACAATGAAGATAAGTGTGAACGTGTGGTTTTGCTGGTCTTGTAGAATGCCAAAGCTGACGTGCGCCACCACAGCGATATATGCCGCATAGATTAGATAATGTATTCGTTTCCAGATGCGCGGTGTTAAGAACTTCAACCAGAAATCATGACTGGTCGCTGCTAGAATTACCAAACAGAAAAGCGCGAATATGCCAAAGACCTCGAAGGGAAAGCCTGACAGTTGACCGTAGCTTGTATTGCTGAACAGAAGCGCTTCATATTTATTGGAGGGTGAGAAGGCAAAATACCAATTGAGAATGTAGCCAGCATGAGTAATTGCTACAAAAGCAGTTATGACACCAAAGTGGCGCCTGTTATAAAGTAGCGGTAGAAAACGCTTGTCTAGCCTTGCCAGCGGGCCGATACATAAGATGACACTAAGCATTAAGAAGGCGCATGAACCAAAGGCACGTGCATTATGAACCTGTCCATTGATACGGCCTTCATTTGACATGAGATCCGGTGTCACAAAAATGAAAAGCCATAGATATGCAAAGACACTCGCCAGCATGACGGCGTTATATTTCCACTTGTTATTGTTCCATTGAACAGGAATATATTTAACGCTCATTGGCTTTGCTCCTGAAGCAGCGAGAGCTTTTGCGGTTCAAAATTCGTCGGCCAAGTTTGTCGAACAGATAAGCCTATGATGATAACAGCCGGAATGGTTATGGCGAAAATAATTGCTACCCAGAAATGGGCATGGCGTGGCGGTTGATGACGGTTTTTCCATACGTCTCGTTTGGTTTCTAAAATAAACCAACGCCATAAAACGAGCGGCCAAACTAGCAAAATTCCCGGGATTAAAAGCAATCTGAAAACATAAGCGCCTTGGGCATCTTCATCTATGCGATCTATGCCAATGGTCAGGAATACAAGCGCAATGATTGCGCCGATGTTACACCAGACTTGAAAGGCAAAAAATATTGCCTGTGCTTGATCCATGTTTGCCGCTTCTTGTTATCCGTTGATTAGTACATTCTCATATTCTGCGCGTAGTTCTTTTTTCAATATCTTGCCTGTTGCACCAATTGGGAGTTGGTCAACAAAGATTACTTTGTCAGGTATCTGCCATTTGATAATTTTGTCATCGTAGTAAGACAATAAATCTGCTTCAGTGATGTTAGCACCTTCTGCCTTGACTGCAAGGATAACTGGGCGCTCATCCCATTTTTCATGTTTTGCAGCAATCGCGGCAGCGCCGGCAATTTCGGGATGACCAACAGCAATGTTTTCAAGTTCAACGGTTGAAATCCATTCTCCGCCTGATTTGATGATGTCTTTTGAACGGTCTTTAATCGTCATAAAGCCGTCTGCATCCAGTGTTGCAACATCTCCAGTATCGAACCAGCCGTTGTTAAGAGTGGTACCTTTTTCAGCCATGAAATATTCATCCAATACCCATGGCCCACGACAATGCAAGTCGCCTTGCGTTACGCCATCGTTTGGGAGCTGGTTAAAGTCTTCGTCAAAGATTGCGAGTTCCATGCCAAAGGATGGACGGCCTTGATTTAAGCGAATGACCTTCTTTTCTTCGTCAGGCAAATCAAGTTGTTTGTTTTTGAGATTGTTGACCGAGCCTAATGGCGACATTTCCGTCATGCCCCAAGCGTGTAAAACTTCTACGTCATATTCATCACGGAACTTGTCGATCATAACAGGTGGACATGCTGATCCACCAATCACAGTGCGTTTCATATGAGGTAGTTTTGTATTGGTTGCTTCCAGATATTGAATAAGGCCTGCCCAAATGGTTGGTACGCCTGCTGCAATTGTAACTTTTTCATCATTAAACAAAGTAGCGAGGCTTTTACCATCAAGGCCTGGGCCAGGCATCACTATTTTTGCACCTGCTAGTGCTGCTGCATAGGGTGATCCCCAAGCATTTACATGGAACATTGGTACAACGGGTAACAAGCAATCACGCGCTGAGAAATTCATCACATCAGGCGTTGCCGACATCATCGCATGCAGAAGTGTGGAGCGGTGGGAATATAATACGCCTTTGGGATTTCCTGTTGTGCCCGAAGTATAACAAAGTGAAGAAGCGTCACGTTCTTTTAAATCAGATGGCCATTGATAATCGTCATCACCTTCAGCAACGACATCTTCATAAAACTCCATCCAGTCATGTTGGCTTGCAAGTTCTTCGCTACGCGCCTCCATTAACACCCAATGTTTGATGTTGGGCAGATGTGAACGGACACCGTCGACCAGAGGAATGAAGGTTGCATCAAAGAATACAATTTTATCTTCAGCGTGGGTCAGGATATATATAAGTTGCTCCGGGAAGAGACGAGGATTTACCGTATGGCAGACAAGTCCTGCGCCCGATATGCCGTAGTAAAGCTCAAAATGGCGATGGTTGTTCCATGCAATCGTTGCAATACGGTCTGAGCGTTCCATGCCACGTTTTGTTAAGGCAGACCCAAGTTTTTTTGCTCGTTTGTGAACTTGCGAATAATTGGTTCGCATTTGTGTGCCGTCTGTATTAACCGAAACGATTTCGGTATCACCATGGTATAGGGCAGCATGATCTATGATGCTTGAAATCAGAAGTTCCTGATCCATCATTTGTCCAAGCATTGGGTTCTCCTCCAAGAAAATTAGACTATGTTATAACCATAGAAATTGCTCGTGTGAACATGGAAAATACCATCATGAATGAAAAGATTGACCCTGTCCGAAAAACAGATGATGAAGCCTTGGAATTAACTCGCAAACTTTTAAACGATGCGAAATATAGTTCACTGGCTGTAAATGATCTTGCGTCTGATTTTCCACTGGTTAGTCGTGTTGCTGCAAGCTTTTCAAAGGAAACCGGGTTATTTTTTGCAGGTTCTGATTTATCGCTTCATTCAAAGTGCCTTGTACAAGATAATAAATGCTCATTGATGTTGGGTGAACCTGGCAAAGGCGATGGTTTGGCTTACGCGCGTATCACACTTGTTGGTACAACAGTTCGGATGGCGAATGGGCATGAACAACGTACAAAATTCAGGCAAGTATTTCTCGAAACACACCCTAAGGCTGGGCTTTATATCGACTTTGGTGACTTTGGATTTTATCCCATACAAATAGAGCGTGCTTATTTGAATGGAGGCTTCGGTAAGGCTTATCACTTGGACAAAGATGACTTGTTGGCTTTAGTGGGTTGAACTCTTTAAAAGTTTCGCCAATAGTCGCGGCATGACGAAAGAACCAAAAACTGAAAAACAGGGCCCACTCTCGGGCTATAAAATAATAGACCTGACCTCCGTGGTGCTTGGGCCTTATTGTACTCAATTATTGGGTGACCTTGGAGCTGATGTCATCAAGGTCGAAACGCCAAGCGGAGATATTATGCGCCATGCGGGACCCCATATTTCCGAAGGCATGGGGCCAATATATTTGACCATTAATCGCAACAAAAGAGCGGTAACGCTTGATCTTCGTAAAGAGGGTGCGAAGCAGATATTGCGCGAACTGATAAAGACGGCCGATGGAATTGTTCATAATATTCGTGCAGGTGGCATGCGCAGGCTTGGGTTTGATTATGCAAGCGTCAAAGAGATTAATCCTGAAATTGTCTATTGTCATGCCGTTGGTTTCGGTTCTGATGGACATTATGCCGAGCGCCAGGCCTATGATGACTTGGTGCAAGCGGTTTCAGGTGCCTCGTTCATGATACCCATGCAAGACGGTACGACCGAACCCCGATATTTCCCCGGCCTTGTTGCAGATAAAACAACGGGTCTTCATGCAGCTTATGCCATGCTGGCAGCGTTCCTTCACAAGGAGCGTACCGGACGCGGGCAATTTGTAGAAGTTCCCATGATGGAATGTATGGTTTCTTTTACGATGGCAGAAAACCTTTATGGGCATACTTTTGTACCGCCAAAACCGCCAATAGCTTATGCACGGTCAATTAATCCGATGCGCAAACCTTACAAGACCAAGGATGGCTATATTGCCTTAATGCCATATTCTGATGAAAATTGGCGACGCTTTTTCAGACTTGGTGGACGTGAAGTGCTAATGGAAGATGAGCGCTATGCAACCTATGCTGCACGAACCAATCATATAACAGATTTATACAAGGAAGCAGAGATTATAGCGCTTCAAAAAACAACTGATGAGTGGATGGAAGTGCTTGCTGAAGAAAATGTGCCTTGTATGAGAGTGCACACGCTAGATAGTGTTTTACAGGATCCACAATTGAGAGATACCGGGTTTCTTGAAGAGCGTAACCACCCATCTGAAGGGCGTTATTTGGCAATTCATAATCCAATCACTTTTTCTGATAGTCCTGCTCAAATTGACAGGGAACCACCTTTGTTAGGGCAGGATAATGAAGAAGTGTTAAATGAACTTGGGTTTGATGCTGAAACAATCAAGCAGTTCAATGATGATAAGGTTTTTGGGTGATATGACAGATAGAAAGTTAACGCGAAGGAGCCAGCTAACCCGAAGGCGCTGACTCCAATCACGAAACTGAAAATGTGAAATACTCCTAGGAGGTTTCTCAAATTCATTCAGGGCTTGATAGGCTGGGGCACCCTGATATTCCGCATAGTCAATTTACATGCCAAGTATCAAAAATCAACAATTTAGTGTTTAATTCTACTGGATATTTGTTTTATTTAACTGAAGTATCCAAAAAAATTCCGAAAGTGACTTAAAATGCAACCTGCAGGCCATCTTTTAGTTGAAGCTTTGAAAAAACAAGGAGTTGACCGAATCTTCTGTGTTCCGGGCGAGAGCTATTTGGCAGTGCTTGATGGGTTGTATGAGTCTGGCATTGAAACTGTTGTTGCTCGCCATGAGGGTGGCGCTTCTGTTATGGCAGA
>CALHIB010000174.1 GCA_938030595.1 uncultured Rhizobiaceae group bacterium | reverse complement strand
CGCATGAAAGACGCAGGCGTTCCTTATATTGTGGTTTTAACAAACCCAACGACTGGCGGCGTTTCTGCATCTTACGCAATGCTTGGCGATGTTCATATTGCTGAGCCGGGTGCAGTGATTGGTTTTGCAGGTCGCCGTGTAATCGAAGGTACAATCCGCGAGAAATTGCCAGATGATTTCCAGACAGCAGAATATCTGCAAGAGCATGGCATGGTCGATATGATCGTTAGTCGTCTGGATATGAAATCAACACTGTCACGTGTTATTCGTTTATTGCTCAATAAGCCAGCATATGAAGCCCCTGCCTTGGCACTTGAAGCTCCTCAAGAAGTTTCAGAAACTGCTGAAGAAGCAACTGAAGCTCAAGCATAGTTCATGAAATCTGACGCACTCATCAACAAGCTTTCGGAAATACATCCGAAAGGCTTTGACCTCTCGCTTGATCGAATTTCTGACCTATTGGAAAAGCTTGGTCGCCCACAAGACAAATTACCACCCGTTATTCACGTTGCTGGTACAAACGGCAAAGGTTCAACGCTTGCCTTCACCAGAGCAATTCTTGAAGCGCAAGGCTATAAAGTTCATGTGCACACCTCTCCGCATTTGGTCAATTGGCACGAACGCTATCGTTTGGCTGGAACTTTGGTAAGTGACGATGTTCTGGCAGATGCAATTCAACGCGTCGCAGATGCAAATGACAATAAACCCATTACCGTTTTTGAGCTCTTATCCGCTGTCATGTTTGTCTTGTTCAGTGAACATGAGGCAGATTTTGCTTTGGTTGAAGTTGGCCTTGGCGGTCGGTTTGATGCAACGAATGTGATTCCAAAACCTTTGGTATGTGCGATCGCTCCGGTCGCGCTTGATCATCAGGCATATCTGGGTGATACGATTGAAAAGATTGCTTTTGAAAAAGCAGGCATCATTAAACACAAAGTGCCAGTTGCAGTGGGATGCCAGCAAGATGAGGCACGCAAGACAATAGAAGAAGTTGCTCGTAAAAACGGCTCTTCAATCGTTATTGCAGGCCAGGATTTTGACGCTTACCGCGATGCAACAGGCTTTGTTTATCAGGATGAAGATGGTCTTCTGGATTTGCCTTTACCAAAATTGTCAGGTGAACATCAATTGGACAATGCTGCGCTCGCAATGGCAGCGATTAGATTGGCTCAAATCAAAATTTCTCCTGAAGCTTTTGCCGAAGGTATGCTCAATGTTACTTGGCCAGGACGTTTGGAAAAACTGCCAGTAGGTAAAATTTCAGAAATGCTTTCACCTGATGCAGATATCTGGATTGACGGCGGTCATAACCCGTCTGCTGGTGAAGCTATTTCCTCCGAACTGCAAAGACAAAACGCTGGTACTCAACGCAAGACGCTTATGATTTGTGGCATGATTAATACCAAAGAACCCTTTGGCTATTTCAAACCATTTGAAAAACTGGATGCAGAAGTTTTTGCCATTCCGGTCGCCATGAGCGAAGCGGGAATACCGCCAGAAGAACTTGCCAAGGTTGCCAAGAGTGCTGGGCTTAAGACGCAAAGTTTTGCATCCCTTGAAGATGCAATCATGGAAGCATCACAATACTTAAAAGAAACGCCCGACATGCGTGTTTTATTTTGTGGTTCACTTTACATGGTGGGTGAAGTTTTAGACTTGAACGAAACACCACCTCAATAAATACAGGCAATAAAAAAGCCTGACTATTTCCAATCAGGCTTTATTTCATAAATTTGATTGTAGTTTACGCAGCGCCGTTGATCCAATCAACCAAAGCACTTTTAGGCTTGCCACCCACTTGCATCGCAGCCGGCTCACCGTCTTTGAAAAGAAGTAGTGTCGGGATTGAACGTACACCAAACTGGGCAGCCAAATCCGGGTTTTCATCAATATTGATTTTGGTAATTTTTACTTTGCCTTCCATCTCGTCCGAGATTTCTTCAAGGCTTGGGCCAATTGCCTTACATGGGCCACACCATTCAGCCCAGAAATCCACAACTACTGGAATATCAGAACCTAATACGTCTGATTGAAAATTACTTGAATCTATTTTTTGTGTGGCCATGATATGCCTCCTTAAAATTTATGATCGTGTCTCATGCGACTCGCTTGTTTCAGCATCTAACGTAAGAACGCCAATCAGCAACGTCAAGGTGCTTATCGGCTCTTAATTGCTTCCAGCGCCTTATTGAGCATTTCATCTGGAATAATATCCAGTTGAGGGGTTTGCGTCCATAAAAGCGCCGATACAATTTTTTTATTCTGATATATGCGCGTAACCAAATCACGATAAAGTGCAAGCTGTGTGATATATTCTGCAGGTGTTTCATCAAGTGACGAAGGCACCTGACGGTTTGTCTTATAGTCCAGAATGGTAACGCTATCTTCTGATACAATAAGTCTGTCAATTTGGCCTGTTACCAACATGCTTCCGGATTTTATATCCAATCGCCCGGCAAGTGAAACTTCCGCTTGAGCTTCACCTTCAAAGAAGGTCTTGAAGCGGTCATCGGAGAAAATGGCAAAGATGCTGTCTAAAATATCTGAGCGCAGTTTTTCTGATAGGCCAGCACATGTTTTCTCAAGATAATCCGTAGCCAACGCTATACGTTGGTCTGGATGAATATCAGGCAAGACTTCCAGTAATTTATGCGTCGCATTTCCCTTTAGAAGAGCAATATTATTATCTTCGACCTGCGAAGAAAATTTCAAGGTTTCATTGGCAAGACTGTCCTGGTCAATCAAGGCAAAAGCACCTGAAGGCGTTAGCGGTCTTGGCAGCGGTGGGTCAGACAGCGCAGGCTCAAATAACCATGCAGGAATTGAGTTCAATTCAGAGGAGATCATGGCCTCATCGTACTGTTCTTTTAAGGCAATGGAGGGTTGTGACTTGGAAATCCATTTCAACGCAGTTACCTCACCAGCATCATTTTTGATTTCATGAGCTGTATCTGCAAGGGCATTTTCCACCATACCATGCCAATAGCTGTGCTTGGGTTCTGTTGCACCACGGTATCCGCAAACAACGAGACGGTCCGCAGCCCGCGTCATGCCAACATAAAGCAGTCGTCTATATTCAGCTTCTGCAGCCTGACTAATCAGTTCGGTACTTTCTCTTGTCGCCTCAACATGTTTATCTTTGCTGGTGAGCCAGAGATAACCATTTGGATAAGCGCCGGTCTGAATTTCTAAGAGTTCGGGTCTGTGTTTCTCACTCCAGGCTGCACCGCAATGATCGACCAAAAAGACCAATTTAGCTTCAAGTCCTTTGGATGAATGAACGGTCAAAATGCGAACTTCATCACGATCCAGTTCTACTTCCCGTTTGATAACAGGTTCAGCATTCGTCAATTCAGTAATAAATGTTTCAAGACCTCCATTTCGGTCGTTGGTAAAACTCAGGGCTTCATCAAGAAATGAATCAAGCACATCTTCAGCTTCCATTCCAAGACGGTTCAGGATTTTTTTTCGCCCCTCCATCTTGCCAAGCAAATACGCATAAAAATCAAATACGCTGGACTTGCGCCCTACTGTTATTATTTTATGCAGTCTGGTGAGAATGGATGTAACAGACTTGAAGTTTGGGTGAGTCTCGTCTTTTGAAATCATAATCAGATTTTCATAAAGACTACTTTCACCTCTATCGTGTGTAAGTTCAAACAAACGCTCTTCATCAAGATTGAAGAAAACGCTCTTGAGTACACAGGCAAGCGATAAATCATCAGCTGGCAATAATACGACACGGCCAATTGCCAGCAAATCTTCAACAGCAATGTGATCGGTCAAAGTGAGGCGATCTGCACCTGCAATCGCCAGACCTTTGTCTTTCATGGTGCGGGTAAAAGCCGTTAAGAAACGATCGCGTTTTCGAACCAACACAAGAATATCACCAAACTTCAGGGGTTCATCCATGCCAGGCAAAGGTTTGCCAACCCATTCTTCAATGGAATGGGCAATTTTATTAGCAAGCAATACCGCAGGATCATCAGCAGATTTTTTGTCTATGGGATCTAACCAGCTTTCAGTCTGTTCAGTTTTTTCTTGGACAAACAAAGGCCAGACTTGAACTTCACCTGGATGGTTTTCACGCACCGCATCATGTACAGGTCGCTCCCCTGATTGAGTTAGACCATTCAGATTTTCCGGATGTGAAAAAACCTTATCTACTGCATGTAATACATCCTGAGTTGAGCGAAATGATAGCTCTAACCGTCCTGCATGAAACGTTTTGTCTGCCTCTTCAACCCGTTTCTTAAGGCGCCTCTCCTGTCGATCAAATTCACTGGGCTCCGCCCCTTGGAATGAGAAAATAGATTGCTTTTCATCGCCAACCACAAAGACTGTTCGGTTTACAGTTGCAGCCGCATCGCCAGAGTGAAAATCTTCTGTCACCGCATTGATAATTTCCCATTGCTTGGGTGATGTATCTTGTGCCTCATCCACCAACAGATGATCAATGCCCCGGTCAAGGCGATAGCGAATCCAGTCACGAATTTCTGCACGTGTTAAGAGCGTTGCGCATTTCTCAATTTGATCGTCAAAATCAATAACACCGCGTTGCCGTTTCATTTTTTCGTAAACATCCAAAACCGCTTCACCAATTTTGAACAGATGATAGGAATTTTTAAGAAGCTGAATGGAATTGATTTTTTCAAGCGTAACAATAATTTCCAACGCTACTGCATGAAGCGTATCAGCAGCTGACAAAATTTCATTTTTCACAAAATTAGTTGCTATTGATTTCTTTGGTTCATTCTTTGCTGTCAAAAAAGCTTTTTGGATCGTTATAAAACTTGTTTCAGAATTTTCATTCTCAATGAGAACTTGTAAAGCTGATGCGAGTTCAAGGTCTGTCTTTTTATCACTGTGTGCAGCTTGTGCAGTAATCGAGCTGAGATCGGGATAGGTTGAAAGGATATTTGAAACACCCTGCTGATAAAGTTTTTCAGGCGTATCATCTGGTTCAATGCCTAGTGTTGAATAAAGTGGTGATAAGGCAAGTTCAACATCGCCTTTGGACCAGTTTAAAAAGTCCTGACGCATGGCGATGATTGCATTTAAACCATCTTCTATCTTGCCATCCGTTGCATGAGGAACAAGCTGTGCATAATGTTTAGCAGCTTCACTTTCATTCCCGCCTAAAGCCTGACTGCGTGCCTGCGCCAACATATTGGCTTGTTCAATCTCTTGAAGTGCTTCGAAATGACCAGGCACATTTGCTTCCAGTGGAAACTGATGCAGAAGTGATTCACAAAAAGCGTGAATGGTCTGAATTTTCAAACCACCAGGCGTATCAAGCGCCAGAGTAAACAATTGCCTTGCGCGAATGCGTAATCGTGGTGTCGCAGGGTGATTGGTCGTTTTTAAAATTTCTGCATCAAGCTCTGCATCTGCCATCATTGTCCATTCAGACAAGGTGCTAAACACACGGTTTTTCATATTGGCGGCTGCAGCCTTGGTAAACGTTAGACACAAGATCTTATCTGGTGCATTCCCAGCCAGCATAAGGCGGATTACCCGTTGTGTTAAAACATGGGTCTTACCCGAACCCGCATTGGCTGACACCCATGCAGAGTTTTCAGGATTGGACGAAGCATATTGCTGTTGAAGCGTGGAAGGAGGAATGTTCATGATACATCCCCTTCATCTTCGCCAAAAGACCATTCTCTCGTGCGCGCTAGATGGTCATAGTCACCTGAGATATCGCCATCTTTAAAAGGTGCGCGTCTGGAAAGATATCCCTGTTCTAGGAACTGATAGCCTTTGATAAGTTTTGTCAGTTCAGCCTCGGCATTATTGATGATATCATCGAGGCTGTGATTTTTATCGCTAATAGATTGTGCCTTGAATTCAGCGCCTCGACGCAACCGCATATAACTCAAGTTTTTAATACCAGCTGAAGCATCAATTTTGAAACCTGCCTGCTTTGCAATCAATCCTTCAAGTGCCAGTTGTGGTGAAAGTGTTTGTGCCTGTTTTATCGAAGGCCCTGTCCCCGTTTTGTAATCAATAATATGAAGCGAACCATCTTCATTGATATCAATACGGTCAGCTCTGGCTCTCAGGTTAAATGTGTTATTGGAAAGTTTTATTGAGCCTTCAATTTCACAAAGCGTCTCAGTAATTTTCTGCTTGAGATGATAGTTATCCTCCCACGTAATATAAGCTTCTGCAATTTCTTCAAACCGAAGTTGCCATATGTTTGAAATATCCGTTGGCAGATTCTGTTCTTCAATATGTTCTTTTGCCAGTTCTTTTAAATATGCAAGGCGTTCATGTGCAGGCTGAGCGATATCAATGGCTTCCGCATAGTCCTGCATAATGGCGTGATAAAGCGTGCCTTTTAACATCGGATCAGCATCGCGCTCCAAAGGCTCTAGCGGATTTAATTTCAGGATACGTTTTGCATATAGCGCATAGGGATCGCGTATCCAGGTTTCAATATCGGTAACGGGTAAGGAGCCTGGTCTTGCCTCTATGGGTGGCGTAGGGTTTGGTCGTTCAGCTCTTTTGCTTTCACCGTCTGACTTGTCAAGCAGGTCCGCATATTCAAGATAGACATTACCTCGTACTTGTAGTGCTTTGGTTTGGTCTTTCCCGATAAGTGCAGACAAACGCTGTATCCAGCGTGAGGCAACCGTTGGCGCCTTATCAACGCGAGATGACCGCGAAAGAAATACCTCGCTCTTCCCCATTAACTGCTGAAAGTCGTGAGCTGCAAGACCTGTCCGTCTCTCAGGTGAGGACATGCCTAATTCCTGGCGCATCAGGCGATTGAGAAAAGCATCATTGCGTGTTGTTTGTGGCCAGGTTCCCTCATTCAAACCCGCAAGAATAACACGGTCATGTTCCAGCAATCGCACTTCGAGGGGGCCATAGATATGCAGGCGCGGATGTGTATTACCCCGTGGTCTGGTGGTGATGCTTTTCAAAATGGCATCAAAGGATGAGGGAAAATCATAGGCCATTAATGTGAAGATGTTTTCGTCCATGGAAAGGATATCTTCAAACAGGTGTTTTAACTCTTTCGCACCTGTACCTTCCAGAATTTTGGACTTGCCTTCTAAGTCAATCGAAAACTCTTCTGCGCTACGTGAAATTTTCAAACAAAACTCGCTCAACGGTATTTCGCTTTTCATCTCTGCCAGTGCCATCAATTGCAAGAAGACGGCATCAAGACGTGAAGCGTAGGCGATAAGCTCAAGCCAATCTTCTTCGGTTAATCGTTTCACTTGAGGAGAAATATAATGTGCATCTTCAATTTGGAGTTTACGAGCGTTCAGGAACGATTCAAATTGACCGGGAATTGGTTTGTTAATAACACCACGCAAGGCAACAAGCTCAAATAATTGTGCTAATCGTTCTGCCTCCAGGTTTGAATATCCCAACAAACAAAGCGGATGCTTCAGTAGTGCTGCAAGGCTGGAATTTTGAAATGGTGTAAAACAAATCTGGGCAATCTGGCGCAAGAAAAGCGCTGCCTCAGAATTTTTCAATGGTGAACCACCCGTGTCATCTACATTAATATTATAGCGTTGTAGTTCGATGGAAACGCGACGCGCAAGATTTCTGTCAGGTGTAATAAGCGCTGCGGTTTTTGTCTCATGCGTTAAAACCTCACGCATGGCAACGCCAATTGCCAAAGCCTCCTGGCGTTCATTGCCGGCTTCAATTAACGAGATTTTTGAAAGTGCATCTTTGGTTTTTTTATCATCAAGTTTCAGGCTTTGAGAAAGCCAATCAGATGTAAAACTCGAAGGTGCAAAAGCTAAACCCATCAATCTTTGACAATAATTACCTGATTGAGACACCTCACCAAGCTCTGAAACATTTTCACGCTCGATATCAAGACCTTTGAGCAATTGGGCCAAACCAAATTGCGGATGTGTTTCCAATATTGCCTGATCTTCAGCTTTGGCTTCTGTGAGCGCTGCCCATTCAAGACTAGAAATTGATTTATCAAGTCCTGGTAAAACGACAGCGCCATTTTCCAGACTTGCCACCGCGCGTAGTAGCCGCCTTGTAGAAGCAACAGAGCCGGTTGAACCCGCAACAATCACTGGACCCTTGTTTTGCCCTGAAAGATAAAACTCGGTTCGCAATTTCAATAAGGCAGCGGCACGTTCTGCAGGATCCAGTAATCTTTTGTCACGTAAATGCGCAGGCCAGGTTTCCATAATGATTTTCAGGAAAGTAGTGGTAAGCTTCCACCATTCAGCATGATTATCTGGAACAATATTTTGAACTGCTGACCAGTTGATTTCTTCTTGTGTGATTTGACTGAGCAGGATGCTTAAATCTTGAGCAAGTAGAATGGCATCAGCGCGCGATGAGGGGATGACAATATCTTCATCTTCATAGATGCGTCTGGTTTCATCTTCCATTGCATCAACCCAAACTTGTATCAGGTTTGCAAGTTCGAGCGTACGCTCCAGCGGTTTTATTTCTTCTCCAGGCTGCCCGAAATGACTGGCATCGGGAGAAATACCAAAATCTTCATCTCCCACATCGCCCAAGGTTCTAATATTTGGTAGCAGAAGTGCTTCTTCCTCATAAAAACTCATAAAGGCAGCAGATAGCGCTCTTGCAGCACGTCGGTTTGGAACAAAGATTGTAGCAGTAGAAAGCAGTAATGGATTATCTTTAGGCGAAAATCCTTCAACAAGTGATCCGTCTAATAAGCTTTCAACAAGCACTTGCAGAAAATCACATTCTGCTGGAATCGAATAAATATTCGATAGTAATGGCCTGCCTTTTTTTGAAGGATCAATAATGTTTGGCACTCCAGATAAAGTGCCTATTGCTTAGGTTACATTAAGCAGCACTTTTTGCGATTGCGTCTTCTGCTTCATGTATGGCTTCTGGCGTTCCAACATGCAACCAAAGACCTTCCAGACGTAACCCGAAGAGGCGCTCCTGTTCAAGAGCTTGATCAAATTGTTTGTTCAGGGAAAAAGCACCCTTTGGGGCATTTTTGAATATAGCTGGATTAATAATGGCCGCACCGGAATAAGCAAAAGGGGCAATTTTTTTCTCGCCACGTCTAAGCAAGCGTCCATCTGTTTCCATGCTAAAGTCACCTTTGGAACCAAAACCAACTGCATTTGCCATGCTTGCGAGCAATAGCATGATATCCATTTCTTTCTGGTTCCAGGTTTCTGCCATGCGCAGAAGGTTTTGTTGGTAACCTTCAATCCAAAAAGAATCTGCATTAATCAGGAAAAATGGCTCATCACCCAAGTGCGGCAAGGCATTTGCAATGCCACCGCCTGAATCCAGTAATTCATCTCGTTCATCCGAAATCGTAATTTTTAAATCGCTCCGAGATGAAACATGATCTTCAATTTGATCTGCATGATAGTGAACGTTGATAACCGCCTCTTTAACATTGGCACGAACCAAAGCATCCAAACCATGGTCAAGCAGTGTCTTTCCATGAACTTTGACTAGCGGTTTGGGAATTTTATCCGTAATAGGGCGCATTCTGGTGCCAAGGCCTGCGGCAAGTACCATTGCTTTTTTAGGCACGAAGTGGGGCGCATTTTTTTTGGGTGTTGAATTATCTTGCATATTAGCTCCAGCGTCGGTCATCGATGTTCTCCGACAATTTCAATTCTTTTTTCTACGCCACTTAATGCTGTTTTATTGTTACAGTTTTATTACAGTTTCCAGCCAATTTTTATAATCACTTAACGCGGGGTGTTTGAGACTGCGTTGCAAATATTCTTGAACACGCGGCAAATGCTTTAAATAAGCTGGCTTTCCATCGCGTTCATTCAGTCGAATGAAAATACCCAGTATTTTAGTCGCCCGTTGTGCCGCCATAGTTGCATAACTTGCCCGAAACTCTTCTTCGTCAAAAGATGGGTTATTTTCTTTTCGAAGCTTAATGTAGTGATTTAATAATTGTGTTTCCAGGACATCGCTTACATCAACGCGCGCATCCTGCGCCAATGAGGCAACGTCATAAGCAGCAGGGCCAAGTACCGCATCTTGAAAATCAATTACACCAATACGGTTTATGCCTGTTTCTTGCGCTAGCCATAAAATATTGGGTGAATGATAATCACGCATGACCAGAGTTTGTTCGTGTGCTTGAACGCGCTGGGCATAACTTGTCCAGATTTGTTCAAAAGCCTTGCTGTTTGCTTCGCTTATCTTTTGACCTGACTGAGAAGGTGCATACCACTGTAGGAGTAAATCAACCTCAATCAGTATTGCTTCCGGGTCATAGGAAGGAATTTTATAGTCCTGACCTGAGTTTAGTTTGATCTCGGGTTGAAAGTCACATTCATGAAAAGCTGCAAGAAATTCCATTGCGACCATGTAACGTTCTGCTATGGGTGTTCTTGTCTCATCGATGATGGAGCCAGACCCAAAGTGCTCTATGAGTAGAAGGCCATTATCCAAATCTTGCGCTTTAATTTTCGGAGCGCAAAATTTCTTTGCCCTGATAAGTTCATCAATAGCAACAAAAGCAGTTACGTCTTCGGCCAAATGGGCAATTTCACTGTAAGGTTTGCCATTCTTAATGGGTGGCCCATCGGGAAGCGCGGGGGCATTCATCAAAAGCAGTTCTTCATTTTCAGTCTGAATAAGTTCATAACTACGAGCCGAAGCATCGCCCATTAAAGGACTGCGAGTTGTTTTTTTGAAAGGTGATGCCTCTAAAAACTGTCTGATCAGCAAGCTGCGTTCAATACGATGTATCAGTGTTTGATTGCCTGTAAGTTCAAGCTTTCGAACAGTTTCATTATCTTCGGAAAACTGAACATGAACGGCTTCTTTTGGAAGTTCATCAAAACATTGCTCTGGCCATTCAATGATTGAGCAACCCGTTTCAAGGGCATCTTCCCAGCCAAGTTCCTCCAGTTCATCCATGCCTGAAATACGATACAAATCATAATGCGACACAGGTGGCGATGTCTCATAGGTTTGACAAAGCGTATAGGTTGGACTTGGCACTTCATAAGCATCATCTTTAGCTAAATGGCGAATGATGCCACGCGCCAATACGCTCTTGCCTGTGCCAAGGTTTCCAGACAGGCAAAGCAAGTCACCTGCGCGTAAAACCATTGCAATGTCTTTACCCAATTGCGTGGTTTCTTCTTCACTGTGTGTGATGATGAGCAGAGGTTTCATCAAGACTATGCAGCAGCCGTAATTGCAGTTTCATTTTGTTGCGGGGCTTGCTTTAATTCAGGCTCTACAGGCAGCCTGCAAATGAAACATGAACCGCTTGGTTGTGCATCTTCTACAGTTACAGTGCCGCCATGCATTTCAACAAATCCGCGCACGATAGAAAGGCCCAGCCCAGTACCTTTTCTTGCTCCATCATGGGGCTGAGCTTCAAACCGGTCAAAGATTGTATCGCGTTTGTCCTCTGCAACCCCTGGGCCTTGGTCGGTCACTCTTATTTCGTGATACTCATCATGGCGTTGTGCTGAAATGGAAATAGTCCCGCCATCTGGAGAAAAGTTTACGGCGTTAGAAACAAGATTATTCAGCACTTGAGATAGTCTGGAATGATCTGCAATCAGTGAGGCACATTCGTGAGATATATCTAAGCTCTTCTTTAGGCCTTTTTGTTCAAACACAGTTTCAAACGTTGAAACTGTGTTTTCAATCATTTCATTCAGGTCAACCTCATGAAGTTCCAATGTCATAGAGCCTGCGTCTATGGATGCAAGATCCAGAATATCATCAACCATGGCACGTAATTCATCAGCGGAGGTGTTGATATGAGAAAGATATTCAATTTGCTTGTGGTTCATTTGCCCTATTTCAGGTGTTGCCAGCATTTCACCAAAGCCGGCAATATTTGTAAGCGGGGCGCGCAATTCATAAGACACGTGCTGAATGAATTTACTTTTCAATAAATCAGACGCTTCCAATGCTTCTGCCCGTTCGTTTAATGCTTTTTCAAAATTCACATTCGCTGTGATATCCGAGAGCGTTAACATTGATTGCCCATCTGGAAGCGGCACCAAACTATATTCAAAACTTGAACCATTGCGCAGTTCGAGTCGCCCACTTTCTTCAGAGCGTTGATCATCTAGGCCGGTTATTTTTACCAGAATTTTTTGTAAATCGTCCGGGTTTGAAATTGTATCAGTCCATGCTTCAATCACTTTGACGATATGAAGCCCTTCCTCAATTTCAAGATCAGGTATATTCCATAGCGCTTCTAGTGCAGGATTGAACAAACGTAATTTTCCATTTGAACCAAACACAGCAACGGCTTCATTCAGATGGTCGAGGGTTTCACCCTGTACCTGCATCAAGGCGTTATAATTACTTTCAAGTGCCAGTCGCTCCGTAACATTTTCAAAAATCCAGGTTGATCCCCCTTGATTTCTTGGGCTCATAACAACACGAATTGTCTGACCGTCTAGCAAATGCCACCATTCTTCATTGGGTTCGATTGCCTGATATATTTCCAATTGGCTGTCACGCCATTTCCGCCAATCTGGATGGTCGGGTAAAAGCTTGCCTTCGCGCATAGTATCCAGCAGCTCAGCATTGGATGGTTGAGATTCCAAAAACGCTGAATCCAAATTCCACAATTGTTGAAAGCCGCTGTTGTGGAAAACAAGCTTCTGGGATTTGTCAAAAATGGCGACAGCTGTTGCCAGCTGATCAAGCATTCTTGAGTGTCCCTCGTTTGTTTCTTTCAGCATGCGGTGGATATCATCAACATCACTTTTATCAAGTGCAATACCAGCATATCCAGCTTCACCCTTAAGCGAGAAAACTTCAAGTTTCTTGCGGTCACCTGCTACTGTTGCAGGAAGAATATCTTGAAATAATTCCTGACTTTCCTGAATTTTATTGATTTTCTCACGTTGCTCTTGATCAAACAAATTCCAATCAGTGCCTATTGCCTGTGATGGTTTTTCAAGTTCCAGTGCATCAGCATAGGCCTTGTTAATCCATGACAGTTTACCGTTGGCATTCCGCAGCCAAATTGGCATTGGTAACTTTTCAAACAGTTTTTCGATTGTTTTATATTGCCCGATCAGTTCGTCGTGTTCGCTTTTAATTCTGGCATATTGTTCACGCTCAGAACCGATCTCTCTTATGCGGACAAAAGCATATGCGCCTGAAACGCGACCCTGCGCTTCAAGGATGCCTCCGCTATTGGTTTGAATAGTCGTATCAAATGGCGTCGCATTGGTGCGTAATTCTTGCAACATGGGTTTGAAAACATCAGACGCTTCGCAGGTTAACCAGCTGCCAAAAGCTAAGAATTTTTCATTGTCTTGCGGTGCTCCGCAAGAACTTGAAAGTTGACCAATCAGCTTGGGCGTTTCATTTGTACCATTCCAAACAACGGTGCATTGGTCATTGATATTGATAAGTGCTTCGTTTCTGTCGTTTTTTGCACGCAAATCTGCCAGGCTATTTTTTAAATGAGAGTTTTCTACAGTGACACGACTGCGTTCGCGAATTAGCCATGATGCTGACATAAGCGCAAAGCTCATCGCGCCACCAAAAACGGCGAGCATCAAAATTTCGGTTGAGTGAAAGGATTGAAAAAACCGCTCTTTGAAACTTAAGGCATTTGCTTCCTGCGCCATCGCATGACCATAAGCCATAGGTAAACTGGCCAGCGCTAATCCGGTTTTCAAACTGATTTTTTTTGTAAAGGCCAATAGCTTATGTCGCAAAGGCATGGCTATGCTTTTGCGCGCTAAAGGTTTTGGCCTCGCGTTTTTCAAAGGTTTAATTAACCTCGGCATGTCCCCGGTCCTCTCGCCGCTCGGTTCCCCAGACTGCCCTGCTTTTACACTTCCTTTTTCAAATCAACTGATTCGTGGAAGTTTTTGATTCTTAGCACTTTAAACAATTAGCGAATCGACGGGAAGTCTTTTCGCAAAAAAAATACCGCCGCATTTGTCAATGCGACGGCTACTATATATTGTGGATAAATGATTAAGAATTAATATCTGTAGTGTTCTGGCTTAAATGGGCCTTCAGTTTCTACGCCGATATAGTCAGCTTGCTCTTTACTCAACTCAGTCAATTTCACACCAATCTTTTCAAGATGCAGACGTGCTACTTTCTCATCAAGGTGTTTTGGCAAGATATAGACTTCATTGTTGTATTCATCTCCCTTGGTCCAAAGCTCAATTTGGGCAAGAACCTGGTTGGTGAAAGAAGCAGACATAACAAATGACGGGTGACCTGTCGCATTGCCAAGGTTAAGAAGGCGCCCTTGTGACAACAAGATCATACGATTGCCGTTCGGCATTTCATACATATCAACTTGGTCTTTGATGTTAGTCATTTTCAGATTGGCAAGATTTGCCACCTGAATTTCATTATCGAAGTGGCCAATGTTGCCAACGATCGCCATGTCTTTCATTTCGCGCATGTGTTCGATGCGGATAATGTCTTTATTGCCAGTAGTTGTTACGAAGATATCGGCATCTTTAACAGTGTCTTCAAGCGTTGTAACTTCAAAGCCATCCATGGCAGCTTGTAATGCGCAAATAGGATCAATCTCTGTTACTTTAACACGAGCACCTGCACCGCGTAGCGATGCAGCAGAACCTTTGCCCACATCACCGTAACCACAAACAACAGCAGTTTTACCAGCCATCATAGTATCTGTTGCACGGCGAATACCGTCTACAAGTGATTCTTTACAGCCATATTTATTGTCAAATTTAGATTTTGTAACTGAATCATTCACATTGATCGCAGGGAAAGGAAGTTGACCTTCTTTATGCAATTCATACAAGCGGTGAACACCAGTTGTTGTTTCTTCAGAAACGCCTTTGATTGCATCGCGTGTTTTTGTAAACCAGCCTGGGCTAGCTTCCATGCGTTTTTTGATTTGTTTTTTGATGACTTCTTCTTCTTCAGAAGATGGAACAGGAATAATGTCTTCGCCTGCTTCTGCACGTGCGCCAAGAAGCACATAAAGTGTAGCATCCCCACCATCATCCAAAATCAGGTTTGCACCTTCTTCAAACATGAATGATTTATCAAGGTAATCCCAATGTTCTTCCAGGCTTTGGCCTTTAATAGCAAAGACGGGAATGTTTGAAGCAGCAATTGCAGCAGCAGCATGATCTTGTGTTGAATAGATATTACAAGATGCCCAACGAACGTCCGCACCAAGTGCTACAAGTGTTTCAATCAAAACAGCCGTTTGAATGGTCATATGTAATGAACCAACGATGCGAGCACCTTTTAGAGGCTTTTCAGCACCAAATTCTTCGCGAAGTGACATAAGACCTGGCATTTCAGTTTCTGCAATATCAAGTTCCTTGCGACCAAACTCTGCAAGTGAAATATCTTTCACGATGTAATCTGTGAATTCTGACATGGTAATTCCTTTATGGAAGATTGAATTAATGTTCGTAATTGCGCTGACTTCTATCAGTTAGTGTCCTTGTTCGCAATATCATATAAAGAAATCTTTATATGATATATATTAACAAATATTATCACTAAAATTACTTATTCATTTTCACCAAATTTATTATGAATTAAATCAGACAGAGCTTCTAAAACTTCATCAGCCTGATTACCAGTTGCTGCGATATGAATGGTACTGCCTTTTGAGGCGGCAAGCATCATCAAACCCATAATGGAAGTGCCACCAACAAGATGGCCATCCTTGCTTACGCTTACGATTGCATCATGGCTTTCAGCGCATTGCACAAACTTTGCTGATGCCCTGGCATGCAGGCCACGCATGTTTGTAATTTTCAATATTCGATGGGGATTATCTGACACAGTTATGATCGGCTTTATGTTTCATTGCCTTGCAATACTTTACTTGCAACATGAATATATTTGCGGCCTGCTTCCTGGGCTAGTTCAGCAGCTTCTAAAATGGTTTTGGTTTCTCGCAGTCCAGCAAGTTTAACAAGCATGGGTAGGTTAATACCTGCAATAACTTCAACCTTGTCATCCTGCATCATTGAAATTGCCATATTGCTGGGCGTGCCGCCAAACAAGTCTGTAAGGATAATGACACCAGCCCCCGTATCGGCAGCAGCAACAGCATTCGATATTTCATTGCGACGATCTTCCATATCATCATCTGCAGCAATATTAATAGCTGTCATGTTTTCTTGTGGCCCAACAATATGTTCCAGCGCAAGTTTGAATTCCTGTGCCAAATTACCGTGGGTGACAATCACAATGCCGATCATTTACAGTCTCCGAGAAGTCGATGATTATGAATATCCAATGTTGAGACTTTTTAAGCAAGTTGCAAGTCAGCATTTTCATTTAACCAGGCAAAAACAATTCTCACCGCTTGTGCTTCGTGGCGTTTTGGTACTTTAAGCAACGGTAGGGTTGTTTCTTCATAATCAAAAAAATGTTTTTCCGGCATTCGCTCAATTGCTTCATCTTCGACGAGATCAACGACTAATTTCAGATTGGTTTTAGCCTTATTCTTATGGGGTATTATGCCATATCCACGTATTTCCACTAAGCCAGCGATTGTCTGTGGTACTGAAGCTTCAAGAGTTTGCTTGTTTGAAGATAAAATTGTTTGATCGTCAGAGATCAGAAAATTCTCATGATTTTCCAACTTTGCTCTTTCAAGCAGCCCCATCATCAACGATGTCTTACCACTGCCTGAGGGTCCCAATATAAGAATGCCGATTTGGTTGATTTCCAATGCGCAGGCGTGATGTGTTTCTACGCACATATTTAGCTTTGCTTCGGCCTGCGAGGTTTTGATGTTCGCGTTGCATCAACAGGCAGCGTGACGATAAAGCGTGCGCCCGTATTGCCATCTCGCCTGTTTTCAGCACGGATTTTACCACCATGCGCTTCAACGATTTGACGACTTATCGAAAGTCCTAGCCCTGAGTTTTGGCCAAATCCATCCATTTCTGATCGGTCTGTATAAAAGCGTTCGAAAACACGATCCAGATTTTCAGCTTGAATACCTGGACCATTGTCTTCAATGACCATGACGATCGTACTCTTGTTACGAGCTAAACCAATAGATACTTTCCCTCCGATTTCGGGGACAAAGGATGCTGCGTTATCAATCAGATTATTGATGACCTGGCCCAAACGGATGTCATGACCCGCAACAAGGAAGGTTTGATTTTTACTATTGTTGATGGTGAGCGCGATCTCAACAGGTTTTTTACGGCGCATGTTGCGGCTTGCATCAACGATGTTTTCCAATAATTCTGCCAGATCAACTTGCCCCGCATCATCCCTTGCCAAATCAGCATCCAGTCTCGACGCATCTGAAATATCGGTAATCAATCTGTCCAACCGCCTGACATCATGTTGTATGACATCCATCAGTCGTTGCTTGGATTCTTCTGTCTTAGCCAGTGGCAAGGTCTCAACCGCACTTCTAAGAGAAGTTAGCGGGTTTTTAAGTTCATGGCTCACATCAGCTGCAAAGCTCTCAATTGCTTCAATGCGTTGATAAAGAGAGTTTGTCATTTCGCCAATTGAGGTAGACAGATTTCCAACTTCATCTTGTCGATGGGACAGATCCGGGATTTCTACGCGAGATTTTACACCGCGTTTCACGCGAATGGCTGCTTCGGATAGTTTTCTGAGTGGTGTAGCAATTGTGCTGGCAAGAAGTGCCGAAAGAACAAGGATAACAATCGACGCAACCAGGAAGATACGCAAAATCGCAATACGCTCTTCACGCACAATACGGTCAATATCATCGCCTTCTGTTGACAATAACAAGACACCCAGCACTGCTCTGAGCTTTTGAACGGGAACGGCGACGGAAACAGTAAGTTTGCCAGCCTCTGTTTGCCGCACGATGTGGCGTGGCGCTCCTGTAAGGGCTGATTGAACTTCTTCATACTGCTTTCCGGATCCATCAAGTTCTTGGTAGATTGGATTACTATGACTTTGTAAAAGTTTGTTCAGCGTGTCACCAATGGTTTCAACCCAACCAATGCGCCTTTTCTCCCCATTTAAGGAAGGTAAGTTAAATTGTTTTACCTGCCCCCCTGCATATAAATGGCGAGAGTCCAAAATAAGCGCACCATCGGAATCATAAATTCTGGCTCTGGTTTGTGTAGGCTTTATCAATTGGCGCAATAAAGGCGCAATTTTCTCAGGATCGATTGGATAGTCAAAATTATCCAGCGGCACCTTGGGCTGCAGGCTTTCGCCAGGTTTCAACTCCCACAATTTATCAGGATCAATTGTAATGACGTCAGGCGCTGCTGTTGCAGAACTTTCTATAGCACTTGCAATAATACGCCCTTGGGTAAGCAGGCTCTCCGTCTTTGCATCAATCAATCCCTCGCGAAATTGGTTCATATAAAGAATTGCACCAAGAAATATTGATAGGGCGGCAAGGTTTAAAAACAGAATGCGCCTAGTGAGAGAAGAAAATAAATTCTGCTTTAATGCCTTAAAGCTTCTTGATAAAAGGCTTTTGCGCCTTTCCTTTGGCTCTTCATCAAAGTAGTTTTCGCTAGAGATGGAGGCTGGTTGATCCGGTTTTGCTTCACCCGTAACATCCCGCATATTGTGTTCTACAAGTCTGAGTGTGTTTTTTGTCTGTTCAGCTTTGGATAATGAAACACCATCGGATGCAGAAGGCTTTCCTGCATCGTTTGTCGCTTCTTTGTTGATACCAAGCTCTACGCTCAAATACTCTACCCTTCACGAAACCTGTATCCAACACCATAGAGTGTTTCGATCATATCAAAATCATCATCTTCGACTTTGAATTTTTTACGAAGACGCTTGATGTGGCTGTCGATTGTACGATCATCTACATATACCTGATCATCATAGGCCGCATCCATGAGTGAGTCACGGCTTTTGACGACGCCAGGTCTTTGCGCCAAGGCATACAGAATTAGGAACTCGGTCACGGTTAAAGTGACAGGCTTGCCATTCCATGTGCAAGTGTGACGCTCCTGATCCATTACCAGTTGGCCACGCTCCAAAGTTTTAGCAGAAGTTTCCCCGCTCTTTGTTCCTGTTTCAGGAAGTGTGGATACACGTCTTAAAACCGCTTTTACGCGTTCAACCAACAATCGTTGTGAGAAGGGTTTTTTGATGAAATCATCGGCACCCATCTTCAAACCAAACAGCTCGTCAATTTCTTCATCTTTTGAGGTAAGGAAAATCACTGGCAGATCGGAAGTTTGTCGAAGGCGGCGTAAAAGTTCCATGCCATCCATACGAGGCATTTTAATGTCGAATATAGCCAAGTCAGGACGCTTCATGTTGAGTCCATCAAGAGCGGAAGTGCCATCAGTATAAGTTTCAACTTTATAGCCTTCGTTTTCAAGCGCAATTGAAACAGATGTCAAAATATTACGATCATCATCGACTAGAGCAATTGTTGGCATATTAGAGTTCTCCCGGCGGAAAAAAGTATAATTATTTAATAAGGCAAACTTGCATTGGCGCTATAACTTTGGGCAAATTGTGGCAATCGTTTATGCCAGTTTTATATCTCGATACTTAAAATGGTTACAAATGTAGCAATCTACAAGGGCAGTAAAGGCTTTTGCTGCTATTAAGACTTTAATTCTCATCCCCAAATTAGACAAACTAATTAGTAGAAATTTTTCTCTCAACACTGTATGACACGCCAAACCAATCGGAAATTTGAGTATATTTACCTCAAAAAGGGCATTAAACGTGACTGATACAAGTGCAAAAGCAATCGCAGCAAACCTAACTGAGCTGGGTATTAAAAACCAAGGAACAGTTCTATCAAACCAACAAGCACCAGAACTTTATGAGTTGTCGATAGCACGCTCAGAATGTCGCCTTACAGATAAAGGCGCATTATGTGTTGAAACTGGAACTCACACAGGGCGTTCAGCTCAGGATAAGTTTGTTGTTGTTGATGATGTCACCAAAGATACGGTTTGGTGGGACAATAACAAATCGATGTCACAGGAAAATTTTGCCACTTTAAAAGCTGACATGATGGCTCATGCAGAAGGTAAAGAGCTTTTCGTACAGGATTTGCATGGTGGCGCAGACGCAGTTTCAAAAATCAAGGTTCGCGTCATTATGATGAAAGCGTGGCATGCGCTTTTTATTCGTAATCTGCTCATTCGCCCTGAAGCCTCTGAGCTTGAAGGATTTACTCCAGAATTTACTATTATCGATCTGCCTGACTTTAAAGCAGATCCGGAACGTCATGGTTGTCGTTCAGAAACAGTGATTGCATGCGATTTTAAAAACAAACTTGTTTTGATCGGCGGGACTTCTTATGCGGGTGAAATGAAGAAGTCTGTCTTTACATATCTAAACTTCAAGCTCCCGGAATCTGGCGTGATGCCAATGCACTGTTCTGCAAATCATAATGACGATGGCGAAGCAGCTGTCTTCTTTGGTCTTTCAGGCACAGGCAAAACAACACTTTCAGCAGATCAGTCTCGTACGCTCATTGGCGATGATGAGCATGGTTGGAACGCAGACGGCATCTTCAATTTTGAAGGCGGTTGTTATGCAAAGACCATTCGTTTGTCGCAAGAATCTGAACCTGAAATTTATTCTACAACACAGCGTTTTGGTACGGTTCTGGAAAATGTAATTCTGGACGAAAACCGCAAACCGGATTTTGACGATGGCTCTTTGACAGAAAATACCCGTTGCGCCTATCCAATTGATTTCATTCCAAATGCTTCACCAACAGGCACTGCACCGCATCCAAAGAATATCATTATGCTTACCGCAGATGCATTTGGTGTATTGCCTCCAATTGCAAAATTGACACCTGCACAAGCCATGTATCACTTCTTGTCTGGTTATACAGCAAAAGTTGCTGGCACTGAAAAAGGTGTAAGCGAGCCTGAAGCAACGTTCTCAACTTGTTTTGGTGCGCCGTTTATGCCACGTCACCCATCAGAATATGGCAATTTGCTTCGTGACTTAATCGCCAAGCATAATGTTGACTGCTGGCTGGTTAATACAGGCTGGACAGGCGGCGCTTACGGCATTGGTAATCGTATGCCAATCAAGGAAACACGAGGCCTTCTTTCAGCTGCACTGGATGGTTCGTTGAACAATGCAACTTTTAGAACAGATGGAAATTTTGGCTTCATGGTTCCGGAAGCAGTTTCAGGCGTTGATACATCAATTCTGAATCCACGCAGCACTTGGGCCGATACTGCTGCATATGATGCACAAGCCCAAAAACTGGTTGGCATGTTCATCGCAAACTTTGAACAGTTCGCCGCGCACGTTGATCAAGATGTACGCGACGCAGCACCCTTAGCTGGCTAAATTAACGACCATAGTTTTGACTGGTATCATCGCCTCTAAACATTGCCTTGATGCCGGCAAATGCCAGACCAAATACCAGTATAATAAAAGCAATCAAGCTGATGATGCGGTTGGTAAGATTGTCCATGCCCGTATTGGTGGTTAGCGTTTTGCCATCGGCCGTTTGAAGGCCGTAAACGGTTTCACCACCCATACGGCCAAATATAAGATAATCAAAGTCGACAGCTTCATTCGTTGTCATATGGGTAAGTTCTACATCACAGGTAGTAACGACGAATACACGCGACTTACAGTTTGCTTTTGATACGCGGTATTCCAGAGCTGGAACAAGCTTGCTCTCGTCTGTATTAAAATCTTTCCAGACAGATGGCCCCATGAACCAAATGAAAAACACACCAATTGCTCCAAAAAATAAAACTGCCAATAAAGCTTTCATAAAAATCACCTGAGTAGAATCACAATATTCCCCAAGGGTAAGCTTTATTATTTGGAATTACAAACTACCCACCAAAAATCAGATCAAGAATGGTTCTAGGTTTTTCACGTTGTGATCCACCTACATTAGCGCTTGGGCGCGGGTTCCCATCAATCTCTGAAAGAGATTTGCGACGCGGGCGGTCGCTAGGTTTCTCGTTAGTTATAGTCTGATTTGAGTTGTTGGAATTGCCTTGTGATTGACCTACATTATTCCTTGGTTGCGGCGTGGGTAATGCTGCAATCACTGGTTCATAGTTTCCAGGCAGGGATGCCAGTTCCAAACCCTTGTGCGCAGGGGCCATGAATTTTTGCCATGTAATAGCTGGTAGTGATCCACCGGTAACTTTCTTCATGGATTTATTATTATCATTGCCATACCAAACGCCTGTGACAAGGTTTGCCGTATAGCCAACGAACAATCCATCACGTGAGTTTTGTGTTGTGCCTGTTTTTCCGGCCGCATCACGCTTGCCAAGGCTAGCCTTTTTGCCAGTCCCTTTTGTGATCACATGGCGCATCATTGAATTCATCATGCCCAGTTCACGAGCTCTGATTACCTGTGAGCCTTCGCCAGATTTACGTTCGTATAAAACATTACCATCGAGATCAGTAACCCGTTTGATCACGTAGGGTGAAACAGAAGTGCCACCGTTTGCAAATGGGGCATAGGCGCCTGTTAATTCCATCAACGTTACTTCAGACGTACCAAGAGCAATCGAAGCATTAGGCGTGAGCTTTGATTTAATCCCTAATCTTTGCGCAGTCTTCACGACATTGCCCGGGCCAACTTCCATCACGAGTTGTGCTGCAACGGTATTGAGAGATTTGGCAAGAGAAGTATCAAGCGAGACAGGACCACGAAATTTACGATCGTAATTAACGGGTTTCCACTTGCCAATGCGAATTGGCGCATCTTGTCTGACAGATTCGGGTGTGCGCCCTCTTTCAAGTGCTGCAAGATAAACGATTGGCTTAAATGCAGAGCCAGGTTGCCGCTTTGCTTCAGTTGCACGATTGAACTGACTATCTGCATATTCACGACCGCCCACCAACGCTTTTACAGCCCCATAAGGCGACATGGAAACAAGGGCACCTTGTTCCACATTTCGTTTTTTACCATTTTCAGCGATCGTATCAGAAATCACTTTGCCAGCTTGTTTCTGCAAAGTTATATCAATGGTTGTGTCAATGATAACATCTTCGCGCAATTCGCCAATTAAGTCAGGAAGCTGTTTCATAACCAGATCAGCAACATAATGCTCTGAGCCACTCCAAAAATGCTTTGCCTTTTTGGCTTGCATGGTAAGCGCCTTTGCAGCTTCGCGGTCTGTGATAAATTCAGCGCGGCGCATGGTGCCAAGTACAACCTGAGCACGTGCTTCAGCAAGTTCAGGGTTTTTGGCTGGTGAAAGTTTTGAAGGTGCTTTTAGAAGCCCCGCTAAAAGAGCAGCCTCTGCCAGATTTACATCACGCGCTGATTTGGAAAAATATCTGCGCGATGCAGCGTCAACGCCATAAGCACCAGAGCCAAAATAAACACGGTTTAGATAAAGTTCGAGGATTTCATCCTTGTCATATTTACGCTCCAGCCAAAGCGCGATGATAAGTTCTTGAACTTTACGCTCTAGGGTGCGCGATGGTTTTAGAAAGAGGTTTTTGGCTAGCTGTTGTGTGATGGTCGAGCCACCCTCAACAAGTCTTTGTGCCATAACATTACGAACCATGGCTCTGGAAAAGCCAATAGGGTCAAAACCGAAGTGGGATTTATAGCGTCGATCTTCAACCGCAATCACCGCCATGGGAATATAGGGCGACATTTCATCAAGACGCATGGCAGCGCCACC
>CALHIB010000173.1 GCA_938030595.1 uncultured Rhizobiaceae group bacterium | reverse complement strand
TACGACCGCGTGTTCCGCATTGCTTATCGGTTTTCCGGAAGGCGCGAGGATGCGGAAGATGTGGCGCAGGATGTTTGTATGTCTTTGCCAGCCAAGTTGAAATCATTCAGAGGCGATGCTGGTTTTACGAGCTGGTTATATCGTGTTGTGGTCAACCGTGTGCGAGATGTGCAGCGCAAGCAGATTACGTCTGAGCGCATTCATTCTGATTATGGTGAGGTTGAAGACCTTCGCCGTGGTGAAGAAGCGGAGACCGCAAAGGAAGTGGCATGGCTCAGTGAAGCGATGAACCATTTAAGCGATGATCTGCGTGAGACAGCAGTGCTGGTGGTGGGCGAGGGGCTTAACCACGCAGAGGCAGGCGCAATCATGGGCATAAAAGAATCCACCGTCTCCTGGCGGATGCATGAATTGAAGAAGCAGTTGAAAGCAATTGCAAAGGAAGAAGCATGAGCGAAGACTTAAAAAAACTCGAAGGCGCTTTCCGCAAACAGGCGGAG
Organism: uncultured Rhizobiaceae group bacterium; assembly: GCA_938030595.1. Taxonomy (GTDB): domain Bacteria; phylum Pseudomonadota; class Alphaproteobacteria; order Rhizobiales; family Rhizobiaceae; genus JAALLB01. The sequence goes on along the minus strand of CALHIB010000173.1, from coordinate 46,383 downwards.
GTTTTGCCGCGCGCTGATGCCAAGGCTGATGCGATGCAACGCGCCATGCAGGCTTTTGAAGAGGAAAAAATTTCAAGTGCTTCCCAAGGAATGGAGAATGAGGCGCGTCCTAATCAAGAAGGCAACGAAAAGAAACCCTTGTTTGATTGGAAAAATAAAATGAAAACGCTTAATTCGAAATTTGGTTATTCCCTAATGGGCGGCGCAAGCCTTGCAGTTCTGGCCTTTGTGATGGTTGGCCCGAATATCACGCAATTTACGACGATTGATGATCAACCTGAATTGTCCAGCATTAGCGAAGAAGTGCAGAGTGATGCGGTGGCTCAACCGCAGGTAGCACCTGTTCCAGAGCCTGAAACTGCGCCAGTAATTTCCAAGGTGCCTGCAGCAAGAGCTGATGTATCTGTGGAAAATGATATGGAAGTTGTAGAGCATGGCGCTAAAGAGTTTTCTGCTGATACTGAACAACTTGGCGATGTTTCAGATAGTAGAATAGAGCCAAGTGCTTCTGTTCCCAGAGTGGCAGCCGAGCCTGTTATCAGGGAGCAAGAACAGAACACCTCTCAAAGCAAGAGCAAGGCTACAGCAAAGCTTAATACAAAGTCGCGAGCGCTGAAAAAACTCGTTCCTGGCAGTGGTGCTGGTCTTGTTTTGCAAAGTGAGAGCTTTGTTAGCCGACCACTGCCAGTGCCAAATGATACTGTTTCATTGCAGCCTCAAAATCGTGATAAGTTCGAAGAGGTCAAATCTAACCCAGTTAAAAAAGTGACATCAGAACCTGTCTCAACCTTCTCCATTGATGTTGACACTGCGTCCTACGCCTTCATGCGTTCCTCTTTAAACAATAATCAGATGCCAAACCCTGATAGTGTTCGCATTGAAGAACTCATCAATTATTTTGATTATAACTATGAAGTACCGACGGATAAGTCCGAACCTTTCAAAACCAATGTGCAGATTATGCCGACGCCTTGGAATGAAGGTACGAAGCTGATGTCGATTGGCATCAAGGGCTACGAACTTGCCAAGAGCGAGCAGCCTGATAGTAATCTGGTCTTTTTGATTGATACATCCGGTTCGATGAACCAGGCGAACAAACTGCCGTTGCTTCGCAATTCTTTCAAGCTTTTGCTCAATTCGCTCAAGCCAACGGATACCATCTCGATTGTGGCTTATGCAGGTAGTGCTGGTACTGTGCTAGAGCCGACAGAAGTCAAAGACAAGCGCAAGATTTTGGCAGCCCTTGATCGTCTTCATGCGGGTGGCTCTACGGCAGGTGGGGCAGGGCTTAAACAGGCTTATGCGCTGGCTGAGGAAAACTTGAATAGCGATGGCGTCAACCGCGTTATTCTTGCAACCGATGGTGACTTTAACGTAGGAATTTCCGATCCTGAACAATTAAAGCGCTTCGTTGAAAAGAAACGCAAAACAGGTGTCACGCTTTCTGTGCTTGGGTTTGGTCGTGGTAATTACAATGATGAACTCATGCAGAAGCTTGCACAAAACGGAAATGGCAATGCTTCCTACATCGACACGTTTTCAGAGTCGCGAAAGGTTTTGGTTGAAGAAGCTGGTTCTACGCTCTTCACAATTGCCAAGGATGTGAAACTGCAAGTTGAATTTAATCCGAGCCTGGTGAGCGAATATCGCCTTATTGGGTATGAAACGCGTGCGCTGAAACGCGAAGATTTCAACAATGACAAGGTTGATGCTGGTGACATAGGTGCAGGGCATACAGTAACCGCGCTGTATGAAATTACACCTGTAGGTGAGAAGTCTCAAAATGTTGATCCGCTTCGCTACGCGCAGGCTGAGGAGACGAAAGCAGAGCCAGTCGTAAATGCCAATCCGGATGAATACGGCTTTATGAAAATTCGCTATAAACTTCCTGATAGCGATACGAGTACATTGATTTCTACGCCGATTACTTTGGCGGATGAAGTTGAATCTGTATCAGATGATGCAAGATTTGCTTCAGCCGTTGCAGCCTTTGGGCAATTGCTTAAAGGGGGAGAATATACGGATGATTATTCTTATGATGATGTCATCAAGCTTGCGCTCTCTGCAAAGGGGGAAGACGAGTTTGGTTATCGTGCAGAATTTATCAATCTGGTACGTTTGGCGCAGTCTGTTGATGGGGTTCAGTAGGCTGCAAATAAAAAAGCCGCCACGCTTTAGTGACGGCTTTTCAACTATAGGGGGAATTAGATTATTTAATCTTTGCGTAACCTAGTGGTACTGAGAATTTGCGGCACCAGATCACTACTGTGTCGTAATCATCAGCGTTTAGATTTGAAGGAATTGTGTAAGTTTGCTTACCCTTGTTTTTCTTCAAAACTGCAAAGTCAGTATTTTTTGAATACTTGCCACCTTTACCAAAACCTACGCGAGGGTCTGGAGCGCCATCGAATGAAAAGCTGCTTTCAAGAATGATTTTGCCATCTTTAACAGTAACACCACCCGTTGTGATGTGGCCTTTTTGACCTTTGAATTTACCTTTGCGTGCTGCAGCAAATGCTGGAAGGGAAAAAGCTGGTGCAAGTGCTAGAGCAGCAGTTGATGCAATAAAAGTACGACGGTTCATGTGGAATATCTCCTGATTGAATTATGGCACATTTATTGCGGATTACAGTTTCACTTGCAAATAACAGGCTGTCACGCTTAATCACAAAACAATGATAGTACCGTTCAGGTTAGCTTCAGCTTTGTTTTCGATCTTCCCATTCTTTGCGCAGGCGCTTTAACATCAGCCATACAAATATCAGAACAAATGGAACGGAAATTGCTGTCAGGACCGTGCCTGAAAATGGCATCCAGGGTTGTTTTGCAAGGGCTTTCAAAAGATAGGAAAGCAGTCCAACTGCATAATAAGTGATGGCGACGATTGAAAGACCTTCAACTGTTTGAGAGATTTTCAGTTGCTGGTCGTGGCGTTTGTCCATGGACTTTAGCAATGCCTGATTGCCTTTGTTTAGGTTTAGCTCAATGCGCGTTCGTAATAATACGAGTGCGCGTGATAAATCATTGGTCAAGGTTTCCTGGCGTTTTGCAGTGCTTTCAATGGTCGCCATAGCTGGCTCTAATCTGGAGCGTAAAAAGCCACTCATGGTTTGTACGTCCCCGACCTTCACTTCCTCAAGGCTATCTGTTCGTTGTTGGAAGAGGGCATAATAGGCGCGACTTGCGGCAAAGCGATACCGTGTTTCCGTTAAAAGAATATCGCTGCGTTCTGATAAATCAGACAGTTGCTGGAAAAGTTTTTCATCCTCATTTTGCGCCGCATTTGTTTTTTGACCCAAAGATAATGTGAGTTCTTCAAGTTCTCTCTCGCATTCTGAAAGCACTTGGCCAACGCGCCTTGCTACGGGAAGACCAAGCAGGCTCATGGTGCGATAGGTTTCCATTTCCATCAGCCGTTGAATGCGTCTGCCCAGTTCGTCGCTTGTGAGATTTTTGCCAAAGAGTCCAAAGCGGATCATGCCATTTTCGTCTGGTATGAAGGTTGAGCGCACATCAATGCCATCACGCATTTTTCCGCCGTAGATACGTTGATCCAATGGCAGTATCTTGAGCATCTCGCGAATGGATTTCACCAGTGAGAGTTTTAACAAGACGTAGACTTCTGTTTCAGCGACCGGGAAATTGCTATTGATAAAATCCAGGAGATTGTCGCTAGTGGATTTGCCGCCCAACTCTTGGAAAAACGTGCACGAAAGAAACTCTGTGTGCTTTTCAAGCTTTACACGTATGCCATTCATCTTGCCTGTTTTATGACGGGGGCCTGCTTCTATATTGTCTTTGTCCAATATTTTAAAGAATGCATCTGATGTTTCATCACTGGCTTTTAATGCGATGTGAATGATTTCCGCAGGGCCTGTTATGGCCTGTGAAGGGCGGGCGTGTGTTTCTGCAATGATTTGAGAATGTGCTTCGTGGAAATTCCACATTTGTTTGGCGTTCATTGAATTGGCTTATCGGTTGGCTGTTATGAAATGATGGTGATAATGGTGTTGCGTGTCGAATTGCACATCTGTTTTAAAACTTTACTGGAATAGTGCTCTTGTGCATGATGCACACCTTGTAAGTTACACCAATGTAAGGCGTGATAAAATGATTAATATTCGAAGACTCTCATCATTCTTTGTTGCGGTTTTGATTGTTGTGGGTCAACTTTCATATACTCATGCACAAGATCGCCATGCAGGATATTATTATCCAGAACCCAAAACATCTGAGGTCTATCAAGCACCGCTGCCAGTTTTTCAAGGTGTCAGCAGATTGTCGCGAGTGGGCTTTGTAACTGGGCTGGATCAACAGCAAAAACAAAGACCTTACCCACCTGCCTATCATATGTTTGCAAAAGGCGCCGATGCGCAAAAGTTGATTATCGTGGCAACGGAACAAGGGCGTTATAATACACTGTATCGATTGCGCGGTTTGCTTGCTTCAATGACCGCTGATGCGCGAACATCGCCGGTTTTTGCGAAAATTGGCCATGTTGAGCAACTCAATTTCTTTGATTTGCTCAAGATTGTCGGTTTTAAAGAGCTGACTATTACAAATGGCAATGAACTGGCTCACCGTGTGACGATTGAGTAATTAAAAACTTGTAAATAACTTGCCATGAAAGAGTGGAGTGGTTCAAGAAAACAACCTTTGGTGTTTTGCGTCACACCGTTCAAGTGGAGGGGGGAGGCTTGAACTGGATGATAATCTCGAACCACTCCTAGGGGGTTAGGTATTCATAAAAGGGTAGTCGGTATAACCTTCTTTGCCGCCACCATAGAATGTATCTTGATCTGCTTCGTTTAAATCAGCACCTGTTTTATAGCGTTCTGGTAGATCAGGATTGGCTATGAAAGGTCTGCCATAAGAGATTGCATCTGCATGGTGATTGATAATAGCATCCGCGCCTGTTTCTGAATTATAACCACCATTGGCCATGTAAAATCCCTTGTATCTTTCTCGCAGTTCTTTCATGAAGTTTTCATCTTCTGGCGATTGTTCATTGCCTGGAAAACTTTCAACTACGTGTAAATAAGCCAGGTTTTTTTCAAGTGCATAGTCGTAGACATTACCGAATAGAATAATTGGTGTACTTTCGCTCATGTCATTGGCCTGACCTAAAGGAGAGACACGCATGCCGACTTCACCAGGTTTCCAAACTGACAAAACAGCTTCTGTAACTTCTTTTAAAAACCGAGTTCGGTTTGTAACTGATCCGCCATATTCGTCCGTGCGTTTGTTAACGCCGTCTTGAAGGAATTGGTCAATCAGGTAACCGTTTGCTGCGTGAATTTCCACACCGTCGAAGCCTGCTTTTTTAGCCATTTCGCTGGCGTTTACATAATCAGCTATTGTTGCTTCAATTCCTGATTTGTCCAGTGCTATCGGCTCTGAAGTGTCTTCAAATCCGTTTGCTGTGAAGGTTTGTGCGTTAGCGCGTATTGCGCTGGAAGACACTGGTGACTGACCGTTTGGTAGTAACGAAGTATGGCTTATGCGACCAACATGCCAGAGCTGACAGTAGATAATACCACCGCGTTCATGTACTGCATCAGTGATTTTTTTCCATGCCTGTACATGGCTATCTGTATATATACCAGGTGTATCAAGATAGCCTTTGCCAAGTGCTGAAATTTGAGTAGCTTCAGATATGATCAGGCCTGCTGATGCGCGTTGCTGGTAGTATTCAGCTGCAATATCTTTTGGTGTACCGTCAGAATGGGCGCGATTGCGGGTTAACGGAGCCATTAATACCCTGTTTTGCAAAGTCGCATTACCCATTTTAACGGGCTCAAATAGTGCTGCTGTGTCTGTCATTAAATCCTCGATAGATTATGAATTCTGACGATTAATGCAGCATGTTCATTTTGGTTCCCAAAAAAATAAAAAAATTTAATTTTTTATTCGCCTCTTGGAAAACGGTTGTTTTCTTCCAATACGTTTAAGTCCATATGATTGCGCATGTAGCGTTCTGATGCTTTTTGCAAGGGCTGGAAATCCCACGGGAAGTAACTGCCATTGCGAAGGGCATCATAGACCACCCAGCGGGCAGCCTGGCTTGCGCGGACTTCTGTGTCGAATTTTTTCAAGTCCCACTTTTCTTCGGCCATTTTAGAAAGCTTGTTGAAAGCCTCGCTGTGGGCGGGGTCTTCAGCAAGGTTGATCAGCTCATGCGGATCTTGTGCAAGGTTAAACAGTTGTGGCGGATCCAGATCACACTTTGTATATTTGTATTCGCCATCAATCAGACATACGAGTGGCGCGTAAGAACCTTCTGCTGCATATTCGATGGGTACGGGTGTTGAACGTTTTTCTCCGTGAGAGATTGGCGTTATATCTTCACCATCCGTCCATGGCATGATGGCGCTCATGTCTACACCTGCCAGTGCACAGAGTGTAGGATTGATATCGAGGTTTGATACAGGCTCGTTTACAAGTCCCGCTTTCATTTGCGGTGCGCTGATCATCAACGGTGTGCGTGACGAGCCTTCAAAGAAGCTCATTTTGAACCAAAGACCTTTTTCACCAATCATGTCGCCATGGTCTGAACAGAAGACGATAATGGTGTCGTCTTCCATGCGTCCACCTTCCAGCGCTTCCATGACTTCACCAATTTTATCATCAATGTATGAAATGTTGGCAAAATAGGCGCGACGTGAGCGACGGATGTCTTCTGGTTTGATGTCGAAGTTTTTATAATCATTTGCAAGGAACAGGCGCTTAGAATGCTCGTCCTGTTCTTCAAACGGAATTTCTGACACTTCCGGTTCCAGATGTGCGCAGTCTTCATACAAATCCCAGTATTTCTTGCGTGCAACATAAGGGTCATGCGGGTGCGTGAAACTTACGGTGACAGACCAGGGTCTATCATCCAGACGGCGCGAGAGGTTTCTGATTTTCTGGCATGCGTTGAAGGCGACTTCATCGTCATACTCAAGCTGGTTGGTGATTTCTGCAACGCCTGCGCCCGTGACTGAGCCTAGGTTGTGATACCACCATTCGATGCGCTCACCTGGTTTGCGATAGTCTGGTGTCCAGCCAAAGTCGGGTGGGTAAACGTCAGTGGTCAGGCGTTCTTCAAAGCCATGAAGCTGGTCAGCACCTACAAAGTGCATTTTACCAGACAGGCATGTGTAATATCCCGCCGCTCTTAAGTGGTGCGCATAGGTTGGCACAGCGGATGGAAATTCGGCAGCATTGTCATATACCCCAGTGCGTGATGGCAATTGCCCGGACATGAAAGATGCGCGAGCAGGGGCGCAGAGTGGGCTTGATGTGTAGTTCTTTGCAAAACGTGCAGATTTGGCGGCTAACTTATCTAGATTTGGCGTATGGAGCCATTCGGCAGGACCATCAGGAAAGAGTGTTCCGTTTAATTGATCCACCATGAAAATTAGAATGTTGGGTTTTTTAGCCATTATCGTTGCCCTTTGTCTGCGTTTTTATCTTGAGAGATATCAAGCCTGAAATTAATAAGTATAAAAGTTTGATTTACCCGGCAAACGGCGGCGGCTCATAAGCCATAAGCTTTGAATGTATATTGAATGCAATGCCTATCATAATAATTTTAAGCCAATTTTTCCACCCTTAAGTGTCTAATAAGTCTCACGGAAACCAAGGCGCGGCAAGCAAAAAATTACTCTCAGTTATGTCTGATATTGATAAAGGGGTTGTTTTTAGTTTAATATTAAACTATATTGGTTTAAGGTTAAACTAAATGGAGCTTGTTATGACTTTTAAAGCTGTTGAATCAGGACGCCGCAATTTTTTGAAAATCTTGGGCGGTGGTGTGATACTGGCGGCAGGGGCGGGAAGCCTTTTTGCTCTTACCCGAACACCAACCAAAGCAATTGAACCATGGAAACTAGCGTTGGGTCCTGATGCCAATGCTGATCCAAGACACATCATTTTATCGCATGCAATTTTGGCACCTAATCCACATAACCGTCAGCCTTGGGTTGTAGATCTGGGTACGGAAGGTGAAATCACGCTTTATTGTGATCTTGATAAGCGTCTGCCGCATACAGATCCTTATGACAGGCAAATTACTATCGGGCTTGGATGTTTTCTTGAACTTGCCATGTTGACGGCCAAAGAAATTGGCATGAATGCAGATTTGCAACTCTTCCCAGAAGGTGAAAACTTTCCGCGCCTTGATCGAAAACCTGTAGCCCGCATAAAACTTACTAAAGATGCAACAGTGAAACCTGATCCCTTGTTTGCGCAAATCCTGGAGCGCCGATCCAATAAGGATGCGTTTGATACATCGCAATCGGTTCAGGAATTGGACACATTGAGTATCCTTGCTGTTGCCAAAAATAATGTTGCGACGGGATCGATTACTGAGAAAACAAATATTGAATCAATGCGGAAGCTTACCAGGGAAGCCTTGCTGGTTGAGATGCACACCTATCGAACCAACAAGGAGAGCATTGATTTGATGCGGATGGGCAAGTCTGAGATTGAAGCAAGTCCTGATGGAATTGATATGGGTGGGGTGTTTTTGGAAACGCTCGGCCTGTTGGGACAGCTCAATAGAGATGATTTGGTAAACCCTGAAAGTTCTGCCTTTAAAAACGGCATCCCAATTATCCTGGAGCCGCTTGAGACGGCAATGGGATATGTATTCATCAAAACTGATGGCAATACACGTGCAGATCAGATTGCAGCCGGGCGTGATTATGTGCGTATGAATCTTAAAGCAACGGAACTTGGCATTTCCATGCACCCATTATCCCAAGCCTTGCAGGAATATGAAGAGATTGCTCCGCAATTTGAGGAAATTAGAAACAAGCTTAAGATTGCGCCACAAGAAACTCTGCAAATGTTTGCGCGTATAGGCTATGGTGAGAAACCGAATCCCAGCCCGCGCTGGAACTATGAAGCGAAAATCAGGAGTAGTTGATGAGTAATAGCGAAGACAAACCATCGCCCCCCAGCGAAGTTTATTTTCGTTTGTTCAATGAAATTGGAATTATCAATCAACTCTCATCAAACCGTGCGGAGCGTGCCATGCCGCATGGTTTGACCATGTCACAGTTTGGAGTGCTCAATCATTTTGTTCGCGGGTTGCCACCGAAACCGCCGCTTGAATTGGCGAATGCGTTTCAGGTTACAAAAGGCGCCATGACGAATACGCTGAAGCAACTTGAAGGTAAGGGCTTTGTGCAAATTGTTCCGCATGAGACTGACAAGCGCTCAAAAGTTGTTTCAATATCTGACAAGGGTAGGCAAGCGCACCGCGATGCGCAAATGCAACTGGCTGCGCAGTTTTCCGATTTTTCCAGTGCCTTCACAGAAGAAGAAATAGCCGAGCAACTTCCCGGTCTTGAAAAGCTGCGCATTTGGCTGGATGAAAACCGACCTTAGAAAATACTAAAGTTTGTAGTCAGGCTCTTCGCGGTCAAGTATTTCTTTTAAATCAGAGAAATGTCGACCTGATTGATCATCATAGTCTTCAATTTCCTGAGCGGTTTTTTCTGCAATCTCATCAGACAGTACGCGAAGCGGTTGGCCTGTCCAAAGTGCCTTGATGTAGGTTTCGGCAGCGCGCTCAAAATAGTAAAGCCTGTTGAAAGCTTCACCGACATTATCACCGATGACCATCACGCCATGGTTGCCCATCACCATAACCTGAATCTTGGGGTCCTGGAAAAGTTGTGCGCAACGCTCACCTTCTTCTTCGAATGCAAGACCGCCGTAGTTTTCATCAACCACATGACGGTTATGAAAGACGGCACAGTTTTGGTCGATTGGCTTGATGATGGAATCCTGAAGGCTTGCCAGAACAGTCGCATGAATTGAGTGCACATGCAGAACACAGCGGGCATGTTTGCAATGACGATGAACTGCGCCGTGTAACCCCCAAGCGGTTTCATCCGGCGCATCAGGTCTGTCCATTGTTGAAGGGTCGTTTGCGTCCAGCAAAAGAATGTCAGATGCTTTTATGAGTGAGAAGTGACGCTGGTTTGGATTAATCAAAAACTGCGTGCCTTCATCATTAACGGACAATGAGAAGTGGTTTGCCACTGCTTCGTGCATGTTAAGGCGTACAGTCCAACGGAAGGCTGCCGCAAGATCAACGCGCTCTTCATAGTAAGGCATGTTGGATAGATTATCTTGATGTAGTGGTTCAACAGACATGGCATTTCTCCCCGATGCAATATGTTACTTACGAAATTGTCACGGAAAAAGTATCGCGGCAAGAAGAATTTTGCACAAAACCTGCACGTTAGAGTCCAATGCTCGCCATTTGTTTATTTCACTTTATTCAAACGTCAGGTATTGGGGAAGAATGAAAATGTTTCGAAAATTGATGCGCCGTTGCTTTGTCTTTTTGCTTGTCCTGTTTATTTTGCCAGCGCTTGCATCTCAGGCTGCTTGGCAATTTAAAGGCAATCATGCGCCTAGTTGGAATACTGCAAATTGGTCCAGTGCAGGCATTTTTCCATCCGTTGTGAATGAACCTGAAGCGGTGATTTATATCATGGCTGCAAAGACAGGGCGTTGGAAAGGTGGCTTTGCTGTTCATACCTGGATTGTGACGAAGGAAGAAGGCGGCGCACAATATAACCGATATGAAGTGGTTGGCTGGGGCAGGCCATTGCGTCAGAATGCTTATGCTCCTGATGCGCGTTGGTATTCGAATGAACCTTATATTGTGAAGGTTATTCGTGGTTCGCAAGCTGCGAGGCTTATTCCCAAAATTGAAACAGCAATCGTGAACTACCCTCATCAAGGTCGCGGGGGATACAAACTCTGGCCCGGGCCAAATTCAAATTCGTTTGTGTCCTATGTTCTGAATGAAGTGCATGAAATTGGAATTACTGCACCAGCAAATGCTGTCGGGCGTGATTATTTGGCCAATGACCGGTTTATCAACATTGATCCAGACTGGATGAATATTCAGGTTACTTACAAAGGTTATGTGGGATTTGCATTGGGTAGGCGTAATGGATTTGAATTACAATTCATTGGTTTAACTGCCGGCTTTGACATTTTGAATCCAGCCATCAAACTGCCGGGGTTTGGAAGAATTGCCCTATTCTAACACTTTTCTCTTTATGGTTTTAAACTTTCTGTAAACCATTTATGGGGTTTTTGCGCTCGATATTTTCTTTTCACTTATTCCGTTAAGTTAAATTTACTTTTTCTGATCTATTATAAATCTTTGATAATAAATCATTCAAAACCAAAGTTTTGCTTAAGGGTGTCATGTTTAGAAAAATTGTTAGCAATAAAAGATTAATCGAGATTTCCAGTATTGCCGGGATCATGGCGTTTTGCTTTTGGATGGACAGAAGTTTTGGAATTCTTGATTGGATCATGACAGAACTTATTATTAAGTTTCCAGGCTTGCAGAAGTATAGTCTCAATCTTGCTGGAGTAAGTTTTGTGGGGTTGGCGGTCTATAGCATTATGCAACGGATCAAGGGTAGCCACGAAAGCAAAGCGCGTGAAGTGCTTGAGAAGTTCTTAACTCAGCAAGAGTTTACAGATGTGGACACCGGCCTTTCAAACAGGCTTGGTTTCAAAGTGATGCTAAACGAAGTTCGTGGCAATCAGGTTTTAAAACAAAATTCTGTCGTTGCCTTTGAAATTCGCAATTTGGACTCGATTTCCAGTGTGCATGGCGTAGAGATTGCAAATAATATTGAAAAACTTTATGCGGAAAAAGTAGCTGTTCTTTCAGGGAATAATGATTTTGTAGCGCGTGTCGAAAATGGACGTTTTTATTTGCTGGTCAACGAAAAAGATGTCGAAGCAAATCGTTTCAGAACACAGGAAATTGTTGCAAAACTACAAGAGTTTTCTGAAAGTGGTTTCATGAATGATGGCCACATGATGAACACGCACTTGAATATTGGTGTTTTGGAATTGTTGAGTGATCAGAAAAATACAGACACTTGGACTAACGATGATGTCGTTAAAAGACTGGACTATATGCTTTATTGTGCACGTGACAAAAGCCATGAACTTGTTGCTTCTTATAATGAGACAATGGAGCATTCTCTTACGCAGCGTGCACTCGTTGAAAGTGAATTACTAGACGCATTGAAGTCAGGCCAGATTATGCCTTATTTCCAACCCTTTATCGATATGAAAACTAATACAGTTGCTGGTGTTGAGATTCTTGCAAGATGGGAGCATCCGACACAAGGCTTCATCAGGCCAGACGTTTTCGTTCATATTGCTGAGGACGTGGGCGCCATGCGCGATTTGACTTTAACGATGTTAAGAAAAGCATGTTTGGCAGCCAAGGATTGGCCTGAACATATAAAGCTTGCGTTTAATGTTTCACCAAATGAGCTGCGTAATGATTTAACGACGGATGGCTTTTTTGATGTCTTGAGAGAGACAGGTATTTCTTCTGACCGTGTTGAGGTTGAAATAACAGAGAACGCTTTCATAGAAGAAGTTGGTGAAATCACTGAGGCAGTTGAAAAATTAAAGAAGCGCGGTATTCAAATTTCTATTGATGATTTTGGTACTGGCTTTTCAAATCTAACGCATCTCAAAATGTTGCCTTTTGACAAAATCAAGATTGATCAGTCCTTTATTCGCGATATGGCTTCCAATCCCGAAAGCGAAGCGATTGTAAAGAATGTAATCGCATTGGGTAAAAGCCTGGGTCTTCCGACGGTTGCAGAAGGCATTGAACTGGGTGAAAACCGGGATACTTTACAAGAGCTAGGTTGTTCTGTTGGTCAGGGTTACTTATACGCCAAAGCCTTGAAGGCAGAAGATGTAATGCCGTTCATAAGTAATTATCGTTCAGAAATAGTATATCTGGACAAGGTTGCTTAAGCTGGCTCAATGATGGTTGGCCAAAATCTGAGTTGCGGCTGAAAGTCCTGTTTCCCCATGTGGAATGTCGAGTGCTTTCATTGCGGTCTCTATTGTTCCCAAGGTTCCCATAACCATTGGTGGGTTTAGGTGTCCCATATGGCCTATGCGTAGATGACAATCAAAATCATCACCTTCAAAGCCAAGCGGAATGCCAAGGGTTAGACCTGCGTTTGCTTCACACCATTGTCTGATTTGGCTTGCTTCTCCAGCGCCAGTTTTAAGTGTGGTAACAGCACAAGAACGCTTGGAGCTGTCCGGTATATTCAGTTCCAAATTGCCTTTTAACCCCCACGCATCAATGGCTGTCCAGATTGCTTTGCTGAGCGTTGCATGACGGTTCCAGCATGCTTTGATGCCTTCTTCATGAACCAGAATATCCAGCGCTTCGCGTAATCCGAACAGATGGTGAGTTGGGGCTGTTCCATCAAATTGTCGGTAGAAGATATCAGATGAGGTTCGTAAAACCCAATCCCAATATTCTCCTGGCTCTACACGTTTTCTTGCATCTTCTGCTTTTTCATTGAAATAAACGAATGCTATTCCAGCGGGTGTCATCAGTCCTTTCTGGCAAGCGGCAATGGTTACATCAACACCCCAATCATCCATGTGATATTCATCGCATCCCAAAGAGGCGATACAGTCCACCATAAAGAGTGCATCATGGTCTGCTGCATCAATTGCATTTCTAAGAGCAGGAATGTTGTTTTTTACAGACGAAGCTGTATCTGTTTGAACGGCAAGAACTGCCTTGATCTCATTATTGGTATCCTTGCTTAATACTTGCGAGAGCACTTCAGTATCGCAGTCAGTTTGCATCCCAAAGTCAATGACTTGTGTTTCAATTCCGTGACTACGCGCCATTTCTCCCCACGTGAGCGGAAATTTTCCTGTACCGATAATCAATACCTTGTCGCCAGCTTTTACGGTGTTTTTAAGCGCCGCTTCCCAAGCGCCATGTCCGTTTGAAATGTAGATTGCTAGTTTATGCTTGGTTTGAGCGACGGTTCGAAGATCAGGGTAAAGAGTGTCGACCAATTCAACCAAGGCACCTGCGTAAATGTTGGGCGAAGGTCGGTGCATGGCCGCCAGAACACGATCTGGCATGATCGATGGACCCGGTATTGAAAGTTGAGGGCGACCAAAGTTTAGTGACATTATTAATATACCTTTGCATTTATATAATATTTATTTGAGGATATTGATATTTAATAACTGTTCATATTTGTAATTTTATTCTTCAATAAAAATGATTTCACTTCCACCCCACCTCACACCTCACACCTCACACCTCTGAACTCTGGTGACTTAGGCATACCAAAACGTTCAAAAAGTTTCTTTTCTTCTTTTGGGGACTGATGAGAGTAAAATTTCACTAGATAAAAACCAGGTTTATCCACTTTCAAAACTGTAGTTAAGTCTCTGGAATGATTGGGGCGAAGTGTTAATGCGTTTATTCTTTTTGATGGGGCATCACTTGCCGGCATGGGGAAAACTATTGGTTTTCCGTATTTTGGTGTAGATCTATTTGTAAAATGTACTGGTGTGATTGAAAAAGAATCTTCTTCAAAATTGAGGCGAACTGATGAGGCGCCATTGTTTTCGAGTGTTGCATCAACTTTTAAAAAATAAACCTCGCTGCGTTTAGTTTTGATTATTGAAGGTTTGATAGTGATTTTAACAGCAGGAAATTCATTTATTAAGTTTTTAAATTGCTGATTTTGTATTTCCAGGTTTGCTTTTTCTAAAAATGCATTATCGACTTTTTGTAATCGATCAAATTGATAATAAGCCCAGTAACCACCTCCAATAATGCCTATTGAGAAGATAATGTGGTATAGTGCAGATGCAAGGTTGTTGATTTTCTCTGATGTAATAAGATTCATGTATTATTCTTAATTTAAAGCGCGGTTTACTTTAACCTCTATGTTCTTCTTCACTTGCCGCAACAAGAGCTTTGTTAAAGTGCGACAAGGCTTTGACTTGTGTTGCATGGCCTATGATGATGTTGTCGCGTTTGCTGTCTACAACCGGTAAATCTGGCAGGCCATTATCATCAAACATTCTTAGCGCTGCTTCAAGACTATCTGTTTCCTGCAAAAATACTGGAGCTTCATCTTCCTTGGTTGTTAGATAAATCGGTTCTGCATCTTGTTCCAAAGGTGTCATAAAGTCTTTGACCTTGTTAGATCGAACGACGTATTTGTGTGGGCCGTCGCGGAAAAAAAGTCCTCGCATTTCCAATTGCCATTCAAATAGGGAATGACCATGGATTGCCTGATTGATGCCTGTTGCAATGGAAACAGCTAGCAGCAATGCAATACTAAGGGTGTACCCACCTGTTAGCTCAAACACAATCATCGTAGTGGAGAAGGGCGCGCCAAGCACAGCTGCAGCCACGGCACCCATTCCCAAAATAGCATAAAGTCCCTGGCTTGATGCCAGCTCCGGGAATACGTTGGATGCCATAAGACCAAAGGCACCACCTGCCATTGCTCCCAGATAAAGTGCTGGTGAAAAAACACCGCCCCCGAAGCGTGAGGCAATGGTGATTGCGGTAGCGGCAGTTTTTGCCACGAGAAGGGCAAATAGAAGTCCGAGGCCCAACTGATTGTTTAAAGCCATGTCGGTTGCTTCGTAGCCAACGCCCAAGGCTTCTGGAAAGAAAATACCGATTGAACCAATCATAAATCCGCCAACTACAGGACGCCAGAAGAGCGGAATATCAATGTTTCTGGCAACATAGTCTGTGCTAACCAGTGCAAATTGGAAAATTACTGAAACAAGTGCGCAGACAAGACCTAAAATTGCGAAGGCAGGAAACTCCCAGTATGAAGTGATCTGATAATCAGGAATTTCAAAGGCTGCAACATCACCGAACCACAATCTTGAAAAGATCGTCCCACTAACCGCGGCAATCACTATAGGCACAAAAGAGCGCCTTGAATAATGTCCAAGCACAATTTCATGGGCAAAGAGAACGCCTGCTATTGGTGCATTAAACGATGCTGAAACAGCTGCTGCAGTGCCACTTGCCAGTAAGGTATTGTGAGAGCCATGAGGCACTTTTAGAAAGTTCGAAAACCAGGTTGCTATGCCTGAAGCCAAGTGCACCATTGGACCTTCACGGCCAGCACTGGCGCCCGTTCCAAGTGATACTGCTGTTGCGCCTGCAGAAATAACGGCGTCTTTTAAACCAATATCACGCCCATCAATCGCGCGTGCCTCCATCACATCTGGAATGCCGCCTGTACGTTTTAGGGGTAGGTAATTGGTTATAATCCAACCAACGATAGCGCCGCCGATAACTGGTGCCATTAAAATTACAAACCATGGTGTGTCCTTTGCAGCAGAGACAACGTTTTCTGTTCTGTCAAAAAGCCAGGTCCATTGGACAAGGCCGATCAGTTCTCTGAACAGAATTGCCGCTATTGAGACAATGGCGCCGACGATGAGTGCTGCAAACCATACAGATAGCTGCCTGTCTGCATTAAAGGCAGATAAGTTTGGCTCAATCCATTTGTAGATTAGCGATGGCAGGTTTTTTAATATTTCCGGCATGTTCCCCGACCGGGTTGGTTTTCTTTGACTTTTTCATAGGCAATGAGTCGAAGCAAGGGTGTAAAATTTCTTTGATTGGTGTTTGCAAGTTTTTGAACTCTTCTTTATTCTTGGTCATACACTGGCCGATGCGGGAGGAGTAGCGGTGGCTTTGCAAGATTTACAAACGTCAGATCGTAATGATACTGGCATTCAGACTGCTATTTCTGTTTTAAAACAGCGATTTGGCGACCGGCTGAAAACTTCTCAGGCTTTGCTTGAGCAACATTCGCATACGATGACCTATATCCCATCCCAGCTTCCTGATGCTGTGGTTTTTGCGCAATCGACGCAAGATGTTCAGCAGGTTGTGCGTGTTTGCGCTGAATATAAAGTACCGATCATTCCCTTTGGAACGGGAACCTCTCTTGAAGGGGGCGTGAATGCACCTGCTGGCGGCATATCTATAGACCTTAATTCGATGAATGAAGTCATCAAAGTCAATGCTGAAGATCTGGACTGTGTCATTCAGCCTGGAGTGACACGTGAAGCATTAAATGATTATTTGCGTGATACTGGATTGTTTTTTCCAATTGATCCAGGCGCCAATGCTTCTCTTGGCGGGATGGCAGCAACGCGTGCTTCCGGTACGAATGCTGTGCGTTATGGTACGATGCGGGAAAATGTCATCAGCATGAATGTGGTTATGCCTGATGGTCGATTGGTCAAGACTGCTGCACGCACACGCAAATCTTCTGCTGGCTATGATCTAACCAAGTTGATGGTTGGTTCTGAAGGAACGCTTGGTATCATAACAGAGCTGACCTTGAGACTTTATGGCATCCCTGAACGTATTTCGGCAGGGGTTTGTCAGTTTGAAACTGTAGAAGGTGCCTGCAATACAACCATTCTTGCCATGCAGACAGGATTGCCCATGGCTCGCATTGAGCTTCTGGACGCGCTTCAAGTCAAGATGATCAATCAATATTCCGGTCTTGAATACGAACCAAAGCCAACTTTGTTTTTCGAATTTCATGGTTCACCTGATGGTGTTGCAGAGCAGATTGAAAGCTTTAATGCTATTGCAGAAGAGCTGGGTGGCGGTAACATTCAATGGGTTGAGACCATGGAGGCACGCAACAGGCTTTGGAAAGCTCGACATGATGCTTATTATGCGATGCTTGCGTGGAGGCAAGGCAGTCAGGGCATTGCAACAGATGCTTGTGTGCCGATTTCACGCCTTGCTGAATGTATTGCTGAAACACAAAAGGATGTTGAGGAGCTCGGCCTTGTTGCTCCTGTGATAGGCCATGTTGGGGATGGGAATTTTCATATTACGCCATTGGTGATGATGGATGACAAGGATGAAGTTGCACGTGCCGAGACATTTATTGAACGCTTAAATTTACGGGCAATCGCCATGGAAGGAACCTGCACGGGGGAACATGGCATAGGGCAGGGCAAACGAAGGTTCCTGCGGTTGGAACACGGAGTGGGCGCAGACATAATGGCGTCAATAAAGCATGCTATTGATCCTGATAATATTATGAACCCGGGCAAGGTTGTCGGTTATCTGGAGTAAAATTTTTTTGGGGCCTAAAACTAAATGAATATTTTATTTCGTCTGTTTATCTTTCTGGGAAGTGTGGTTGTTATTGCTCTGTTTGCAGCATTAATTGCTCCTTACTTTATTGATTGGGACGAATTTACGGCTGAGTTTGAGGCGCAAGCTTCGCGTGTTATTGGGCAAGAGGTTAAGGTTGGTGGTAAAACCAACTTGCGACTTTTGCCTTTGCCATTTTTAAGCTTTGAAGACTTGCAAGTTGGCAATAATGCAGATGGCTCTCCTTTGATGACTGTGGAGCGGTTTTCGTTTAATGCAGAGCTACTGCCATTTTTGTCGGGCGAGGTTCGTATTGTCGAAATGTCGATGCGCAAGCCAAGGGTTAATCTGCAGGTAGCAGAGGATGGAACAATTCCCTGGACCAGCCCTAAAGAACGCATTGTAAACCCTGAACAAGTGAATATCGAAAAACTGAATATTGAAAGTGGTTCAATCCGCGTCACTGGCTTGGTCGGGAAACGCAGTTTGCAGCTTGAGAATATTCAAGGTAATGTTAATGCCAAATCAATTTTGGGGCCATGGCGCATTAATGCTGAAGCAGAAATTGAGGGTGTTGCCAGCCAGTTAAAAATTGCCACGGGAACGTTTCAAGACGATGGCTCCTTACGCTTGAAGATGGAAGTTAATCGTAAAGATCAGCCTTATAATCTTCTTTTGGATGGACCTGTTAAACTTCAAAATAATGCGCTTGCCTGGAATGGGGAGTTTCGAGTTTCACCGTTTTCAAAACTGCAGGTCAGTGAGATGATTGGGTCGCATGAACCGCTTCCGGTTTTTTCAACAGGTAATTTTTTAGCGACCCCGAAGCAGGTTGATATTGGTGAGTATCGTCTGGATATCGGATCGAGAGATGATCCATACACAATAACCGGGCAAGGCGTTATCAACCTGCGTGAAAAAATCTATTTCAAGATGTTGGCTGATGGACGTCAGATTGATGTTGATCAGTTGCAGAAGACATCGAATGAGCAAGATAAAAGTAATCTGGAAAACAGGTTATCTGCACTTCATGCAATCTTAAAACGTGTGCCGGTACCAACTGCAAAGGGTGAGATTGATGTGGTTTTACCTGCAATTGTTGCAGGCGATACTTTTATCAGAGATGTGAAGGCACGCATAAGTCCTACGGGTAAGGGATGGATATTGCGTAATTTGAATGCAACTTTGCCTGGCAATACAGCCTTTGAAGCGCAAGGCAGGCTTGGACTTCAAAACGGTTTTGGGTTTTCCGGAAAACTTGTTATTGCATCACGCCAACCTTCCGGTTTTGCTGATTGGGTATCAGGGAATGTTGATGAAAGCTTCAGGCAATTAAAGTCTGTTGGTTTGTCTTCGGATATTCTTATTTCCCCGCGTCAAACTACCCTGGAGAATGTTGAATTAAGATTAGATGATGCCTTGCTGCGGGGTAAGCTACAAAGGCTTTCTTCAAAGGGTGGGCGCCCTGCGATCCTGGTTGAGTTGAAAGGCAATCGTGTTAACGTTGATGATCTGTCAGCGATTTATTCTTTAACCCAAAACTCGGACGGCGAAGAAGCCATTCATGATTTGAATATCAAAGTCAAAGCTGATGTGTTTGAGGCGATGGTCGCTGACAGGCCGTTTGTTGCAAATGGTGTTGATGCTCATGTGCAAATCAATCAAGGAACGGTTTCAATTGAGCGACTAAATGCGCAAAATGTTCTGGGAGCCAATATCGCCACAGTCGGACGCATCGAAAATATATTGGTTAAACCTAATGGTAATATGAAGCTTGATATCAGTGCCAAAGACGCAACCCAATTGCTGGCATTTTCAAATCAATTTTTTGGCGGGAATAGTTTTATCAGACGTTTGCAATCACGTTCTGACTTAACGAAAGACACTCGATTAAATATGGAGCTTGATACAACTGAAAATGCCAAAGGCGCCAGAGGGAGAGTGCTTGTTAATGGCGAGATGGGCGGGTCGGATATCTCCATGCAATTAGGCTTTGACGGTAGTCTTGAAGATTTAACCTTATTGCCTCTAACCATTGATGGCTCGTTGAAGAATAGGGCGCCGTCTATTTTATTGCAGCAGATGGGTGTTGCGACTGTTGCAACGGAGTTGAGTGAAGAGATTGACGGTACTTTAAAATTGGATTTTGGTTTTGCTGGTGCAGCAAAATCAGGCTTTAATACAAGGCTTTCAATGGTAGGAAATGATGCCACTCTTGCAGCTACCGGAAAAATCGTGACAAGCAATTGGAATGATTATGATGCTGATCTTGCTGTTACACTTGGAGCAAAGGACATAGCGCCTTATGTTAGGTTGGTCGATGTGCTTTTGCCTGGTGTCGTTCTGAACGCAACAATGCCTGTTTCGGCTTCCTTTCAACTGAACAAAACCAAGTCAGACTTTAAGTTTGATGCACTAAAAGGTCAGCTCTCGGGCAATCAGTTTTCCGGGCAACTAGCGCTCAAGCAGGAGCAGGTTTTGCGCCCGCGCATCAACGGTCAGTTGGCTTTTTCTAGGGCTGATTTACCGATAATTACAGAAGCTGTCTTCGGGCGCACAACTAAACTCGGCAATTCATTGGGAATAGGGGATTTGATCTCGCTTGAAGCGAACAGCATATTTGGTGAACCACTGTTTGAAGGGCTGGATGCAAATATTTCTGTTACGTCCGACAAGTTGCATTTGGGTAATCAGTACACGGGTGATAGCGCCAAATTTCAAATTGCCATGCTTGATGGTGCGATTGATATCAATGCGCTGTCCTTTGGTTTCCTGGGTGGGGAAATTGAAGGTGGGCTTCGTCTTAAAAATAACAAAGGCAGCGTACTTGCCAATTTGAATTACTCGATGCTGGGGATGGATGCAAAGCAGTTTACCAATGCTTTCGGGCTAACTGATTTCATAAGTGGTGCGCTAACGCTGAATGGCTCTGCAGAAGCTACAGGACAGAGTTTTGATAACTTGATCTCCAATCTTTCAGGTAATGGCTTTCTCGCCTTGAAAGAGGGGGAGGTGAGCGGACTAGATGTCAATGCTCTTGAGGGTATTTTGCAGGCAACAGACGTAGATAATTATGAGATTACATCTGATAAGATTCAAACCCTGTTTGCAAAGAATATTTTTGGTTCAGGGTTTAAGGTTGCGGAATTTGATACACCATTTTCCATTAACAGGGGCAAGATACGTGCGCGTAATGTGGGATATACTTCTGGTGAAACATCGCTGAAATCCGAAGTTGAGTATGACCTTCTCAATTCAATTCTGGCAGCGAGTACGGTTGTTGAACTTACACCTGAGAAAAGCGACCAGATTAGCGGTGCGGATCCACAGGCGACTATTTCATGGAAAGGCGCTTTGTCTTCTCTTGAACGATCAATCAACACAGACCGGCTTGAAGGATATTTGTCATTACGTGCTTTTGAAATCAGTCAACGTCGCTTGGAAACCCTTGAAGCGCAAGTGATGGAAAAACAAAGGCTGAGAGATCAAATTGCCTATAACTTTGTAAAAGAACAGCATGACGAACGCTTGCGCCTCGAAGCCTTGCGATTGGAAGAAGAGCGCAAACTTATTGAAGCAGAAGAAGCCAAAAGAGTGGAAGAAGAACGCCTCAAGCGAGAAGCAGAAGCTGCTGAAAAAGAAAGATTGCGCAAAATTGCGGAAGCTGAAAAACGAAAAGAAGAAGCACGACTTGCAAAGCTGAAAGCTGAGGCCGAAGAAGCAGAGGCCTTAAGAAAATTGCAAGAACAAACACCACCAGATAACAGCGGTAATTTCATTCAGAATATAGAAGAGTTTTTGAACGCTAACTAAGGTCTGTTCTTGATCTCGTTGAGCACAAAAACTCGAAGGGTTGATGAAAGGTTGCTTTGAGGAGGGCGCTCTTCATCCAATTTAGTAATTAGCCTTGCAAGCGGAATATTTTTAGTTTCCGCTATGTGTTTCAGCTCTGAATAAAACTCAGGCTCAAGCGTATAGCTTGTTCGGTGACCGCGAATGCTTATGGAGTGTTTTTCTAACAAGAAACCTAATCTTTCTTGTCTCGTTTAATGCCATCAAGTTTTAAGACGTTAAGCGTTTCATTAGCTTTTGCAGTTTTCTTTAGTTTCGTTGAAACGCCAAACTTTTTTCTGTTCTCGTCTGCAAGCTTTTCTTTATCAGTACGCTGTTTGCGTTTTCTAAATTGTCTAAGATTAACAGGCTCAACCATGGCGGATTATTGTTTCTTGCGGAATTGATCCAGAGAAACGATTTCTGCGCTTTCTGTTTTTTCATCTTCCTCGGCAGCAGCTTCAGTTTTTTTCTTTGACTTTTTGGCTTTGCCTGATTTAGCAACTTCTCGCTTTTGAGCAACCTGTGGTAGTTTTTCAACTTCACCATCATCATCGCTGCCTTCAATTGCAACCTCTACGTCAGCATTGGCAGCTTCGAGATATTCAGCGTCGAATTGCACACCAAATTTTACGTGTGGATCAAAGAAGCCTTTTAAAGATGCGAAAGGTATGCGAAGGCGCTCCAAAATGTCATCAAAAGACAAATCAATTTCGAAGTAAGTGTCGGTTATTTTCAAATCCCAGTATGAATGTTGAATGACGATTGTCATTTCCTCAGGGTAGCGTTCACGCATGCGGGCTGAAAGGCGTACACTGGGGTGATCAGTTCTGAAGGTAATAAAAAAATGATGCTCTCCAGGAAGACCAGAGTCAGCAACCTCTTGGAGTACCTTGCGGATAACATCACGCAGAGCTTCCTGTGTTAATACGTCGTAACGGATTAAATCTTCTGGTAATTCTTCTTCGCTCATATGGTCCAACATGCGTTTTAAAAATTTAGTGAAGGCTTCTGTTGCCAGGTGCCTTCGAACCCCGCCCCACAGTGCGAACCGTAGGGAGTTTAGTGTGAAACTGTCGAACCGCAATTAAGCAGCTAGACGAGCTTCCGCATAGTTGTCATTTGCAACTAGAAATTTAGCCCGATAACGGCGGAACAATGCCGAACGAAAACACAGTCTTTACACCCTCGTCGATCCTATTTCGCCCCCATCAAAAGCCATTCTCGAACATATGTTCTTTTGGCGGAATGGTTTTTGGTGGAGGCGCCGGGTACCGCCCCCGGGTCCGAATGGTTTATTTCACAGGCAATTTATCGTCATAGCTGGCAAGCCAGCACTTTCAATATAGGTGATGTAACCACAAATTCAAAGTTTATTCGACACGAAAGCCAGTAATTTTCACTGTAGATGAATTATTTTTTTACGTGACCTGGTGATTATAATTTGTTAACTTTTTACTTACCGTAACTATTTGAAGCTTATAAAGCCGCAGCTTTACGGTGCACATATGGCTTTATGGAGGAATTTATAATGAGTGATTATTTAGCAGACGTACAACGATATGATGCGGGTGCCGATGCAGATGTTGTTGCAAAAATTGTTAAACATCTTGGCATTGCACTGCAAAGCAAGGACGCATCTTTGGTGTCATGTTCTGACAAATCTGAATTAGATCGTGTTCGTGAAAAGTGGTGTATGAAAAAGCTTGGTCATACAGATGAGGCCAAATGCGATGAAGTCATTGCGTCTGTCTGTGAGACAATGTCTGGTGACCGCCAAAAACAACGCGTAACATTCTATTATTTGGTTGCTCATACGACAGGTCAACTTGGTGATCTTTAAGCAAGTATTTTATATTACACAATTAATCCCTGTCACTGGCGGGGATTTTTTTTACCTTTCATTTTGATAGTGCTATCAATGCTGTTCACAATTACGAATACGGCACTTGTGAAGCAATCCATAAACAAAGTAATCTGAATACAATTTTTATCTCTAGGATTTTCTTAATATGTTTCCACTCTCAAGTTTGATGAAGAGTTTTATCCAAAAAGGCTCGCTTACCGTTATTGATGCAGATGACAAGCGGCATGTTTTTTCTGGTGAACCAGGACTTGAAGTTGTAATGAAGCTGCATGATAAGAAGCTATATCGCTCGCTAGTCACCAATGCGGAATTGGCGGCAGGGGAAGCCTATATGGATGGGACGATGACCTTTGAAGAAGGATCAACGTTAAGAGATTTTCTGCAACTTTTTTCTCATAATCGTTTATCACTAGCAGCACACCCTGCGCAAAAGGCTATTCGTGCTTTTAATATGAAGTTCCGTAAAAAGCAGCAATCTAATCGCAAGGGGCAGGCGCAGCAAAATGTTTCTCACCACTATGATTTGGGTAATGAGTTTTATAAGCTCTTTCTCGATAAAAATATGCTTTATTCCTGCGCTTATTTCAGAGAAGAAGATGAAACGCTTGAAGATGCACAACGCAACAAGCTTCGCTTATTGGCGTCCAAGCTTGATTTGAAGCCGGGTCAAAAAGTTCTGGACATTGGTTGCGGGTGGGGTGATTTGGCACTTTATTTGGCAGCACTCAAGGATGTGAACGTTGTTGGTGTTACGCTTTCAACAGAGCAACAAAAGTTGGCTTCCGAACGCGCCCAAAAAATGGGGCTATCTGACAAGGTTGAATTCCGTTTGCAGGATTACCGCGAGGTGCCAGAAAAATTTGATCGGATTGTTTCGGTCGGCATGTTCGAGCATGTGGGTGTGACGCATTATGATGAATTCTTCAAGAAGTTGAACGACCTTATGCCAGATGATGGTTTGGCTGTTATTCACTCTATTGGTCATATGTCACCTCCAGGCATGGCAAGTTCGTGGCTGCGTAAATATATTTTCCCGGGTGCTTATTCACCTGCATTGTCTGAGGTTTTTGAAGTGATTGAGCAAAATCACCTATGGTGTACAGATCTTGAAATGCTTAGGGTTCATTACGCAACTACGCTTCTTCATTGGGTTGAACGGTTTGAAAAGAACCGCGACAAGGTTGTCGAGATGTATGATGAGAAATTTGCGCGCATGTGGGAATTTTATCTTATCTCATGCGAGTTGATGTTCCGTACTGGTTCGCAACACGTTTTCCACATGCAATTGTCACGTAGCAGAACAGGGGCGCCGATTGTTCGTGATTATATCACGGATACCCAGCGCGAACTTGAGAAGTTAGAGAAGAAACTCAAGCTGGAGCTTTAAGGTTTGAAGAAAGTCGCACTCATTTTCATTGGTTTGATTGTGAGTGCTGCTTTGTTGGTTCAAAGCCAGAAGGTTGTCGCACAAAATCAGGCTTGTGATTTGGCGCTTGTATTGGCGATGGATGCCTCATCCAGTGTGAACGAACGCGAATATGAACTTCAGCTCAAAGGCATGGCTGCAGCGCTGCTTGATACGGAAGTTAAAGAGGCAATATTGTCACTCGGTGGCATGTATATGGCCGCCTTTGAATGGAATGGCCGCACCAATCAAAAGCTGTTGTTTAACTGGTCACAGCTTAATACTGAAGCTGATATTTTTACTTTGGCTCAAGCATTGGCGACCCATGAACGTAACTCCGTTAAATCTCCGACAGCTCTGGGGTCTGCGCTTGGATATGCGCATCGAATGTTTCCCAAACTACCGACACAATGCATTCGTCAGGTGATTGATGTTTCGGGCGATGGATTAAACAATGAAGGGATTACACCTGCGAAAGTTTATGCGTTGTGGGATTTTTCAAAGATTACGGTGAATGGACTAGCTATCAAGGGGACAGATCCGCTGCATGATAATATTCACCAAGATATTGAGGATTATTACCGCCAACAAGTCTTGAGAGGGAACGCTTCGTTTCTGGTGATTGCAGAGAACTTTGAAAGCTTTGAAGAAGCGATGAAAAAGAAGCTTCTCAAGGAGATTGTGCCTGGTGCAATAGGGCTAGCGCAATAAGGACTTATTGACGTTTTTTAGAAGTAAACATCATTGCTGCAGCGAGTGCCGGAAAAAGTGAAGACGTTTTTTTACGTTGCATGACATGCCTCATTAATTAACTCTGTAAACCATGGTTTAATATGGTTAATGTGAACTTAAGATTTTTTAAATGACAGGAATTGCCGCAATGACTTCACAACATGAAAAAGCCAAACTCTTCCATTCATTGCATGTAAAGGGTGAACCTGTTGTTCTTTACAACATTTGGGATGCTGGAAGCGCTAAAACGGTCGAAGAGGCTGGTGCTAAAGCTTTGGCTACGGGCAGTTGGCCGGTTGCTGTTGCGCAAGGGTATGGTGATGGTGAGAATATCCCGATGGAGCAAGCCATTGCCAATGCAAAGCGGATTGTTGATGGGACAGATTTGCCTGTGACATTAGACTTTGAGGGAGGGTACTCGCTTGAGGAATCTGGTCTTAAAAAGAATATCAAGACTGCACTTGAAGTTGGGGTTGTTGGTTTTAACTTTGAAGACCAAAAAGTTGGCGGTGAGGGACTTCATCCAATCGATTTGCAAGCAAAGCGTGTTGCAGCCGTGCGAACTGCGATTAATGAAAGTGGCACAGGGGCATATTTAAATGCGCGAACCGATTTGTTTTTGAAAACTGATCCCAAGGAACATGATCAAACGTTGCTTAGAGAAGCTATTGATCGCGCCAAGGCTTATGAAGCATCGGGTGCCAGTGGTTTCTTTGCGCCTGCGTTGTTGGATGAAAAACTAATTGGCATGTTGTGTGAAGCGACAGACCTTCCGGTTAATATCATCGCAATTCCAGGATGCCCACCAAAAGCGCGTTTGGCAGATTTGGGTGTGGCGCGTATCAGTTATGGTCCTGTGCCATATCGCCAGATGATGAAAGCACTCGGTGAAGGCGCCAAGGCTGCCTTTGCTTAAATAAGTGGATTGGTTTCTCCAGCCATTACATTTTTTGTCATATGCTTTAAATTGATGTTTCAGAATCAACTTGGAATAATCAATGCAGACTTATCTTGATCTCATGTCTCACGTGCTGGAAAATGGAACCGACCGTGGAGACCGTACGGGTACGGGTACGCGTTCTGTTTTTGGTTATCAGATGCGGTTTGATTTGAGCAAAGGCTTTCCGGTGACGACGACCAAGAAACTGCATTTGCGGTCGATCATCATTGAACTTCTATGGTTTTTGCGCGGTGAAACTAATGTAAAATGGTTGCAAGAGCGTGGCGTTTCTATTTGGGATGAATGGGCGGATGAGGATGGCGAGCTTGGACCCGTTTATGGATATCAGTGGCGCTCTTGGCCAACATCTGATGGCGAAAGCATTGACCAGATCAAAGGGCTGATAAAAAGCCTCAAGGAAAATCCTAATTCACGTCGTCATATTGTGACTGCGTGGAACCCTGCATTGGTTGATGATATGGCCTTGCCGCCTTGTCATACGATGTTCCAGTTTTATGTGGCGGATGGGAAGTTATCTTGTCAGCTCTATCAACGTTCCGCGGATATCTTTTTGGGCGTGCCTTTTAACATTGCATCTTATGCGCTTCTTACCATGATGTTGGCGCAGGTTTGTGATCTGGAAGTAGGGGACTTCGTTCACACATTTGGCGACGCGCATTTATATCATAATCACTTTGAGCAAGCGAAAGAGCAATTATCGCGTGAGCAACTTGCATTGCCAACGATGAAAATAAATCCTGACGTGAAAGACTTGTTCGAATTTAGTTTCGAGGACTTTACGTTAGAAGGGTATGAAGCGCATCCAAACATAAAGGCTCCGATTGCAGTATGACGGATTTTCCAATTTCTCTTGTGGTGGCAATTGCCAAAAATAATGTCATTGGCATGGATGGCGATATGCCTTGGAAGCTTTCGACAGACCTTAAACGATTTAAACGCGATACAATGGGCAAGCCTATAATCATGGGACGTAAGACGTTTCAAAGTATTGGGAAGGCACTTCCAGGACGATTGAATATTGTGATTTCCCGTTCTGAATTTGTGGCGCCTGATACCGTTCATGCCAATAGTATTGAAGCGGCGCTTTTTCTGGCTGAAGGGTGGGCAAAAGAAAATGGCGCAGAAGAACTTTGCGTGATTGGTGGTGGGCAAATATATGCTGCAACTTTGCCATTGGCGAACAAACTTTATGTAACGCATGTCATGGCCGAGCCTGAAGGCGATACCAAGTTTCCAGAGATTCTTGATGCTGATTGGCGACCAATTGAGCGTGAAGAAGTGCCCATCGGAGAAAATGATACGGCGGAAACACTTTATGTTGTTTATGAGCGCGTTTAATATTTGATTCCGTTCACAGTGACAAAATCATGTTTTTACTCAATATTTTGTGAAATATCTGATTTATTTTAACCCTGCAGACGAATAGCGCTTTTGTAACATTGAAAGCAGGGCTTGAGATGCCTATAACCAGTATAGATTTAATTTTTCCGATTGATAAAGGATTGTAGATGCCTTGGAGTAATCAAAGTGGTGGAGGCGGCGGCCCTTGGGGCGGCGGCGGAAACAATGGTAATAACAATGGCGGCGGTGGCGGCCCTTGGGGCGGCGGCGGTGGTAATAACCGTCCACCTAATAACAATGGTGGCGGCGGCCAAGGAGGCGGACAACCACCTGATCTGGATGAAATTATTCGTCAAGGACAAGACAAGCTGAAAAAGGCCATGCCTGGTGGCGGTGGCTTTAATGCTGCTACTGGCTTGATTGGTCTGGTTGTTGTTGCAGGCCTTTACCTGACACAAGCTTTTTACACTGTACAGGAAGATGAGTTAGGCGTTGAGCTGCTCTTCGGTAAGCCGAAGCAGGAAGTTTCAACTGCGGGTCTGCACTTTCATTTATGGCCAATTGAGCGTTATGAGATCGTGCAAACAAGCGAGAAGCAAATCAATGTCGGATCTTCTGCAAGAGCAAGCAGTGTTGGCTTGATGTTGTCTGGTGACCAAAACATTGTTGATGTGACTTTTTCTGTTCTTTATCAGGTTGTTGCTCCAAATGACTATCTCTTCAATGTGAGTGACCCAGAAGGCATGGTTCGTCAGGTTGCTGAAAGTGCGATGCGTGAAGTGGTGGGCAAGCGTCCTGCTGATGATGCACTTCGTAATGATCGTGATGGAATTGCCGAGGAAGTGCGCTCTATCACGCAATCTACACTGGAAAGCTACGGAACCGGTATTCAGGTCAATGGCTTGAAGCTGGAAGATGTTGCGCCGCCTCGCGAAGTGGCTGACTCATTTGATGAAGTTCAGCGTGCTGAACAAAATGAAGACCAGTTCATCGAAGAGGCTAATCGCTATTCAAACAGGGTTTTGGGTGCTGCACGCGGTGAAGCTGCTCAAATTCTGGAAGATGCTGCAGCATACAAGAGCCGTGTTGTTGAAGAAGCGAAAGGTGAAGCACAGCGCTTTATCTCAGTTTATGATGAGTATGCTAAAGCACCTGAAGTTACCCGCAAACGCTTGTTCCTTGAAACCATGGAAAAAGTATTGGGTGATGCAAACAAGGTGATTGTTGAACAAGGCCAGGGACAAGGCGTCGTGCCGTACCTTCCGTTGCCAGAAATCAACAAACGCAGAACACCTGCACCAGCAACTAGCACACAGGGAGCAAACTAATGAGTAATCGTATGCCATTTATTCTGGTTGCATTAGCGCTGGGCTTATATGTTTTATTCAATTCATTGTTTGTTTTGAATGAGCGTCAACAGGCAATTATTTTACGATTTGGAGAAATTCAAAGTGTAAAAACTGAACCTGGCTTGTATTTCAAGGCACCTTTGAC
Organism: uncultured Rhizobiaceae group bacterium; assembly: GCA_938030595.1. Classification (GTDB taxonomy): domain Bacteria; phylum Pseudomonadota; class Alphaproteobacteria; order Rhizobiales; family Rhizobiaceae; genus JAALLB01. Next base: position 16,757 of record CALHIB010000173.1, on the reverse strand, counting down.
ATTTGCCGGGCTAGATAGTGTTCAAATCATTGAAGACCGTCTACTTCGCTATGATCTGGACGACATGCGCGTTCAGGTTTCAGACGGTAAATTCTATGAAGTGGATGCTTTCTTGACTTACCGTATTTCTGATGCGCGTCGCTTTAGAAGTCAGGTTTCAGGTAGTCTTGAATTGGCTGAACAACGCTTGAGAACACGTTTTGACTCAGCGCTTCGTGGTGTTTACTCGCTACGTGGTTTTGAATCAGCGCTATCGGAAGAACGTCTGGAAATGATGCGTGAAGTGCGTAATCAACTTCGACCTGATGCAACATCATTGGGTTTGACGATTGAAGATGTGCGTATTCGTCGTACGGATTTGACCGCTGAAGTTTCAGACCAAACCTTTGCTCGAATGAATGCGGAGCGTCTGGCTGTTGCCGAACGTCTTCGTGCTCGCGGCCAGGAAGCGGCTCGACGTATTAAGGCGCGTGCTGATCGTCAGGTCATTGAGATCAAAGCCGAAGCTCAACGTGATGCTGAAATTCTTCGTGGTGAAGGTGAGGGCGAACGAAATGGTATCTTTGCAGATGCCTTTGGTCGTGATGCCGAGTTCTTTGAATTTTATCGTTCAATGAGCGCTTATAGCGAAGCACTGAAAGAAACCGGTACGACGATGGTATTGTCACCTGACTCCGTATTCTTCCGTTATTTTCAGGATCCAAACGGTGCGCCAAAAGCAACTGACGGGCAATAAGCAATTGAATCCAGACCCTAATCAGGTCAGATGTTATGTCTGACCTGATTGTAGGAATTGGTTTGGTATTCGTGATTGAAGGCCTGCTATACGCGGCATTTCCCAACGCCATGCGTAAAATGGTTGAAGATATTACCAAACTTCCTGATACCAATATTAGAACAATGGGATTGTTTGCACTTATTATCGGTGTCATCATTGTTTGGGCGGTCAAAGGATAAAACACTGCAACCTTTCCTACGGGACCTGCGTTCTTTCAATAACAACCCCTACAAGACTGCGTGATTTTGACTATATTTTTCATACAAATGTCTGTTTTAGTGGTAAAAGTAGGGTGAAATTTTTAGCGGGTTGCCATTAACCCGAACAATTAGCGGAGGGTCTTTATGATCTCTAGAAACATTTTTAAATCAGCACTCAAGCTTCCTGCAGTCTTTGCACTTGCAACTGCGCTTGTTGCAGCGCCTTCAATTACATCGCCTTCGACAAGCTACGTGCATGCGCAGGGCCCAGCTTCTGTTGCAGACCTTGCTGAAGGTTTGATGTCTTCTGTTGTAAATATTTCTACTTCGCAAAAAGTTGCTGATCGCGGTGGACGCAAAAATTTGCCGATCCCGCAGGTTCCAGACGGCTCTCCTTTCCAGGAGTTTTTTGATGATTTGTTCCCACGTGGTGAAGAAGGTGAGAATGGTAATCGTCGTGGTTCACCTAAAACACGCAGTTCATTAGGATCTGGTTTTGTTTTGGATGCAAGTGGTATCATCATTACCAATAACCACGTAATTGCGGATGCTGATGAAATCACGGTTAATTTTAGCGATGGCTCAAAACTTGATGCGGAGCTTGTAGGAACTGACCCCAAAACGGATATCGCAGTATTACGCGTGAAACCGGAAACGCCACTGACAGCTGTATCTTTTGGTAATTCTGATAAAGCTCGCATTGGCGACTGGGTAATGGCGATCGGTAATCCGTTCGGCCTTGGGGGTACGGTGACACTCGGTATTGTTTCTGCTGTTGGTCGTGACATTAGTTCTGGACCATATGATAACTTTATCCAAACCGATGCCTCCATTAACCGAGGTAACTCTGGCGGGCCATTGTTTAATATGGCGGGTGAAGTTGTGGGTATTAACACAGCTATTATTTCACCATCAGGTGGTTCAATCGGTATTGGCTTCTCAATTCCAGCAAATCTTGCAACGAAAGTTGTCGACCAGCTTGTAGAGTTTGGCGAAACACGACGTGGCTGGCTGGGTGTTCAAATTCAGACTGTGACTGATGAAATTGCTGAAAGCCTTGGCCTTGATAAGGCATCTGGTGCGCTTGTAAGTGGTGTTGTTAAAGACGGCCCTGCAGAAAAAAGTGGTGTTCTATCAGGCGATATTATTCTTGAGTTCGATGGCAAAACGGTCGAAGAAATGCGCGATCTTCCAATCATTGTTGCAGACACTGCCGTTGAAAAGGAAGTTGATGTGCTTGTTTTGCGTAAAGGCAAAAAACAAACCATTGGCGTCACGCTTGGGCGTCTTGAAGATGGTGAAAAGAAACTTGCTTCGCTTTCTACAGGCAAGGCTGAAGAAGAAGAGCTTGCAACAAAAAGCCTTCTCGGCATGCAGCTTTCCGAGTTAAATGACAAAGTGCGTGAAGAAGGCAAAATTGGCAAGGATCTCAAAGGGCTACTCATAACAGAAGTTGATAGTGGTTCTGCTGCTCAGGATAAAGGTATTCAAAAAGGTGAAATTATTGTTCAAATCGGACAAGAGCCTGTTGAAACCCTGACTGATGCTGAAAAACAACTCGCTGACTTGAAAGATCAAGGACGTAAAAACGCATTACTTATGGTAGCTTCACCGACAGGCGACATTCGTTTTGTTGTAGTTGTGATTGAGTAAGGTTCAACAAAATGAATTTGGAAGAGGGCGGTTTATCCGCCCTTTTTATTTGGGTTTTGGAGAGAATAAAATAAATGCGGTTTTAGGTGAGGATGCGTGTTTGGCACGAGAGGATGGTAGAAATCTCTTGAGGGTACTCTCTTCATCCCAATGCGCTCCATAACGGCAAATGAATTTTGATTGTCTTTGACTGCGAATGAAATAATTTCATCCAAGCCCAAGGTGTTGAAGCCAAAGTCTAGTAATTTAAGTGAGGCTTCTGTGACATAGCCCTTACCCCAGAATTGAGGCGCTAGACGCCAGCCGATCTCAACGCCTGCATCTTCAAGACCATCTTCAAAATGCGCATTGGCCAAGCCACAAAATCCTATGCATTCACCTGTCTTTTTAAGTTCCAACGCGGTAAAACCATAGCCTTCTCTTTGAATACCTGTTTTTAAGTCATTCATCATTTTGTCAGAAGCTTCGCGGGTTCTGCGAAATGGAAAGAACTCCATGACTTTTTCATCCGAGTTAATCAGATGAAAAAGCTCGCGGTCTTCTTCTGTCCAGTTTCGGATAATTAATCTTTCTGTTTCCAGGTGAAAATCAGGCATGGTATTAGATGCTCATGTTTGTTAAATGGCAGGCATGAAACTTGATGAAGACATTATTCTGATTGCAGGGCCTACGGCAAGTGGCAAAACTTCCGCCAGCATTAAACTTGCGCAGGAAAATGATGCTGTGATTTTGAATGCAGACTCCATGCAAGTCTATGAGGATTTGCGCATTATTTCTGCTCGCCCATCGGAAGAGGAGATCGCGCAAGCTCCCCACCATTTGTTTGGTCATCGCAGTGGTGCAGAGCCTTATTCTGTGGCGCATTGGTTGGAAGATGTTCGTCCGCTTTATGAACGTTTTATCAGTGAAAAGCGTAAAATGATTTTTGTCGGCGGTACTGGACAGTATTTTAATGTTCTTTTGGATGGCATATCACCCATGCCTGATATTGATCCTGAAATCAGAAACAAACTACGTTCGATGGATGATGTGTCTTCGGAAGATCTTTATAAGATGCTGGATGAAAAAGCGGCAAGGGAATTACGCCCGAGCGACCGTCAACGCATCACGCGCGCGCTTGAAGTTTATCAATCGACAGGAAAGTCCATTGTTGATTGGCAGGCTGAGAAAGGTGTGCCGCTCATTGCTGAAACGGTTAGCGTGAAGAAGTTTCTTGTCATGCCGCCAAGAGACCAAATTCATGAGCGTATCAATATGCGGTTTGACATGATGGTAGAGGAGGGAGCTCTTCAAGAGATTGAAAGCTTGATGGCAAAAAGTTTACCACAAACAGCATCTGTCATGAAAGCTATCGGTGTTCCCCAACTTGCAGCGCATTTGGCTGGTGAAATGAGTTTGGATGAAGCAATTGAAAAAGCAAAAGCTGCAACCAGACAATATGCCAAGCGACAGAGCACTTGGTTTAATAATTCGTTTGGTGAGGGCTGGGGCAAGTATTGAATAGGCTTTTTATCTATTCAAGCACGCTAATTCACAAAAATGTGACTGTACACTTTAATAAATGTGGCAATGTGATTTTAACCGTGGATTTAGCATTATTTACTGTAATAATCTTGAAAAAGGCTATTGAAACAAAGCGTTGCCTAACGTTGCGTAATGTGAATTTTCTTAACCAAAAATGCAAACAAGGCTAAAATGTGGTTGCAATTTGATGCGACTCTTTGTTTATTAATAAAATCTTAACAGGGGCGTTTTGAAAGTTAGCTAAATGTATCGCACACTCTTATCCGGTTTGATGATTTCAACCGCTGTTTTTTCTACATCATCTTTTGCAGCAGACAGTATTTCAAATGACGCTTTTGAAGAGCGCTCGTCTGGGCGTGCAGTTGACGGTTTAAATGCCAAAGTTTCCCTTGGTTACGCTTCGTATGACTTTAATGATATTGTGCTTCCGTTTGCGGGTATAACACCCAACAACGATCAGGATGGTTTTTTCATAGAGGGCTCTGTTTCCGCGCCGATAGGTGACAGGTTTGGATTTCAGATTGATGGTATTTATGGTTCTGCCGATGAAAATGATGTAGACCTTGATTTCAGTGGTGTAGGCGCTCACTTATTCTGGCGTGATCCAAGTGTTGGCTTGTTGGGTGTTTATGGACATTATAAAGAATATGGTGATGTCATAGATAGTTACAATATTTCTGTCGAAGCTGAAATTTATAAAGATGATTTCACATTGGAACTTCTTGCTGGCGTGGACAATATTGATACCGATTTTGGTGATGATGATTTCTTCGCAGGTGAAGCTATTTTGGCCTATTATCCAGAGGATAACTTCAGACTGGATTTTGGCGTAATGCATAATATCGACAACACTCAGTTTGCTGTTGGTGCCGAGTTAATGAAAGAGACCGATACAGGATTTGCTCCTTCGTTATTTGTTGATGCAAGCTTCGGTGAAGATGATACAACTTACGTTGGCGGTGGTATTCGCTTGTACTTCGGTAATAGCGCAAAATCCTTGAAACAAAGACATCGTGAGGATGATCCCAAGAACCGTTTGAATGATAACTCTGCTGCTATTGGAACTTGTTTAAATAACGCAGAGAGTTCCAGCTTTAGACCAAGAAGAGCAAGACCTATGATGAGGCCTTTACCGCCAATGGGTGGGATGCCTTTAACTCCAGTAGTTGGTGTTCCTTTAACTCCAACAGCAGGCATTTCGTCATCACAAAATGAAAACGCAATCGTAGGTGGTCCGCCACCAATCAGTCCTACTTTTAATGATTGTAGTCTAAATTTCCCACCCGTGATGGTTTACGATCCGTATGGTCCTACCTGATAGGTGCTAATTAGCTTTTGCTGAATACATAAGATGAGATTTTGTTGGTTGACGAAATCTCATCTCGTGTTAAGGTTCATGGGTAATTTAATGAGGGTAACGAAAATGTTGCAAAAACTCGTGGTGGTGATGGTGCGTATACGCGGGATGGTTTTGTAAACCATCGCGAAAGCAGCGTATACGCCGACAACAGCTCCCAAAGGGGGCTTTTTTTATGCCCTGAAACCTGTAAATGAACATAAGCAAAAATATTCGAGAGAAATAATGACTAAGAAACTAGAAATGACTGGCGCTGAGATGGTGGTTCAAGCCCTAAAGGATAATGGTGTTGATACACTATTTGGGTATCCGGGCGGCGCAGTCCTTCCGATCTATGATGAGATTTTTCAGCAAGAGGACGTTCATCATGTGCTTGTAAGGCACGAGCAGGGTGCGGGTCATGCAGCAGAAGGATATGCACGTTCGACGGGTAAGATTGGTTGTTTGCTCGTAACATCAGGGCCAGGTGCCACGAATGCGGTGACGCCGCTGCAAGATGCCTTGATGGATTCAATTCCGCTTCTTTGCATTACCGGACAGGTGCCAACGCCTCTCATTGGTTCTGACGCGTTTCAGGAAGCAGATACGGTTGGGATTACACGTCCTTGTACAAAACATAATTGGTTGGTTCGTACAGTTGCCGAACTTCCGCAGGTTCTGCATGAAGCTTTTCATGTTGCCCAAAATGGGCGACCAGGCCCTGTTTTGATTGACATTCCAAAAGATGTTCAATTTGCTACTGGTACATATTTCCCGCCAGAAGAAGCTGACCTTTCCGGTTATGCGCCAAAAGTGTCTGGTAATATTGAGCAAATTGAGGCTGCTATAGCGTTGATGGCAACAGCTAAAAAGCCTGTTATTTACTCAGGTGGCGGCGTGATTAACTCTGGTGATGAAGCAAGTCGCTTGCTTCGTGAATTGGTGGAGTTGACGAATTTCCCGATTACTTCAACCTTGATGGGCTTGGGTGCTTATCCGGCCAGTGGCGATAATTGGCTTGGCATGTTGGGCATGCACGGTACCTATGAAGCAAACATGGTGATGCATGATTGTGATGTCATGCTTTGTGTTGGTGCGCGGTTTGATGACCGTATTACCGGTCGTTTGGACGCGTTTTCACCCAATTCAAAGAAAATTCATATCGATATTGACCCGTCTTCAATCGGTAAAAATGTACACGTTGATGTGCCGATCATCGGTGATTGTGAAAACGTTCTTGAGGATATGGTTCGCTTGTGGCGTGCGGCTGAGACCAAGCCGACAGAAAAAGACCTAAAGCCTTGGTGGGAGCAAATTGATACATGGCGCGCTCGAAACTCTTTGGGGTATAAAGAAAACAAAGATGTGATCATGCCGCAATATGCGATTGAGCGTCTTTATGAACTGACCAAGGATCGCAAGACATACATCACGACAGAAGTTGGTCAGCACCAAATGTGGGCAGCGCAATATTATCATTTTGAAGACCCAAATCGCTGGATGACTTCAGGTGGTCTGGGTACCATGGGCTATGGCCTTCCGGCAGCGCTTGGGGTGCAGATGGCGCATCCCGATGCGCTTGTGATTGATATTGCGGGTGATGCATCTATTCAGATGTGTATTCAGGAGATGTCTGCAGCAATCCAGTACGGTGCGCCGATCAAGATTTTTATCCTGAACAATCAATACATGGGCATGGTTCGCCAGTGGCAACAATTGTTGCACGGTAACCGTCTGTCTAATTCTTACACAGAAGCCATGCCTGATTTTGTGAAACTGGCAGAGGCTTATGGCGCGGTTGGTATGCAGTGTCACAAGCCTGACGAGCTGGATGACGCTATTCAGGCGATGATTGATGAAGAGCGTCCGGTTATCTTTGATTGCCGTGTTGCAAATCTTGCAAATTGTTTCCCGATGATCCCATCAGGCAAGGCGCATAATGAAATGCTCTTACCCGATGAGGCAACCGACGAAGTGGTTGGCAAGGCTATTGATGAAAAAGGCAAGTCACTCGTTTAATCTGAGCGTATAAGGTTACACATTATGAAACTGGCTGTTGGTAATAAACTCTATTCTTCATGGTCGCTTCGCGCGGGCATGTTGTTGCGCGCTTTTGATATTCCTTTCGAGGAAACTGTTATCGCGATGTATAAAGAAGATACGACTGCCAACATGTATGCCTTTGGCCCAACCGGTAAAGTGCCTGTTATTCAAGATGGTGATATTACGGTTTGGGAAAGTCTTGCGATTATGGAATATGTTGCTGACAGATTTCCTGAAAAAAATATTTGGCCAAAAGACCTTGCTGCACGCGCTCATGCAAGAGCTGCCTCAAGCGAGATGCATGCAAGTTTTATGGGGTTGCGTTCTTCGTGCCCGATGAACCTAACCGCCAGCTTTAAACCTAAAGACAGGGGAGAAGCGGTTACGTTTGATCTCGCACGTCTGGATGAACTTTGGCATGAAGCACGGTCGCATTTTGGTGCTGGTGGTGATTTTCTTTACGGAGAATTTTGTGCAGCAGATGCCATGTTCATGCCTGTGGTCACACGGATTGATACGTATCAACTTGATGTAAATGACAGCATGACGCCTTATCTCAAAGCGATGCTAAACCATCCTGCATTTCTTGCCTGGAAAGATGAGGCATTTCAAGAACCGTGGTTCTTGCCGCATTATGAAGAAGGTGAAACGCTTGATACGCGTTTTTATATGCCTGATGAGGGGCGGGAATGAGCAAGTCAAACTCGCTTTTTACAGATTATGTCTTGCTGGTTTCTTTGGCGGCCATGTTTGGTGCTTCATTCATGATGACAAAAATAGCTGTGGTTGATGTGCCGCCTGCCACGATTGCGCTGATCCGCGTTGCGATTGGGGGTGCAGTGCTGTTTCTTGTGATGTTGGTAGTAGGGCAAAACCTGCGCTCACTCTTTCCGCACTGGAAAATTATTACGCTTGCTGCTTTAACAGGTTCAGCCTTGCCATTCTTTCTGATTTCTTGGGGGCAAGGACGTGTTGATGCCGGGTTAACTGCAATCTTAATGGCTGTTATGCCTTTGATTACCTTGGTGCTTGCTCACTTTTTTACCAATGATGAGAAATTGAACATCTTCAAGATTATTGGATTTTTCCTTGGTCTGGTCGGTGTTGCAGTTCTGATTGGTTTTGACAAGCTCACAGCTTTTGGCGATGAAACTTTACGTGCGTACGCGATAATGTTGGCTGCCTGCTCTTATGCAGTGCATGCAATCATTTCCAAGTATCTGACCGATTTACCTAGATATGCTGTTTCTTCGGGTATTTATCTTGTTGCTGTACTCTTATTGGTACCAATAGTTTTATACCTTGATGCGCCTTGGACGCTATCCATTTCAACGACTTCTTGGGGAATGATGTTTCTCTTAGGCGTTTTCCCCACCGGATTGGGCATGTTGATGCTTCTAGCCATTATAGACCGTCAGGGCGCCGGGTTCTTGAGCCAGATCAATTTTCTGGTGCCTGTCTTTGGTGTCTTATGGGCAATTGCCTTACTCAATGAAAGTCTGCCGTCCAATGCTTTGGTCGCCTTATTGATCATACTCGCTGGCGTTGCCATTGCACGAATTAAAACGAAACAACAACCGATTAAAAAATCAGTGGAACAAACATTATGAACGCACAACAAGCTACTGGCTCAGCCTATTTCATCGTTGAGAATAAAGAGATTCCGCGCACGCACGTGCTGGCCGTTATCGTGGATAATGAGCCTGGTGTGCTGGCGCGCGTGATCGGTCTTTTCTCAGGTCGTGGCTATAACATCGAGAGCCTGACGGTTTCTGAAACGAGTCACGATAATAAAGTCTCCCGCATCACGGTTGTTTCATCTGGCACCCTACAAGTGCTTGACCAAATCAAAAAACAACTCGAGCGCATGGTGCCGGTGCACCGCGTGGTTGATCTCACATTAAACGCTGAACTCAATGGTCACGAAAAGCCAATCGAGCGTGAGCTTGCCATGGTAAAAGTTGCTGGCCTTGGTGAAAACCGTGTTGAAGCCATGCGCCTTGCTGAAGCTTTCCGTGCTCAGGTAATCGACGCTTCAACAGAACATTTCACATTTGAGATTACGGGACGAATTTCCAAGATAGAACAATTCATCGCCATCATGGAGCCGCTTGGGTTAGTTGAAGTCTGCCGCACCGGTGTCGTTGCAGTAAGCCGTGGCAAGGACGGCATGTAATGTCTGATTTGCCGAAAGGCGCATTCAGGCTGGAAGGTCATATCGATGTGCCTACTGAGCGTATTGCTCAGGTGAGCGAGGCTTTGAAAGACCACATTCATTTGACGCGTGAGGAGGCTGGCTGTATTTTCTTTAACGTTGATGCCTGTTCGAAAGTTAAAGGACGGTTCTTGGTTTCGGAAGCTTTTGTCGATGAAGCTGCATTTGAGTTTCATCAGAAAAGAGCAGGGGCGTCACCTTGGGCAGAGGCGAGTAGTAGTGTGCCTAGAGATTATAAGACTTGGGTAGTTGGGTAGATATAATTTAAGTGGAGCTTGTGACATGAATTTATGTATAAAGTTATATCCTGCAAAATTGTTCATGTCTTTGTTCGTCTGTTTGGTTCTCATAGGCTGCTCTTCTGAAGAAGAGGATAAGCAAGCTACAGGCATGAGCGCTGAAGAAACCTCAGAGTTTGTTGAAGAGGTTATCGATGAGATGTCAGAAAATGGCGAACTTGATTTTGCTGCAGAACCAGACGTCGAATTTAAGCTAAACAAAAATGGCTTGCCAGAGTTCCTGAAATTGCTGGAAGAAAACAAGGAAGTTCAAGTAAGCTATAACGCCTGTCCTTTGGATATTTTTCAAAAACATAAATCATACAAAGATCATTTAAGCATCAATGACAGTTATGAAGATCAATGTGCCAACGATCCGGCAGGTTGTCTAAAGCAATGTATTGACGAGCGAAATGGGGTTGTCTGTCATGATCTTGCTTATGTGCTTGAGGACAATCAATCCGAGATTGGTGATCGCTATGGAAAAATGATGTATGCCCAAGCATGTGCTACAGGCTGGCCTTTAAGTTGCACGAACCGGGGCGCAGGCATTCGCAATGCGTTGGAGGATGATGATCCGTTTTTCACTAGAGATGAAGCTGAAACCTATATGTGTCTCAACGCCAGTTTTGAGAAAATGTGTGACGAGAAAGATGCTTGGGGCTGCTATATGGTGGGATCAAGTCATGAATATGGTGAAGGGCGTGAAATCGATGAAGCAAAGGCAAAAGAATACTACAAACGCGCCTGCGAAGTAGATGATGAATCAGGGGCTTGTAGTAATTGATATTTAAACCAGTCCACAGCGCTTGCGTATAGCTTCATCCCGTAAACTCACATCATCGCCATCAAACTCTTTCGCATCTTCTGTGGCCAACCAGCTTATTGCTTGCGCTACCCATTCTGGTGGGATGTGATCTGATACTTCAAGGTTTGAAACCGGGTTGATGCCCGAGGCTTTGATGTTGACTTGCATGTCTGTTGCTACGGTTCCAGGCGAAAGACCTACTGCGCGAATGCCTTTGTTGGCGTATTCCTTGTGCGTTGCTTTCGTTAGCATGAGAGCTGCTGCCTTTGATGAACAATAGTGGCTCCAACCTTCCATGGCGCCGTAGGCTGCACCTGATGAAATGTTGATGATCGTGCCTTCGCCTCTTGCCTCCATACCGGGCAGGGCTGCGTGGAGCATGTTGAATATGCCTTTGACATTAACATCGATCACCTTGCCCCAGTCGCTTGGTGCAATGTCTGTGATCCGGCCAATCGGGTCTATAAGCCCTGCATTGTTGACAACAATATCGATCTTGCCGAACTTCATAATGGTTTGTGCAATGGCACTGTTGACCTGATTGTAATCGGCAACATCACAAGCAATGGCGATGGCGTCTCCGCCTTCAGAATTGATTTCATCTGCAAGTTCTTTAATTGCATTTTCCGAGCGCGCGGTAAGCACAACCTTGATGCCAAGTTCGGCCATTCGTTTTGCTGTTGCCGCACCTATGCCCTTGCTGGCACCTGTGATGATGGCTACTTTGTTTTGAAGTTCCGCTGTATAATCTTGCATGAATTGTCTCTTTGCCTTGTTTGTCATTTAACTTAAGCGGAGAGTGCGCAAATTCAAGCTTTCTGTATGGTTTCTTCTAAGACTTCTTCTTGATTGTCTTCCAGCGTCAGCTCTTCATTTGAATCCATTTCTTCTTGCAAGTCACTGATATTAGATTCATTTTCTGGAACTGTTTCTTCTTCGTCCATCATTTTATCAAGCGTCTCGTTGGCTTTTTTCAAGCCGTTTTTTATCTGCGAACTTGGTTTTACGAAGGCGCCTTCATACAGTGGTTTTACCGCTGAATGAATGCCGAATGAATTGGCTTGAGCGCTGATGACGCCTTTTTCCAGTAGTTGCGATTTGAGTGCAGATGCGGTTGCGGTATCTACTTTTAGTAGACGCTCCAACATGCCAGGGCTGATTTTATTGTGCGCACGCACAATCATTTCTGCCCATTTATAATGATGCGCGGAAGTAACCGCTGCTGCAGGCGTGCTGCTTGTAATGGCCGAGGCGGGAAGGGTGGGCACCATTGGCATTAAACCAAGAGCGCCTAGTGATTTTAATAAACTACGTCTTTTCATATTTTACGATATAAGCATTTTGGCGTCTCAATAAAAGAGCGGTTGACAGTTGTTTACTAATAGGTCAGCATTATTGACGTATTGGAGAGTGTTATGCCCTTAGATGTTTTTCTTGCCTTGCTGTTATTTTCATTTGCCTCGTCGATTACGCCCGGGCCAAACAATATCATGCTGCTAACTTCTGGTGTGAACTTCGGCTTTAGGAAAACCATTCCGCATATGTTCGGGATCGCTTTCGGGTTCGGTCTGCTTTTGCTGGGGGTAGGCTTTGGTCTTCGTGAAGTGTTTGAACAGTTTCCTATTATGGAATTGGTTCTGAAAGTTATAGGCGGAGTATACCTCATTTATCTTGCATGGAAGATTGCGAATTCAGGAAAAGTTGAAACGGGTGAAAGCGTGGGTAAGCCGATGACGTTTATGGCTGCCTCACTTTTTCAATGGGTCAATCCAAAAGCTTGGGTAATGGCGATTTATGCGATGACTGCATACACGGGGCAGCCCGATTTTACGACGAGTGTATTCATCGTGACCTTTGCGTTTGTTGTGATTAATTTTCCAAGTGTTTCTGTCTGGTGCGGATTTGGCGTTGCCTTGCGTGAGTGGTTGTCTGATTCCAAGCGCTTGCGTATTTTTAATATTACAATGGCGCTGCTGCTCATCGCCAGCTTGTGGCCAATGCTCAAGTAAATTCCCTTTTGTATATTTCAGAATCGTGGCATTAGTTTTAGATGGAATTTTCACCTCAACAAGATGATGCGCTTATGGCGGCAAGTCGATGGCTAAAGGCGGGCGACAGGCAGGTTTTCAGGCTCTTTGGTTATGCAGGCACTGGCAAGACAACTCTTGCACGGCATCTGGCGGAAGATGTCGATGGTGACGTGTTGTTTGCGGCTTTTACAGGAAAAGCTGCTCAAGTGCTTCGTTCTCGTGGCGCGTCCAAAGCTTCAACCATTCACTCATTGATTTACCGTCCAAAAGGCGAAGATGTGGTTGAGGATGAAGAGACTGGTAGAAAAGAAGTTTTGCCGACTTTCTCGCTAAACCGGCAAAGCCCACTTTCAAAAGCTGATCTGATTATCATTGATGAATGTTCGATGGTGGATGAAGATTTGGGGCGGGATCTTTTGTCGTTTGGTACGCCTGTTTTGGTCTTGGGAGATCCGGGCCAGCTTCCTCCTGTCAGTGGCGGCGGGTTCTTCACTGAACATGAGCCTGATATTTTACTTGAAGAAATCCACCGCCAAGCGCGTGATAATCCGATTATTGAACTTGCCCGCCAGGTGCGTGAAGGCAATCAGGTGATGATTGGCGATTATGGCGATGCGGCGAAGGTTATTGCCAAACGTGACGTGAATACGGATGATGTGCTTGCGGCTGATCAAGTGCTGGTCGGAACCAATAAAACACGCAGGATTTATAATCAACGCTTACGGGATTTAAAGGGCTTTGAAGGACCATTGCCTGCTGCGGGTGATAAGCTTGTATGTCTTCGTAATGATCCCAAAAAAGGATTGCTCAACGGCTCCCTTTGGCAGGTGACCAGTGCGGCGCGCACGGTCAAGCCTGCGATGAATATTCTGATCCGCACAGAAGATGAAGGCGTTGACCGTCACTCTGCAAAGGTCAAATTGCTCAAGGCTGCGTTCGAAGAACCGGAAAAAGAAGTGCCATGGCAGATAAAAAGACGGCATGATGATTTTGATTACGGTTACGCTCTGACTGTACACAAGGCGCAGGGTTCGCAATGGGAAAATGTTTATCTTTTTGATGAAAGCTACGCGTTCAGAGAGCATCGTGACCGCTGGTTATATACCGCGATTACCAGAGCTGCTGAGAAGCTTACGATCGTCAAGTAAGATTTCATTAGGGTTAACCTTTTCTTACCTTTCTCCACTTATCCTGAAATCTGGGCAGCTCTGTATCGGGCTATGACAACGTTTTGGGGTATTATGTTTAGGAATAGTTTGTTCAGCGTAAGAATACGATATCTATTGAGTCTTTTATTGATAGGCAGCCTTGGTGCAGTTTTTATCTTTGCATTCAACAGTAACAATAGGGACATATATCGTCTTAATGAGCTTAATCGAAAATTATCTCATCTAAACGAAACGGTTGAGCAGGTTGCGCTCGCCTCCGAGCGGTTGCAAAATCCAAATATAGGCAACAATCTTAACACAACATTGGATTTTCTAGAACTTCACCACAAAGATCTTTTTGTTAATCTTAATAATACAAAACAGGCCTACAGCGATCTAAGAGAAGAGATAAGATCCGAATTTGAAGATATTACATCATTCAATGGTGACCCATTTTGGATGTATGCTGATCTTATTGGGAGGGTGAATGAAGTTCAACGCTTGACAGATATTCATCTCCCTGAGCGTCGCCCGTATTTCATTGATGTTAAAAATCAGCAACGTACGATTGATTATTCAGCCCCTTACATGGACGCTGCAAGTCGTATCACGAGTGTACACAGCTTGCTTATTGGACAATTTGATAACGCGCAGATTTCGTTTGTTTCAGATAAGTTGATGGATGCATCAGCGGCATTGAAAACAATTACTATTGCATTTGTTGCTGCTGGTTTAATCATGCTGCTTGCTGTTGGTCTGTTTATTTTCTTGCCGATGGAAAAAATGATCTTACGACAATTGGACAACCTTCGCATTGCGAATGAAAGAGTACAACTCGCGGATCGTGCGAAGTCTGAGTTTTTGGCTAATATGTCTCATGAGATACGCACGCCGATGAATGGTGTCATGGGGATGGCCGAGTTGTTGATCAAGACTGAGCTTGACCAAAAGCAGAAGACGTTTGCGGATATCATTGTAAAGTCCGGTTCTGCACTTTTGACGATTATCAATGACATTCTGGACTTCTCGAAGATTGATGCAGGCCAGATGGAGCTTGACCCGGCTCCGTTTAAAATTGGTGAAGCGATTGAGGATGTGGCAACGCTTGTGTCTTCCAAGGTGGCTGAAAAAGACCTTGAACTGGTCGTGCGCATTGACCCGATGCTGCCGGAAATGTTTGTCGGTGATGTCGGACGCATTCGCCAGATTGTCACAAACCTCATGGGCAATGCGGTGAAGTTTACCGAAGAAGGCCATGTGTTTATCGATGTCAGCGGCGAGGTTGAAGCAGGCAATGCCAAGCTCAGAATAGCCATTGAAGATACTGGTATTGGCATCCCGCAGGAAAAGGCAGACCGTGTGTTTGAGAAGTTCTCCCAAGTCGATGAAAGCGCCACCCGCAAGCACGAAGGCACCGGCCTTGGCCTTGCCATATCGTCTTCGCTTGTTGAACTGATGGGCGGTGACATTGGTGTGACGTCTGAACTGGGTGAAGGGTCTACCTTCTGGTTTGAGATTACGCTTCCGGTACACGGCAACCCGACCCGCAAGAAACATGTACCCGTTGATGTGAGCGGTGCACGTGTTCTGATCATTGATGACAATCTGGTCAACCGCTCCATCCTGCTTGAGAACATGCAGGCCTGGAAGTTTGACAGTGCAGCAGCCGCCTCCGGCCCTGAAGGGCTGGCGGTCATGCGCGCCATGGCACAACAGGGCATTGAGCTTGATTGTGTCATTCTGGATTATCACATGCCGCAGATGAACGGGGGCGAGGTGGCACAGGCCATTCGTTCTGATGCACAGCTTAACAAGACGCCGGTCATCATGTTGACGTCTGTTGACCAGACAGAAGACGGGCAGAACTTCTCTTCGCTTGGCATTCAGGGGCATTTGGTCAAGCCTGCGCGTTCCTCGCTGCTGCTTGAGACGATTATACGCGTGCTACAGGAGGCGCGTGATGAAAGCAATGACACCCGCGAGGGCGTTGCCATGGTGCGCGCGATTGGCAACAAGCAGGTGACACAAACAGGCCTGCGTGATGCACAAGGTGGATTGCAAAACGTGGAACATGAAGAGCCAATTGCAAGCGCTGCTGCGCCGGAGCCACAACAGGTGTCTGCACCATCGCTTAACATGGATGAAGTGCCTGCACTGGCAGACCCGCATGCAGCAGCACTCTCAACATCAACACAAGCTTCAACACAGACAACGGCAAAGGCAAAGGCAAGGCCTTCAACTCAAACTTCAACGCCGGCGATTGCAGAGCGTCCTGCTGTCAAGACAACGGTCTCTGACAAGAGCGTGACAACAACACGCGAAGACGGCAGTCGCAGCTTCACGGCAAGAACGGATGGCAGCCAGACGATCGATGTGCTGGTTGCAGAAGACAATGAGGTGAACCAGATTGTGTTCCGTCAAATCCTGCAAGGGGCGGGTTATAACTTCCTGATTGCCAACAATGGCAAGGAAGCGGTCGAGCTTTACGAAAAGCACAATCCGAAAGTCATCTGCATGGATGTCTCCATGCCGTTAATGAACGGTCATGAAGCCACAAAGGAAATCCGCAAACGCGAGCAGGACACAAACCATCACACCCCGATCATCGGCGTCACCGCACACGCCATCAAGGGAGACATGGAAAGATGCTTCGACGCAGGAATGGATGACTACCTGTCAAAACCCGTATCACCAGACAAACTCGAACAGAAAATCAAAAAATGGATCGACGAAGCCAAAAAGGC
>CALHIB010000172.1 GCA_938030595.1 uncultured Rhizobiaceae group bacterium | reverse complement strand
GGTGCGGACAATATTCGTGATTTCTTCCGCCTGTTTTTACAGATGTCAGTTGTGCTTACCTATGCGGCGGCTAAGCCTATTGTAAAAGTTGGCCGTATTGCGGGTCAATTTGCCAAGCCACGTTCATCAGATCATGAGACTAAAGATGATGTAACGCTTCCAAGTTACCGTGGTGACATTATCAATGGCATGGAATTTGATGAAGCTTCTCGTGTGCCAGATCCGGAACGTCAGATTATGGCTTACCGTCAGTCTGCTGCAACGTTAAATCTTATTCGTGCGTTCGCGCAGGGTGGTTATGCCAATCTTGAGCATGTTCACGAATGGACATTGGGATTTGTTTCTGACAGCCCATCAGGTGAACGTTATAAGCAACTTGCAGATCGTATTGGCGAGACGCTACGTTTTATGAAAGCTATTGGATTTTCTGCAGATGACCATCAACGCCTGCGTGAGACTGATTTCTACACAAGCCATGAAGCGTTGTTGCTTGGTTATGAAGAAGCTTTGACGCGAAATGACTCAACCTCAGGTGACTATTATTCTACGTCTGGTCACATGCTTTGGATTGGTGATCGCACACGCCAGCCTGATCATGGCCATGTCGAGTTTTTCCGTGGTATTAAAAATCCAATTGGTCTCAAGTGTGGTCCGTCTATGACTGCTGATGGCCTTCTTGAGCTTTGTGATATTCTAAATCCGGAAAATGAAGCGGGTCGTCTTACGCTGATTAATCGCTTCGGTCATGAAAAAGTAGGTGATCATTTGCCTGACCTTATTCGTGCTGTTGAACGTGAAGGCAAGAAAGTCGTTTGGTCTTGTGACCCGATGCATGGCAACACAATTTCTGCTGGCGGATATAAGACACGTCCATTTGATTATGTGCTTTCAGAAGTCAAAAGCTTCTTTGAAATTCACAAGTCTGAAGGCACTTACGCTGGCGGCGTGCATTTTGAAATGACCGGTCAAGACGTAACAGAGTGTACCGGCGGTGCAAAAGAAGTAACGGCTGATGACTTGGGTTCGCGCTACCGCACACAATGTGACCCGCGTTTAAATGCCAATCAATCACTTGAACTCGCGTTCCTAATTGCAGAGCTTTTGCAGGAAGATCGTGACGCAGGTAGTGAAGCTCTTGCCGTTAGCGCATAGTCTTTTTAGTTTATAATTTAGAATAATGGGCATCAGGGTTTCTGGTGCCCATTTTTGTTTGGAGGACTGAATGACTAAAATTACCAAGGGTTCATGTAACTGCGGTGGTGTAAGCTGGGAAGTGCAGGGTGAGATGCGTCCCATCGTTGCCTGTCATTGTAGTCAATGCCGCAAACAAAGCGGGCTATATTTTGCAGCAACTGCTGCAGATGATAAAAATCTTACGATCAATGGTGACGCTTTGAAGTGGTATAAGGCTTCACCAGAAGCAAGGCGCGGATTTTGTGGAACTTGCGGGTCTTCGCTTTTCTGGAAACATGACCAGGAAGATTTTACCTCAATACTTGCAGGCTCCATTGATGGGGTATCTGGGTTGGAAATTTCTAAACACATTTATGTTGGCGATAAGCCTGATTGGTATGACATTACTGATGGTAAGCCTGAAAGTTAATTATGCTTGATAAAATCATGCTTTGCGTTATAGCGCAGACATGCATTATTTTAGTTTCATAAGGCAAAATTTTCGCTGGTTGTTGGGTGGGTTTTTACTCACTTTCTTCTCATCCTTCGGGCAGACTTTTTTCATTTCTCTTTCTGGCGGTGCTATTCGCGAAGAATACGGGCTTTCCAATGGGGAGTTTGGCCTAACCTACATGTTTGCAACGCTGGGCAGTGCGCTGACTTTACCGTTCTTGGGCAAAATTGTTGATCATATAACGGTTGCAAAAACGGTATTGATTATCATACCAGCACTTGCCTTTGCGTCGGTTGCCATGGGCTATTCGCATTCAATCATATTGCTGGTTTTAATCTTGTATCTGTTGCGTCTTTTCGGGCAGGGAATGATGACCCATACTTCAATGACCGCCATGGGTAAGTGGTATTCAACACAAAGGGGGCGCGCTGTTTCTATTTCGGTTGTTGGTCATCAGGCAGGCGAGGCATTTTTACCGATTATTTATTCTGCAGCTCTTCTGGTTTTTACATGGCGTGAAACGTGGTCTTTGTCCGCAGCGTTTTTATTGTTTGTTGCTTTGCCTGCTATCTATTTCCTGATGAAAGTCGAACGTGTTCCCAGTGATGCCGAAGTAACCTTGTCTGCTCAGTCCAAGGTTAAAAACTGGACAAGGGCAGAGGTGCTTAGGGATGGTTATTTCTGGGCAATGTTGATTGCGGTTCTGGCACCTTCATTTATTGGAACAACCTTATTTTTTCATCAGGATTATTTGCTGGAATTACGAGGCTGGAACAAGCTTGAATTTTCTATCTCCTTTTCTTTTATGGCATTTCTGACGTTTATGTTTGCGCTTATTGCAGGACATTTGGTAGATCGTTTTTCAGCGACTGCCATGTTGCCATATTTTCTATTGCCGCTTGCTGCAGCTTGCACTGCGATGTGGGCCTTAGAAAGTGTTTCGGGTAGTTACATCTTTATGGGATTGTTGGGCGTGTCTTACGGGTTTTCATCGACACTATTTGGGGCGCTCTGGCCAGAGATTTACGGACCTAAATATCTAGGCGCGGTTCGCTCCATCATCATTGCCATGATGGTTTTTGGAACGGCCATAGGCCCTGGGCTAACAGGGTATTTGATTGATATTGGTGTTTCATATCCGCTTCAAATTTTAACCATGGGAATTTATTGCCTTGCGGCGAGTGTGATAATGCTGTTTGTATCGCGGAAAATAACTGCCAGACGTCTGGCTGATTCTTAAACTTATTGGAATTTATAAAATGACTGTCAGAGTTCGCTTTGCACCATCCCCAACTGGAAACATTCACCTTGGCAATGCACGTCCTGCATTAATCAACTGGCTTTTTGCCATGCAGAATGATGGTGAATTTGTACTTCGTTATGATGATACGGATAAAGAGCGCTCCAAACAGGAATTTGCTGATGGCATAGCACGCGATCTGGATTGGCTTGGTATCAAGCCTCACATTGTAGAGCGCCAGTCAGACCGCGCGGAACAACATGAAGCCGCAACGCAAAAGCTAAAGGATGCTGGACTTTTATATCCTTGTTATGAAACGCCTGATCAGTTGGATCGCCAGCGCAAGCGGTTGGCGGCTCGTGGACTGCCGCCAATCTATGACCGTTCTGCGTTGAAGCTGGATGATGAGCAACGCAAAGAGCTTGAGGCGGAGGGCCATAAACCGCATTGGCGTTTCCTGCTTCCTAATTACAAAGACACTCCATTTGAAACTCAACGCACCGAAGAAACCTGGGATGATGTCATTCGTGGTCGCCAGACGGTTGACTTGGCTTCCATGTCAGACCCTGTCCTCATTCGTGCGGATGGTTCCTGGCTCTATACGCTTCCAAGCGTTGTTGATGATATCGATCTGGGCATTACTCACATTATTCGTGGTGATGACCATGTGACGAATACGGGTGCGCAGATTGCCATATTCAAGGCGTTGGGTGCTACGCCGCCAATTTGTGGTCACCATAACTTGCTGACGACGGAAAGCGGTGAGGGGCTATCAAAGCGTCTCGGATCGCTTTCTATTCACACGCTTGCAGAAGAGGGTTACGAGCCCATGGCCGTTGCCTGTTTGGCTGTGCTAACAGGAACATCCGGGCCAGTTGAAGCGCTTGCTTCGATGGAAGAGCTTGCCGCGAAATTTGATCCAACTTCTGTCACAAAGTCATCGGCCAAATTTGCACCTACCGAATTGGATAGTTTGAACAAGAAAATAGTTCATCAGTTGAGTTATGAATCTGTAAAACCTCGTCTTGAAAAAATGGACGTCGGTGGTGGCGAAAGTTTCTGGCTGGCGGTTAAAGACAACCTTGATAAAGTTCCTGAAGCTGCTGAACTGTGGAACCTGGTTGAAAATGCTACCCCAGTCATTGATCCCGAAGATGCTGATTTTATTGCTACTGCTAAATCAGTCTTGCCAGAAGGGGATTGGTCAACAGAAACTTGGGGGCAGTGGCTCTCTCAGATAAAGCAGGTTTCTGACCGCAAGGGTAAAGGTTTTTTCATGCCATTGCGTAAAGCGCTGACAGGCATGGAACATGGTCCAGAGCTGGATAAAATGTTGCCGCTTATTGGACGGGAAAGAACGCTGGCCCGACTATCCTGACCTTACGGTTTTCAGCAACAAGCTGATTTTCCTCAGTCTTGGGTGCTTTGGCGTCAACTAAATAAGATTTTGCTTTTGCAAAAGTTAGATTTTCGCGTTTGATATCGTGATCATCTGGCGCAAGAGCAGGGTCTTCTCGGAATACTGGTAATCCAATATTTGTTGTTTTTGGTTTTGTCGATGCGCCACCAGACGCATTCTCGATGCTTTGAACGCGATTTTCAGTAGCGAAACGGCACTTTTGCTCTACATCAATAGACTTTCTGTAGGCAAAGGCAAACGGTTCTTTAGCATAAGCAGTGCCAGTTCTGTAATTGACCATTTCTTCGCTATCTTCAGTCGGCATTTTGTGATGATAAAGCTCAACAGTTGTGCCTGGGCACATTGCTTGGCAAGTTTGCTGATCCTTGTCAAAACGGTCTTTAACTGTCGAAAAACTAATGGGGAAATAATATCCATCGGTTTTGCGCACACACAAAGTTCTAAATGTATTTAATGATGCCAATGAAGGACGTGCGTTTGTGCTTTGGCTATCACTATTCTTGCGTTGCCCATTTTCGTTATAAGTCTTAACACCAAAAATCTGCTCAAGAAGCGTTCTTCTTTTCGACTTCACTGGTTGTTGCTTATTTGCTTGACGAATTTCTGTAACGTTACAGCGCTTTTGTTTTATTTTGCGCAATATTTGGTTTCGTTTTCTCGTATTACCCCCCTGTTTGGGGGCGAAACTGGCGCGTTTTCTCTGAAGGCTTCTTAAATTTGCTTCCATTTTCTTTAGACTGGAGACAATGCGTCTACATTGAGAGCTTTTACTGTTAAACAGCCCAAAGCCGGTACAACGCCCACGCTTTGCAATGCGTTTTGTTTTTCTGATTTGTGCCTGTTGTGACTTGGCTGCCTTGTCATACTGACGATACTTTGCAGAATTGCCGCCTGATGATCCACCTTTTGAAAGAGACGCAAGCTGCGCATTCAATGCACGACATTGAGCCGAGCGAGATTGTGCTTCAGCATCAGTAGTTGATGCAGAAATCATAAATAGTGACAGTCCAAGCAGCGCAATGCTACACGCGCTTGTTTGCATGAACCCAGATGGCAGTTTGATTTTACCCACGTCTATTACTTTCAGAAATTCCTTGATATGCATCTAGCATATCAAGGTTAAAGTTTAGCCTTCAAATATGGTTAAACATTACTTAAAGGCAATATTTAGCTGTTCAAGTGGCATTGAGTTATTTCTCATTAGAGCCGACCTATGTTTGTAAATGGTATTTATAATTACCTTTTGTGTATTTCTATGGCTAATTAGTTTTGTAAATGTACATTTACGAATTTTAATTAAACTTATTTTGACATTGCTAAATATATATAAAATTGCATGCGGTAATCTCTTGGGCAAGGAGATGAACTTTGCAAATATCGATTCAAAGAAGAGCAGAAGTACTAACATTTAAGCAGTTGCTCATGGCAACATTAGCATTTTTAGTTGTTTTTATCTGGGTATTTCATTTTAATTTTGGACCCAAAATTGTTCGAACTCTAATAGGTAAAGATGCGGCCGCTTCTTATCAGAGTCATTATTATTCAAACATAACAAATTCCAATCATCAAAATAGTATTGCTTACAAATTCTATACTGGTGAACTTCTATACAAATCCAATAAACAAGCTACCGACTGGTGGAAGAGGGCTGCTGATCAAGGTAATGAAAAAGCTCAAGCTAATTTGGCGCGTGCTTATCTACTTGGGGAAGGAGTAAGGAAAAATTACGAATTGGCTAATCGTTTAATTGCTAAGTCTATGTCACAAAACTATTGAGTAGCCTATTCACTCAAGGCCTGGTGTTTTGACAAAGGTACTTGCGAGAAAAAATCGCGTATAAAAGCAGCTTTTTATTTTATTCAAGCTGCAAGACTATCCGATGATGGTTATGACCATAGTTACTTGGGGTATTATTATCAAAATGGTTATGGTGGATTATCAAAGTCAATTGAAAAGACCAAGTTTCATTATGAAAAGGCTGTAAAGCAAAATATTAAGGGAGCCAAGCAAGCTTTGGCATCCCTAAATAATAATACGAATTAACTTTATTTACTTTCTTCTTCATGCTGAACAGCCTGAACCGCTGCCAATGCCGTCATGTTTAACACGCCACGGGATGTAACAGCGGGTGGAAGAATATGCGCAGGGCGTTTTGTACCAAGTATGATTGGGCCAACGTGAAGACCATCATTGACTTCTTTCGCGACGTTCATCGTGATGTTAGCCGCATCAAGGTTGGGAAATACGAGCAGGTTTGCTTTACCTTTCAAGCGTGACATTGGATAGACTTTTTCGCGAATGGTTTCATCCAAGGCACTATCGCCGTGCATTTCGCCATCAACTTCCAGTTCGGGATTGGTTTCAAACAATATTTCCGCAGCTTCGCGCATGATTTTTGATGTTTTCATAGGGCGAGAGCCAAAGTCTGACGCTGATAAAAGCGCTGCTTTTGGAATAATACCAAAGCGTTCGATTTCTTTTGCGGCAAGTCGCGTCATTTCAGCGATTTGCTGGGCGTCAGGGTCTTCTGCAATATAGGTATCGGTCATGAAAAGCGCGCGTTTTTGGTCAATCAACAAGCTCATTGCATGAAGAGAGGTAAGGCCTTCCTGACGACCAATGATTTGATCTATATATTGGCGATGGCGGAAGAAACGACCTTCCAACCCGCAAATAAGAGCATCAGCATCATTGCGTATGATTGCCACAGCTCCAATTGCTGTTGTGCTTGATCGAATAATGTTCTTCGCTGCATCTGGCGTAATACCGTCTCTGCCGGCAACTTCAACAAGGGTGTTTACATAATCACGGTAGCGGTCATCGCGTTCCGGATTGATAATTTCAAAATCCTTGTCCGGGCGTATGCTTAAACCAAAGCGCTCAAGGCGTTGCTTGATCACGTCCGGTCGACCAATCAGGATTGGTCGGCACAGTTTGTCCTGGAGTGCAATTTCTGCCGCTCTTAATACGCGTTCGTCTTCACCATCTGAGAAAATTACGCGCTTCTCACAGTTTGTTGCCTTTTCGATGATTGGCTTCATAATCATGCCAGAGCGGAAGACAAAACGATTTAAAGTGTCGTTGTAGCTATCCCAGTCTTGAATTGGGCGCGTTGCTACGCCGCTATCCATGGCAGCTTTAGCAACTGCTGGTGCGACGCGTAGCATTAATCGGGGGTCAAATGGAGAAGGAATAAGATAATTAGGGCCAAAGCGAGGGGTTACACCGCCGTAAGCGCCTGCTGCAGCTTCTGAAGGTTCTTCTCTTGCCAAATCACCAATTGCTGTGACGGCAGCGATTTTCATTTCCTCGTTGATGGTTGTCGCGCCTACATCCAGTGCGCCACGGAAAATGAATGGGAAGCAAAGCACATTATTGACCTGGTTTGGATAGTCAGAGCGACCAGTGCAAACCATGGCATCAGGACGTGCTTCCCGAGCAAGTTCCGGCATAATTTCAGGAGTTGGATTGGCAAGTGCCATAACGATAGGATTTTCTTTCATTTCCTTCAACATTTCAGGCTTTAAGACGCCCGCAGCTGAAAGGCCTATGAAGACATCTGCGCCAGGCATGATTTCTGCCAGTTCACGCTTGTCAGTTTTTTGTGCGTAGACCTGTTTGTAGCGATCCATACTCTCGTTTCGACCATCCCACACAACGCCTTTTGAGTCTGTGACCCAAATGTTTTCATGCTTTGCGCCCATTGAGACGAGTAGATTGAGACATGCAATCGAAGCAGCACCGGCACCAGAGGCCACGATTTTCACATCTTCAATGTTCTTCTTGGCAACTTCCAAACCATTACGAACACCTGCTGCAACAATAATTGCTGTACCATGTTGATCGTCATGAAAAACAGGAATTTTCATGCGTTCGCGTAGTTGTTCTTCAATCAGGAAACATTCAGGAGCGCTGATATCTTCAAGATTAATGCCTCCGAATGTTGGCTCCATGGCGGCGACGACATCACAAAACTCGTCTACTCTGGTTTCATTAATCTCAATGTCAAAAACGTTCACATCAGCAAATTTTTTGAAGAGTACTGCTTTACCCTCCATGACGGGTTTTGAGGCGAGGGGGCCAATGTCACCTAGCCCCAAGACGGCTGTACCATTTGAGATTACCGCAACAAGATTAGCGCGCCCTGTGTATTGGGCTGCCATTTCGGGATCAACTTCGATATGCAGACAAGGTGCAGCAACGCCAGGTGAATAAGCAAGCGCAAGGTCGCGCTGGTTGCCCATTGGCTTGGTGGCCTGGATTTCCATCTTACCCGGTTTCGGGTTCATGTGATAGAATAGGGCACCTTCTTCTAGTTCATTTGCTGGTTTGTAAGTTTTTTTCTGGTCTGACATATTGATTCCGAGTTTTTTTGTAACGTTTTGAGTTTGTTTATATTTTTCTAAAATGCGTTCTTGTTCAAGCCGCCGTCGACAAGAAAATTACGCCCTGTGATGTAGCCTGCATGTTGAGAACACAGAAAGGCGCACAACGCACCAAATTCATCGGCGGTTCCAAAACGCTTTGCAGGGATTGCATTTGCTTCATTCGCTGCAGCTTCTTCGACGCTGATGTTTTGCGCTGCAGCAGTTGCACGTATGCCACCCATCAATCGGTCTGTGTCCATTTTACCTGGTAAAATCTGGTTGATGGTTACGTTTTTATCAGCAACAGATCGGCAAACACCTGCCAAAAATGATGAGAGACCAGCTCTGGCACCTGAAGACAAATCGAGACCTTCTATGGCTGTGTAGACTGAAAGCGAAGTGATATTCACGATACGGCCAAAGCCACGTTCTGCCATTCCGTCTATGGTTGCCTGTATGAGTTCAATTGGGGTGATCATGTTTTGCGTAACACCCTCAAGCATTGCTTCCCTGTTGAGTTCTCTGAAGTCTTTTCTGGGTGGCCCACCATTGTTGTTGACCAATATGTCGGGCTGTGGGCAGGCTTCCAGCAAGGCTTTTTGGCCTTCAGATGTTGAAACGTCAGCTAAAACTACTTTAGCTTCGTGTTTGGCATTTTTCGAAATTTCTTCTGCAGTTGCCATTGCGACATCATGATCTCTTCCATTTACGATGACCTGGCATCCTGCTTCTGCCAGATGTTTTGCGCAACCTTTTCCAAGTCCTCTGCTAGAAGCGCAAACGATTGCTTTACGGTCAGTAATTCCAAGATCCATGCAGGCATCCTTTATCAATAAAAAAAGCAAGTCTAATTTCTAACGCATGTAGAGTGGCTTTACCACATGCAAAAATGGAAATAGTGTTTTAGTTAAATTATATGAGTCTTACTCCGAAAGTATTCTGATGACTGATTATATTCCAAACTACGATGATATTGTATCTGCGGCAAAGGCAATTGAGGGAGAGGCGGTTCGCACGCCTTTGATGCGTAGCGAAGCTTTGGATAAGGCTACAGGGTGCCGGGTTTTTATAAAGCCTGAAAACCTGCAAAGAACAGGGTCGTTCAAGTTTCGCGGAGCTTACAATGCAATTAGCAAACTAAGTGACGAAGAACGTGCTAAGGGTATTCTGGCAAATTCTTCGGGAAACCATGCGCAAGGAGTGGGGGATGCTTCACGTGTTTTTGGCTGTAACGCGACGATTGTGATGCCTGCTGATGCGCCGGTTATGAAGGTTGAGCGCACAAAAGCGTTTGGCGCTAAAGTTGTGCATTTCGATCGTGCATCACAAGACCGGGAAAAAATCCTTGCGCGTCTCAAAGATGAAACAGGGGCTGTTGTTGTTCATCCATATAATAATGCCATGGTAATTGCCGGACAAGGAACGGTAGGTCTGGAAATTGCCCAAGATCTGGAAGCGCAAAACGTAGAACTAGATCGCATGGTGGTTTGCACAGGTGGTGGCGGTTTAACCGCAGGGGTTGCTTTATCGATTAAAGAGCATTTTCACCAGGCAAAAATTCACTGTACCGAACCTGTAGGCTTTGATGATTATAAGCGCTCATTAGAAAGTGGGAAACTGGAAACCAATGCAAAAACAGCTGGCTCAATTTGCGATGCGATTATTTCGCCATCTCCCGGTACTATAGGGTTTGAGGTTAATAAAAATCTTCTTCATTCTGGGCTTGTTGTCTCAGATGAAGAGGCTTTGGCTGCCGTTAAGTTTGCTTACGAAGAGCTAAAACTTGTCGTAGAGCCTGGAGGGGCAGTGGCTTTGGCTGGCGTATTAAAGTATGGACACGAGTGGACTGGTCAAACCGTTGCCATTGTATTGTCTGGGGGAAACATTGACCCGGACTTATTCATCCAGGCCATTTCTTAAGATTAAACCTGGTTGCCTAAGCGACCTGATGCGTGGGCAAGCATTGTATATACTTTACCAGTATCAGAGGTCAGATAGCTTTGCGTTAAAGCTTGGTTTTGGCCATTGTTTGTTTCTTTTCCAAGCAATTGCTCGAAATCGTTTATGTAACGATCTACAGCAGTTCTGAAGTTGCTGTCTCTTGAGTATTTGCTGCGGATTTCATCAAAGGTATTTTGACCCTGTAATGTATATAATCTGCGAGTGAATACGTTTGTTTCGCCTCGTTGATAACGATCCCATAATTCAACAGATGTTTCATGATCTATTGCATTTGCGATGTCGACTGAAAGCGAGTTTAGAGAATCCACTACTTGATTTGGTGAACGACTATCAGCGGCGTTAACAGCAGGAGCGGGCGCATGTTCTTCTTCTGAAGCACGACGCAACAGGTCACTTACCCATCCAGAACTCTTTGTAGATGGTTGCGAAGTCGCAGGTGCAACAGTTGGTTTAATTGCAGATTGGGTGCCTCTTAAAGCCATATTTACAGATGGCGACGCAGGTGCAGCGGTTCTAGGCGCTTGCTGTTGTGGAGCTGTGTAAGCGCGTGGAGATGCGGGCATTTGCTGTGCCTGCATAGCGGGTGATGCGTCAAGCACTTTGCCTGATTTCTCAACAATAGCGGACAGATCCCGTAATGCAGCGATTTGATCTGTTACAACACGGCGCATTGCAGATGCGCTTTTTTCTGTTTCATCTGGTAACTCTAGAATGCCCTTGCGCATTTGTGCCCGGGTGTCTTCAAGCTCTGTTCGCATTGTTTGAGCAGCAGAACGCATCGCGTTTACAGCGTCATCGAATCTTGAAGTAGCATCTTCAATCGCTTTGGAAACCTCAACAGAAATTTCACTTCCAACATGTTTTGATTTGTTGCTAGCTTCCTCAACCATCGTATTCACCATGGATGTGAAAGACGACATGTTGTTGTTGATTTGGTCACTATGACTTACAAGGCCGATTGCAAGCTGCTGTAGAGCGTCCTGTTTACCTTCCAGTGTTGCTTCAAGGTTTGACTGTGCAGCGTCAATCATTCTTGTTGCGTCTTGCAATATCATGCTTTGAGCTTCAAAGCGTTGTGCAATACCACCAATGCCATTCAGCATTTCATTTGAAGCGCTTTGGATTTTCTCATTCAAGTTCGCAGAAATAACCTCGGACTGTGATATGTTTTCTTTTGAGATTTCCACAGAATTAGCAAAGTTTTCAATTTGTCCTGAAAGTGCATTCTGCATCAGATCAAGATTACCTGATGCGTCTTTGATAATACCTTCCAGCAAAGAACTTGAGGTTCCAATATTTGCAAATAGTGTATTTGCTTCTTCACCAATCATTTTTGACAGACTTGTGAGTTTTGAGCTGGTTTCATTACCGGCGTTAACAATCGAAGCAATAATTGGTTTGGCTTCCGTGTCGATCAAGCCTGATAACTCAGATGTACGAGAAGAGAGGAGGGCGTTTAGTTCTTCTGTTTTGGCTTCAAGATTTCTCTGAGTTTCTACAAGCGTACTGCCCAGATTGTCATTAATATTATCAGCGCGCTCAGTTAGAAGAGTAGAGATTTTTTCAGCTTTTCCATCTAGCTCGTTACCGATTGTTTTGATTGTGTCAGAGATTGAACTTAGCAGTTCACTTTTGCCAGTATTGATTTTCTCTTCAAGAATTTGATTTCCTGCAGCAAATTGAGTTTCAATCGTTGATGAGTTTTCAGACAATCTATCGTTAAGTTCTTTAACGCTGCTTTCCATTCTCTCTGTTGCAGTTCTTGATTTATCTTCGATAGCACTTGCAATTTGATGTGCGCCCTGGCTCAGTTTTGAAGAAAGGTTGTTTGCGCGTTCTTCTATGGCCTTGCTGAACGATTCTGTTGTGCCATCAACCACATAAGAGAACCCTTCAGTTTTTTCGTTGATTGCATTTACAAACTCAGACTGTTTCGTTTCCAAGGCAGTGGTAAATTCATCAGTGTTCGATGTAATTGATTTATTTAGGTCTGCAGAAGCTTTGTCTATAGAGCCGCTAAGTGTTGCAGCCGTATTGGACAGTGAGCTGTTAATTTCTGCGGATTTTTCTGTTGCCGTTTTCAGGCTTTCGTCTGCAACTTTGGCAAAGTTGATTGTGCTTGATTTTACAACGTCTTCAACTTGTTTCGTTTTGCTTGTAATGATTTCTTCTACAGCTTTTGTATTCTCATTTAGAGCATTGGTTTGGTCTTGCAACTTGGTAACGGTGCCATCAACTTGATCGGTAAGTACCTTTCCAAAGCCTGACAGGCGATCACCAATTGTCTGACCAATCGCGTCTGTGCGTTCTTTAAGTACCTTACCCAGTGCTTCTGTGTGCATGCCCAGGGCGCCAACGAGATTGTTGCCATCGGTTGTAAGTTTTTCGTCGATATCGGTCAGCTTACCTTCGAGAGCAGTGCTGATGATGTCGCCTGCCTGAGAAACCTGATTTGCAAATTCACTAGCGCGTATAGATAGATTGTCACCCATTTGTTGGACAATATCGTCGCCTTTTTTCTCAAAGGCTTCAGTTGTAGTTTCCAGCTTATGGATAACAAAATCGCCAACTTTACTAAGAGATTGTGCTGTTTCCTTGCTTTGCTCAGCAAGGTCTTGATTCAGTGCGATACGGTTTTCTTCAAATTGTTTGATAACCGATAAATTGCGCTCCGCAACGTCTGATGCACTTGCGTCCATGATATCTTTCACAGATGCACTTGTGCTTTCTACCATATTGGCAAACTCAACTGTTTGCTGGCTCATTTCCTTGCGGAACATCGTACGGCCATCTTCGATTTTTTGAATGGTTGAATTGCTTTGTTCAGCAATTTCAGCCGTTGTTGATTTTAACAAGCTGCCAACAGATTGCTCCGCTGCGTTGATAACCTTTGAAAACTCTTGCGTTTTTACGCCGATGGTTTCCTCAAGATCTTGCTTGTTTTTCTCTAGCTTTTCATCAATCAAAGCCGTTGCTTGTTGCAGACCTGCTGTTCTTGTTTCCAATAGGCGCGCTACTGCCTTGCCGTTTGTTGTAATTGTACTAGCCATTGCCTCTGTCGTATGGCTGACGTTTAATTCCAGATCTTCTTTTACTGCCGCAAGTTTGGCATTTAGAGTATCGCCAGTATTGGCCAGTAGATTGATCAGGCCTTCGCTGGTCTCGGATAGTTTTGAAGTAATTGTATCGCTTCGCAATTCTAAGGTATCACTCATGGACATTGTTGCATTGCGAAGGGTGTCTTCAATTTTTGAACTCACAACTTCGATGTCAGACGTGAGGTTTGAGTGTGTGCTTGAGATTGCAGACTTTAACTGGTCAGCATGTTGAACCATCGTGTCACGTTCTGTGCCAATTTCATCTACCAATCTACGCAAACGAACTTCTGAATCGCCGTATGAGCGTTCAAGGTTCATGACTTCTTTTTGAACCATGAACTCAAGCTCGCCAGCGCGGGCAATTGCACGTTCCACGCCATCACCCATTGCGGTAACTTCACGACGAATTGCACGCCCAACGGTTGCAACGGAATTGCTTGCTACATTTTCTGGTTGCAGAAGTTGAATGGCAGCTTCTGTCATTGAATTTGCAGCATGACGCATTTCTTGAGAACGTCTTACAAGTATTGCAAAGGCCCATAGAGGTAAAAGGGGCAGAAATGTTATTGCGGCAAATGTCAATAAGGTTGAGGATTTGAAAAATGAGGCTAGTTCAAAATTTTCACCTAATGTAGGCAAAATGTTCTGGTAGCCGTAATAACCGCATGCTGCCAGCCAGGCTAAAGACAATATGAACGTAAGCAAAAAAACCTTGCTGGAAGGTTTTTGCTGAATTGAATAAATTAGACTTGCAAGCTCCGGATTTACTTCATCATTTGCTGCTGCAGGCGGGGACGCAGGTGGCAGGGCATCAATTTCATCCAGTGATGATAGGCTATCCGGCGCCAGATTATCAGATGTTGTATCAGCTGAACCTGAGATCGTACTGGAGCCTTTTTTGATTTCAGACGCCGCGTCTTCAATTTTGGCTTCAATTTCGTTCAGTTCGTCACTCCCATCTGTGAAATCCACAGCAAGAGCTTCTTCAACTGCGCTTAATGCAGTTTCTCCAGTGATATCTTTTTTGGCTTTATTGGCCATGTACCCACGCCTTATACTTTGCTCAATCAACTTGTTGAAACTTACCCCGTCAACTTTTCAGTTTTTGCACACATTATAAGGCATCACAAGAATTCTAACGCCTAATCACCTAAAAACTTAAAATAAGGTTAATAAAACTAAGTAAATTCACTTACGTACTGCGTACTGGGTGTGATTGGCGCAAACGCTACAATTAATAAAATATTTTCTTATCAGCGATAGAGTGAATGCATATCAGTTCAGGAGTATTTTTATGGCTATGGCATTAAAGGCAGATGTTGTGCAGGCATGTAAGTGTGCCGGGACGGAAAAACCAATTGATTTGGTACATCTATCTAGGCTCACCATGGGCGATAAAGAGCTTGAGCTTGATGTACTAAAAATGTTTCTGGCACAAATACCTAATTACATAGACATGATAAAATCGGCAGAAACATCAGATCAGATATATATTGCTTCACATACAATTAAAGGTGCCGCGAGTAATGTAGGGGCTTTTAATCTATCTGATATGGCTAGAAACGCCGAGGAGAGTGGCGTTTTTGATCTTTCAGGCATTATAGCCGAAATGGGCTCAATTGCTGAATATGTGTCCATGCTTTCCAAAGAAGCTTAATCTGCGCGTTTATATCTTCTTGACTATCATTATTTTACTGATAAACCGCCATTTGAAATAATCGCGTTTAATACAATTTTATTATAGGGCTTTGAGATGGCTAAAATCACTTACATCACTCATGATGATCAACGTTTTGAAGTAGATGCTCCAAATGGATCTACGGTTATGGAAATGGCCATTAAAAATTCTGTCCCAGGAATTGAAGCAGAATGTGGTGGCGCATGCGCTTGTGCGACATGTCATGTCTATATTGATGATGCGTGGAAAGAAGCTGTGGGTGGTCCTGAAGCCATGGAAGAAGACATGCTTGATTTTGCATGGGAAGTTCAGCCAACATCTCGTTTGTCTTGCCAGGTAAAGGTGAGTGATGCACTTGATGGCTTGGTGGTTCGTATACCAGAGAAACAAGCTTAAGTTACTGAATTTATTAAGTATATACTGAAAAGTACGATTAAGCCGACACTTTTGATGTCGGCTTTTTGTTTTTGCGTCGCAATTATTACATGACAGTGATTTTTTCTACTGATAGTTTTTGAGTATCAAAAACACAGGTATTTGTCATGAGCGCATATTTAGCAGATCCATTGGAGTTTCCAACCAAACACCCTGAAGGCTTTCCTGTGCTTAAGGGAGAGCCCGTTTTTGACCCAACCAAACATCTTCAAATCGAGATGCCTGATACAATTATCTCGCTCAAGGAGTTTGGCTATAGCGAGGAAGATATTGCTCAATGCCCTTGTGATTTTGGTATCACGAATGTTTTCCGGATTTTAAGCGATGAGGGCGCGCAGTGCATGCTCGAAGTGGCGCGGATGTTGGAGCCTTATGTCAAAAGCAATGCACGTATCTCACGAAATGTTCGCGGTGGTGCCTATCAGTCAAAGTTCCTTCGTGATTTATGCCAATCGCAAGAATTGACTGAAGCGGTTTCCAAAATCTGCGGCTCGCCCATGTTGCCACATACCATTCCGCATCAACTTGGGCATATGAATTATAATCCAAAGGAAGTCGGTGAAAACGTTGATAAATGGCATGTCGACACGCTTCGCATTGATTTTGTGATGTTTGTAACCGACCCCAATTCGGTTGTGGGCGGTGAGTTTGAATATTATCTTGGTACCAAGGAAGAGGTGGCAGAACTCAAGAAGGCAGGCAAACCGCTTGACCCAGTCAAAATCAAGGCGCCCGTATTGCCAGGGCCGGGATATGCCGTTTTACAACAAGGCAATATGGTCGTTCACCGCGCCAAAGGCCTGACAGAGCCGGGGGAACGCATTACCATGGTCAACGGCTATGTGCCGCGAGATGTGAGTTTTCCGGATTATACCCGCTTTGATCAGCTTTATCTGGTCGACCCTGAACACATGGCAGCGAGTGAATATATGCGCCATGTCTCATGGATGGGACGCGAATTGCTGGACGGTCAGCTGAAGGGCTTTGAGTTCAGTTCAGACAAAGCACAAATGGCCGATAACTTCGAAAAACTATCCCAAATGATGGCAACAGCGGCCGAGCAACTGCGCAAGGCTGATGAAGCGAAGATTGAGCATTTTGGTGATGGGTGAGGGAGGGGTGTTTACCTTTGTTGGCGGGTTGTGGCCCGAAACGGACGTTCCGTTTACAAAAAATTTATTCAATCTCAACACGACCAAAGCGGCTATGGAAAGTTCTATGATTATCAGAAGTCCTATCAAATATCGCCCAAGAAGGATGACCATTTGTAGTCATAAATGATCTGCAACTAGCCCCATTACCAAATCTTAAGTGAACTTCAGCAAGTTTACCTAGAATCGAAATTCCTGATAACGG
Source organism: uncultured Rhizobiaceae group bacterium (assembly GCA_938030595.1). Taxonomy (GTDB): domain Bacteria; phylum Pseudomonadota; class Alphaproteobacteria; order Rhizobiales; family Rhizobiaceae; genus JAALLB01. The sequence continues at coordinate 9,149 of CALHIB010000172.1, read as the reverse complement.
TTGATTTTTTAAGATTGAAAAACCGCGCTTCCACTTATTTTCATTGGAGCAACTTCCACAGATTATTGTTTTCTTACCTTCTATCCGCCAACTCCATTCGATCATCACTCCTACTTCTCCACGTGGATTACCAGTTGCGCCATCTTTACGCTTTTTGATTGGTGAGGTAAGTTGTCCAAATTCAAAGAAAATTGCTGAGCCGTAGCCTCGCCAGATATGACTTAAGGGCATACCAGCAAAGCCTCTTGTAAATTCTTCATATAATTCTTGATTTGTTTGTACCATTTAACCTTTTTATCATTATTGCTCTTTTTGACAATGGTCACTTCTGGCACATAGTTGCCATGTCTTCCACCTTTGAGGAAGAGCGTTCATTCTTCCCTTCTCCCCTTGTGGGAGAAGGTGGCGCACTTGAGCTTCAGCGATAAGCGTCGGATGAGGGGTAATGTCGAAACATATACAATATAGCTGGCATTTTACCCCTCACCCGAGCTTCTGCGCTACACGCAGGTAGCCCACCCTCTCCCACAAGGGGAGAGGGAAAGAACAAAAAAACTTATCCCCGCTTTTGCAACTTCCTGCATAATCCTTTTATCAGCAAGATGCACAACCATGGAACGTACGACCATCGTTTTATGTCTTGCTGAATGCGGAGCGGCGGTGGCCATGGATGTTCTCGGCGCAATGAGCGAAGCTCATTGCAGAGCCATCAGTGGGCGGCTTACGGATGCGAAATCATCCAAGAGGCTTTGTCGGAACAGTGTGCATGAAGAGTTCGACACTGACATCAAATCTCCGCGTGAGGGCTGAAAGCCCAGCACACAGGGCATTTATTATTCAGCCCTCACAGTTGTGCTTTGTTTCTTTTCCGTCGACGTTCCACGTCGACGTCCGTTCACGAGCTGGCGCATCGGCTAAACGCCTCTGCTTGCTCTGCCACGGAGGGAGATGTGCCATATAACACCGTTCGAGATTCGAGCGAGTGAATACACACTTATGTCCGTCATCCTAGCCCTTGTGGCTAGGATCTAAGCAAGCCGGCAAAAGAGACGGTAAGTGGAGAAGTTGAAAATATTGCCCAACTTATAGGTTCTACTACATGCAAGCTTAAGATGACGGATGGGGCTTATGTCTTTCCTTCTCCCCGCGGGGGAGAAGGACACGCCATGATAACCCAACTAGTCACCAGACCTGGGATAACAACGTTATTAAGCTCTCAAAACAAAGGAGGTTGTTTAATTTGAATTGGATATTATTGCTTTGGGAAATAATCCACACAATCACCTTCGCGATAAACGTCAGTTGTTGCACAATGTAGTGCGCCACCGAATGCGTAGGCATCTCTGAACGGGATTGGCAGGACTTCAAGACCCATTTTATCAAATTGCTCCATCTGGTTTACTTCAGACGCTTCGCAGCAGACGGTTTTTTCGTCAACCATGAGTACGTTCATGGAGAGCCATACGGATGAATAACAAAGTGCTGGTGGTTGGTTGTGTGCAGGGCGGGCTGCGTCGACGATTTCCCAATCGTTCTTGTGGAAGTATTCACGCTGTTCATCCGGTAAGCGGCGCTCTGGGTTGTTGATGATCAGGCCAGGGCGGATTGGTGTGAAGGTTGCATCGATGTGGATTGGATAAGGGTCGCCCGGGAAGTTAACAGCTCTGACGCGGTGATCCGGGTAGTGGCGACGAAGCCAGTCGATGCCTTTTAAGTTTGTGGTAAAGCCGTGTTGGACGATCAGGTCTTTACCGAAGCGCAGAACGTCAGCGGCATCAAACATGGGTTCTTCTTCGGTTGTTACGAAGAACTTGTCTGCAGTCCATTCCAGGCGCTTTTCAACGCCGATTGTATCTGCGAGGTAGTCCATGCGGTAAGATGCGTCTGTCATGCGCGGTTTTGGTGCGGAAACGTGACGGAAATCAGGATCTTCCTCGAAGTATTGTTGCATGAGATCGCGGTAGCAAAGGTATTCAAAGAAGCGACAGCGATAAGACATGGTTGCTTCCAGCATTTCCTTGCCGACCGTCAGGATTACATCGCGGGGTGGCATGCAACCAAAGGAAGACGGGTTTTCCCAATCTGGTGTAGAAACAGGCTTTGAAAAGTCAATTGGAGTAGGGCGGTCTACACGCACGCCTCTGTCTTCTAGAACCTTAGCAAAATAGTTGAGTTGCTCGTTTGCTTTATCGACAGTATCTTGTGTACGAGGCCCCCATTGGCCTTTCATGTCGCTGTCTTCTGGAACTTTTGCATCCAACGCAGGTTCGGAAGGCGGGATCATGCAGCCATCAGCAACGCCAACGATGACGTGTTTTAGAGGGGACCATTCATCCCAGGATTTTACAACGGTAGGTGCTTTTGTTTCTGCTGACATGGAATTTCCCAATCTATAAAATAACTGGGAAATTCCTAAATTAGTTTAGCCCTATAATGCAAGGCTAATTAGCGTCTATTCCATGACGCAAGAGCGTTATTTGCCTAATGACAAGAAGGTATCGTCTTTTCGCATCAAAAAATGAGCCAATGACGCACCAAGAATTGGGACAGAAGCCAAGAACAGGAGGTTAGGTTGCTCGAAAGGGTTCAGGATTTTTGGCATTGAAACCAGCAATGTGGCTGCATTCATAAGAAGAACCCCACCAACTGTAATGGTTTTGAAAAGACCGGCCAAATAGGCAAGAAGGAAGATGATTTGTGCTATTCCGATAGCCAATACTGCAGATTGACCAATGGAGACACCGTAGAAGCCTGCAAAAATGCCTGCTTTTTCTGCGCCATCGCCTGCATAAGAGACTGGAGCAGCGATTTTGAGGTATGCCCATACGACCATTAAAATGAATATGGAAAGACGTAAGCTGAAGAGTGCTAATTGTGTATTTTTTGATGAAGTCATAACGATGTTCCCTTGATACTTTCGTGGGTTACATCATATTTTCATAAGAGATGTGAATAAAACTTACTGGGTTTCAGTAACACTTTCGCGAGGAATACTAGCGGTTCGTTTTTTTACCAAGCCGCGGATGCGTTCTTTTTCATCGGCATCAAATTGAAGTTGGTCGGCGTGATGTTTTTCAAAGAGGTCAGAAAAAACAGCTTGAACGTCTTCGCGCATGTTTACGCAATTATCTGCTGAGGGGAGCGCGCTGATAGCTTTTTCCATTGCAATTGCATAGCGATCGGCGATTGCCAAATGCACAGCCTCATGGACGCGAGCGTATTCTTCAAGCGAGTTCCAGGCTTGCGCTAATTCTGATTTTAATTGATTTACATTTGAGTGCCTTGGAAGGGTAACGCGGGCTTTCACGTTGATACGAGCTTTTGATACTTTGCAGCCACCATTCGCCAGCTTGTATTTTATACTTGGTAACATGCGCAGATCGGTTGAAGCCAGCGCCTTGCCAACGCCAGTTACTTCTGGGCCGTGTATTTTGATTTGTTTGTCTACTTCGCTAAATGTATCGCCGCTAACAGTGTAATAACCTACACTCACAAGCGTGCGCTCACCGACTGATGTGCAGGCTGCAAGAAACATGACGGAGCTGATGGCTGTATACTTGAGTAATTGGGAATGGCGAGGTTTGTTTTTCATGACATTACATTCAACGCTAAACGCTGATTTATCAAGTCTTTGTCTGTTCAATACTCCAAACAAATTCGTTACCTTCTTCCGGTGCCAAAGGCACAAAGCGTGCAAGAACTAAAGAGACAAATGCCATTGCCGCACCAGCAAGAAACACAGCCGCTGGGTTGATAACCCAAATCAAACCAAATAATACCGGGATAAATACGGCGGCAATATGGTTGATGGTAAAAGCCACACCTGCGGTTGGTGCAATGTCACTTGGGTCCGCTATTTTTTGAAAATAGGTTTTCATCGAAATTGCCATAGCAAAAAAGGCGTGATCGATTATGTATAACGCTACAGCCATTTCCCAAGTAGGTACGTAGGCATAGGCAATGAATACAAATATCAAGCCTATATATTCAATTGTCAAAATCTTTCGTTCTCCAAAGCGAACAATCCATTTGCCAATTAATGGAGCAAGTATCATGGTTACAAGTTGATTTGCTATCATAAGTGCCATTACGTCGTGAATTTTAAATCCGAAGCGTTCTACCATCATGAAGCCAGCAAAAACCATGAATATTTGACGTCTGGCGCCACCCATAAATGTAAGCGCATAATAGAGCCAGTAGCGTTGTCTCAAAATGAGTTTTTTATGTTGTGGCGCGCCATCGTTGAATTTTGGAAACGAAAACCAAATAATCAGAATGCCCACACAGGTGAAGATGCCGGTGATCATGTATATATTGGTGAAACTCATCGCAAACCAGGCGCCAGCTATAAATATAAAGCCAAATACCGCCAATTGCGCAAAGGAACTGACTGCTAGAATTTTACCCATGGTGGCTGGTGCCGTTTTTTTGGGAAGCCATTGTAATGAAAGCGATTGGTGCATCGTCTCATAGTAGTGAAAGCCTACTGAAGAGATGAACGTTGTTATCAAAAACCCTTGGAAACTTGAAAATATGCCAGTAACAGCTGCGGCGCTGCCCAAAAGGAGAATTGAAATATAAGCCCAAGTCTGCTCTCGCCCAAGCAAGAGCAGAAATACAGCGGCGAATGAAAGGAAACCTGGTATTTCACGAATAGATTGTTGAATTCCGATTTCCTTGCCGCTGAACGATAGCACTTCGACAGCAAAGTTGTTTGTCATAGCCATCCAAGCTGCAAATGCGATTTGCATGACAGCAGCCATGGCCATCAGCAAAATTGCAGGTGTCTGCCAAGGTTTTTGAGTAAGCGCGTTTGTTGGGGAGGGAATTGTCATTCACCACAGGTATCAGCCATTGATTTGGCTAGCAATGAATATTCTTCACTTCTGAATTCAAGCTATGTTTTGTAATTGTAGAGGCTGATTTTCTTTAAAGTTAACTTGCTTATGCATATCCAACTGCAAATAAGCTGTGGCATCATTCTCATTTAAGGCTTTGGAGAAATAGAAACCTTGGATGAAATCGACTTCATATTCATTAATCAATAGGTCTAATTGATCCTTTGTCTCAACACCTTCCACAACAATTTTCAATTCCAGCGCTTTTCCCAATACTGTAATGCCTTTTAAGAGTGTTCTTGAGCGGGCGTTTTCAGTGAGGTCATCAATAAATGACTTGTCGATTTTGAGCTTATGAAGTGGAAGTTTATGCAGATAGCTTAGGCTTGAGTAGCCTGTTCCAAAGTCGTCCAAAGATACGCGAACACCCAATGCGCTTATTTCTTCAAGCACAAGTATTGCATGTTCCATGTCATTAAGAATTGCTGTTTCTGTAATTTCAATTTCTAGACGAGAGGGTTCCAAACCGCTTTCTTCAAGAGCCTTGCTTACGATTTGTGTTATTGAACCTACGCGAAATTGTACGGCAGACAGGTTAACTGCTACTGATATATCTTCTGGCCAGGTTTTACAGACCTTACAAGCTTGACAGAGCGTCCACTGGCCGATTTCGCTTATCAGTCCAAGGTCTTCTGCGATAGGGATAAATTCTGATGGCGATATTGCGACGCCGTTACGTGTCCAGCGGGTAAGGGCTTCAAAAACCTTTGGTTGCCCCGTATGTGTTTGAATAATCGGCTGAAAGTGAAGTTCCAATGCGTTTTGCGCAACTGCTTTTGTCAAGTCTTTCTCAATCAGAACCCTTTTTTCCAAGTTATCTTCCAACTCTGTGGTAAAGTTTCGATATGTATTTTTACCACTGTCTTTTGCGGCATATAATGCAAGGTCTGCCAATTTTAGAAGACGATCAATTGAGGTGCCGTCTGCTGGATATTTAGAAATACCCATGCTTGCTCCAAAACTTACACGTTGATTATTGAAGATTACGTCACGTGAAACTTCTTTCACAACTGAGTTGGCCAATTCTTGAATAGAACCACTTAGATGTTTGTCATTGATACAAACAACGAACTCGTCGCCACCGTAGCGCGCGCAGATTGATTTTGAAGGCAAGATTTGTCTCGCACGCTCTGCAACGGTTGTTAGAATGTAATCTCCAGCTTCATGCCCTAGCGTGTCATTTATCCTTTTAAATTCATCAAGATCAAAGAACAAAACCGACGCAGTTTCATTGTGTTTTGTATCTTGCAGCAGCATTTTTGCCTGTTGGATAAAATGAGTTCTGTTACATAATCCGGTTAGTTCATCAAATTTTGCAAGCTGATTGATACGGGTTTGGTATTCAATACGCTGCGTTACATCTTCAATAACAAGAACACATCCACCCTCGTCACGAAGTTTAATAGAAAGTTCAACATATTGGGATTGTGAAACTTTGAATACTTTTGCTGCTGTTTTATGGTTTAATCTTTTTGTAAGCGTTTCCTGTAGTATTCTCACGCGGTTGATGAGAGGGCGTTGGGTGTCTATAAGGCGAGAAATTTCATTTAATTTTTTACTGTAGCAATTTATCTCATCACCAATGCCGAGAATATTACGCGCAGTTTTGTTGATGATTTTGAGACGCATATCATCATCGAACATCATTAGCCCGTGTGACATGCTTTCTAGTGCCTCGTTTAACTGTCCGCCAAAGGCATCTTTTTCACTCGATTGCCTTTCTAGGTTTGTAAAGATGCTGCGAAGTCTTGATGAAATATCCCTAACGCTTGCAAACAAAGGCAAAAAGAATGCGGATAAAATTATACTGCGAAAATCGCCATAAGCAGGCAAGCCCAGAATGACTGGAATTGCAACCGCACATAATTGGATTGTCAAGATTCTGTCACTGGTAAAGTTGCGAGAGATAAGGCTTAGGATGTTGCCCATAGTTACAGATATACACAGTAGATGGACAAATGAGTCGTTTACCAGTGTGAAGCTGAAGAAACACCAAAGCCCCATTGAAAACATAAATGCTGTCGATAAAAATGTGTATTGAGCACGCCAAAACATTATATTTGAAGAGTGTTTTTCAATCAGACGCTTGTGGAGTTTAATATTTCCTATATCAAAGGCCATGATTACCATCATCGAAATGGCAATCATCAGAATAGAAAACTCATTTGTTAATACAAAAGATATCAAAGCTGCAGAAGCTGCGCTTATTTTTCCATAAAAGAATGCCGTATGATCTTCATAATGATGAAGAGCTTGCTTCATTCTTATGTCGTTTGATCTTTGTGATGTTGATGTATTCACTTTAAAAATCCCAATCCAGTGTCTGGAAAATAACAGGGACTACTTTCCAGAAAGTTTATGGAATTGAAAATTTTATAGAGAATGCCGCTTGTCTTATTAAGGTGTTGTTAATGGCTTTGCGACTAAGTTAACGCATCGTTAATCTGATTGGATACTTCAATGCTGCGTTTAGTTCTTTTTGGTGTTTTTGTCTCGGCTGTTATTGGGCAGCATGATGGGACGCTTATCGCTTCCAGTAATGACTTTTCATATGCAGTTGAAAACGAAAACATTGATCCCATTATTTTGGGTGGAAAAATCAGTAATAATCATATTGAAAACTGGCAGCTTAAAAATGAAAAGTTCAAGCAATGCGGGTTTTGCGGGGAAGAGTTTCAGGCTTTTCCTGGTGATTAGATTATCTAAGAATTTGGTTTAATTCTACGATCTACAATTGTCGTCCAGTGACCCGAGTATTTCGCTGACTGTCGTTTGAGATATGTGTATTCAGTATTATCCCACTGTTTGATTTTATCGCTGAGATTGTCCAGAATGTAATCAGCGCGGTTTGTTCTAACAGTTAAAACCGCATGACCTTCGCCATTAGGCTGGAGAACTACTGTTATCAGTAGACTTGAAGCAGGCCATCCGCGTTGCATTAGCATGTGACGTTTCATGAGAACATAATCTTCACAGTCGCCTATGCTTTTGGGGTATGTCCAAAACTCCTCGACACCAAATCCTTCCATGTCGGTCACGGGTTCTATGGTAGAGTTTGAGTAGCTATTAATCTCAACCATGTCTTTCCACCGTTCTCTCGTCAATTTGGGCGGGGTGATTGATTTAGCTTTAATTTTGCAATCCGAAGAATATTGTTTGCAATAATTATAATGGCCAATTGGCTGCGAAGTCAGGCCAGCCAATTTCATATGAGCAGTATTGCTTGCTTGTGAGGTTGAAATAACGCCAAGTGCTGAAGTTGTCGATATAGCGGTAAAAACTAACGCTTTATAATAATTTTTGATTACCATTACCAACTCCAATATTAACTTTTTGTTAACCTAGTTTTATCTGATGTCCTAGTCAAACGTAGTTGCAAATAATGGTTAATGGGTAATGCAATCTATGGTTTTGTAAGCTTTTACTGCATTTTATGTTTGTAAAATGCAGTTGTTTAAAAGTTTAGTGGTTTTCTTAGCACGGTATAAAAACTTCTTTGCGATAACGTCAGCAATAGAAATAACTTGAGTTCACCGACTGGTGCACGAAAGGGGCAGAATACATGGCAAGACGCACGTTTAACGGCAATGATAGTGACAATACTATCTTTGGAAGAAATAGTTCGCGCAGTTCCAGCCCTGATACTATTAATGGCTTTGGCGGCGATGATCGGTTATTTGGTCGTGCCGGTAATGATACTTTGAATGGCGGTCTAGGTAACGACGAGCTTGATGGTGGTTCTGGTAATGATATTCTCAATGGAGATGCTGGCGAAGATCGTCTTGTAGGCGGAAGCGGTAATGATCAGCTCTTTGGCGGAGACGATAATGACAATCTGTTTGGTGGATCAGGTAATGATATTCTAGAAGGTGGCGATGGCGACGATATTCTAGACGGCAGCACAGGTACTGATATTCTTCGTGGCGGTGCAGGTAACGATATTCTTCGTGCAGGTTTTGATAATGGTGACGGTGATACCTTTGATGGCGGCGAAGGTATTGATACCTATGTTGTCCAAGGCACTTCAGTGGCTGGTTTCCCATTTGATATCGACATTGATCTTGACACCTCAACAGACCAATATGGCAACACTTACATCAGCATTGAAAACCTGATTGGTGGTGTTCGCGATGATACTTTAAGTGGTAACGATGAAGCCAATATGCTGGATGGCAATGCTGGTAACGATACAATAAATGGTCGTGGTGGCAATGATGAATTGTATGGTCGTTCAGGCGATGATGTAATCTC
>CALHIB010000171.1 GCA_938030595.1 uncultured Rhizobiaceae group bacterium | reverse complement strand
GTGCCAGCTTTCTTTTTCATCAGGCTGGTGTGCGTTCCTTGTTGGGTGACCTTGCCTGCTTCAATCACATAAATTGTATCGGCGTTTCTGATGGTGGAAAGACGATGGGCAATGACAATGGTTGTGCGCCCTTCAACCAGTTTATCGAGTGCTTGTTGGACGAGCAGTTCAGATTCGTTATCAAGCGCGGAAGTGGCTTCATCGAGTAATAGAATTGGCGCGTCGCGAAGGAAAGCTCTGGCAATTGAAATTCTTTGACGTTGCCCGCCAGAAAGATTGCCACCCAGTTCGCCGACCGGCGTGTCATAACCTTGGGGTTGCTCCAGAATGAATTTGTGCGCTTGAGCCTGTTTGGCTGCTTCGTAGATTTCTTCATCCGTTGCGTCTGGTCGGCCGTAGCGAATATTTTCCAGAATGGAGCCTTCGAACATTACGGCGGTTTGTGAAACATAGGCAATATTGGCACGCAGGGATTTCGCGGTATGGTCTGATATGTCCTGACCATCGATTAGAATTTGCCCGCCCGACAAATCAAAGAACCGTTGCGCCAGTAAAATTAATGTCGACTTGCCGCCGCCAGAAGGGCCAACCAGTGCGGTGGTTTTGCCAGGTTTTGCAACGAGGGAAACGTCATCCAAAATCTTGTCGCCATCGTCATAAGAAAAACTTACATTTTTAAATTCAATTTCTGATTTGGAAATTTTGATTTCAATGGCATTAGGCTTGTCTGATTGGCGCGGTGGCGTGTCGAGTATTTCATACAACATCCGTGCGTTAACGAGTGACTTTTCAAAAGCCACGCGGAAACTGGCAAGTTTGCGAGCCGGCTCATAGGCGAGCATGGCCGCTGTTAAAAATGAGAACATGCCGCCTGCATCATGACCCAGTTCAGCTACGCGATATCCACCGTAGGCAACAACGCCAGCAATGGCAAAGCCTGCGAGGATTTCTGTTGGGGGTTTGGTTTTTGCATTGAGCTGTACGATTTTGTTGGAACGTATTTCTGCTTGCTCTGTCAGATAGCGCATTCTAGTCGCTACCTGTTCCTCCATGGTGAAAGCCTTGACGATTTCCATGCCCTGCGAGTTTTCTATCAACGAGGACGTTACACGTGCGTTCAAGTCTACTTCCTGTTTTGCCACTTTGCGTATGCGCCGGACATAACGTGACATGATGTAGATGATAATTGGCATGACGGACAGAGATACAACGGTCATGTGCCAGTCTTGTATGAGCATCACGATGATCAGCGCTACCAATGTAAATAGATCACGCGCGAACACGATGACGATGTCATTCATCATGCTGCGCATGGCAATGATATTTTGGTTTATCTGACCGACAATATATGCAGACCGATTTGATTTGTGAAATTGCACACCAAGTGATAGCAGATGATCAAACACGCGACGCTGATAGCGTGCCACAATGTTATTGCCAATTCGGCCAAGCACATTCAAATAACCATAGGTTGCAAGGCCTCTGATGGTAAAGACAGCGAAGATGGCTATGGCGATATAAAGAGCAGCATCCAGATCCTGTTTTACAAAGACATCATTGGTAATGCTCTTGACGATATAGGCAACAAAGGCTGTGCTGGCTGCTACCGCACCCAGAAAGATAAAGGCAATGAAATATTGCTTGCGGTATAGCGCCCAATTTTCAGATAACACTCGCTTTACAATTGCATTGCTTTCATCATTTAAGAGCGGTGATTTAGGTGTTTTTGCCAAGTGAAAGGTTGCCCATCTGAGTTTTAACTACTTCCGCGCTTTCTTACAGCTTAGGGAGCGGATTTGCAAAGCTTATAACGGTAATAATTTATCACCAATTTCAACTTTGCCTGGCTGAATGATTTTTGCGGTTATACCGCCATGTCCACGAACTGCAGAATAACCACCCTCGCCGAAAATTTCCTCCATACGTGAACAAGGCGCGCAAAGACCTGTTCCTTCCAAAATCGCTTCGCCGATTTTGAATTGTCGTTTGCGCAGGCCAAGCAGGTTAATGCTGCTGACAACGATGTTGCGTCTTAGGTCTGCTGGTGAGACTGTCATTGTGTTTAGCATGGATGCAATGACCGCAAGGTGCTCGTATTGAATAAGTGTGACACTGCGTTTGCCGCCAGATTCGTAATGATCGCCAGCTAGCCCCATCTCGGTGATGTGAACCAAATCCGTTGCAACCATTGGTTCGCGTCTTTTGGGTCTGATGCCAATCCATTGAATGAGACCCGTTTGTGCATTTCTGGATGTTAGTGAGGCGATGGTTTCCATATCGTTCTTACCAATGCGGTGGTTTCTCATTTGGGAGTGGTGCGTCAATGTTATCTTCCAGGGAAGAGAATCTGCTTTCCAACATGGCAATCTTGCGTTCAAGTTGCTCTATGCGTTTATTTGAATGAATAAGTTCCGAAGAAAGTTCTTCATTTGCCAACACGGTATGGGCGAGTTCTTCTTCGAGTCTCATTATTCGGTTGTTTGTGTCATCCATCTGCTGGGTCGCTTAAATATTTTGTGATTTCCAATTTCTTCTTAAAGGTTGATTTCCATGTCAAAGTCAATCTAGGCTTGGAAATGATCTTAGGGAGATGTCGTATGAATATATACTCAAGACTTTTCAGCATTGCTGCCGCAAGCGCATTTGCATGCTTTACTAATGTGAGTTTAACGCTTGCTGCAACTGAAGCCAAGCCTGTGGAGATCAAAGGCGAGATTATCGATACCTGGTGTTATTTATCAGGTGTTATGGGTGGGCAAGATGCAGTGATTGGCACAGCGCACCATACCTGCGCTCTTTGGTGTGCGGCAGGGGGGATTCCTGTTGGCGTGCTGGATGAAGATGGTCAGATTTACATGGTGTTGAAGCTCAAGGGTGAAGATGCCGTTGCCAAATCTGATAATATCATGGAAATCCAGTCTGAAGTTATTACCGCCAAGGGCATGCATTATGTTCGTGATGGCGTAAATTATCTCATTGTGGAAGATGTAATTGCCAGTGATGGCATTACCAATTTTAACCATGAAGATTATGGTTCTGTACCGCCAAATTCGTTTCCAAAAAACTTTTTAAGCAAACAGTAAGGTAGGTTGATATGAGTATTCTGAAAAAAATCACATTTGCATCAACGTCTTTTCTTGCAGGCATTGCGTTTTCTACATCTGTTAGCTTAGCAGAAGATTTTTCTGCTGGCAGCAAAGCAAAGGAATTTGGACTTGAAGAGGAAGTAAAGTCGACATTTTCGGCTAAAGTCGTTGATTTGCTGTGTGAACTTACTGGAGATTGTGCTGACAATTGTGGTGATGGCAATCGCCATATGGGATTGGTGCGGGATGCAGATAATAAACTGATTACCGTTTTAAAGAATGGGCAATTCTCTTTTAATGGCCCTGTAGAAGATTTGCTTCCCTATTGTAATAAAAAAGTAGACGTTGATGGTTTAATGATTGGCGATCCTGAAGAGTTTGGAACCCAGTTTTACATGGTTCAGCTTATCAAGGAGGAGGGCGCTGCAGATTGGAACAAAGCTAACAAGTGGACCAAAGCTTGGGCCAAACAAAACCCTGAAGCTAAAGGCAAGGGGCCATGGTTCCGACGTGACCCTAGAGTTATTAAGCAAATTGAAGCGAACGGTTATTTTGGACTTGGTCATGAAGCTGATGTTAAATATGCGAAAGAAAACCAATAATGAAATATGGTTTTAGCAAATTTGCCCTAGCATTTGCGGCATCAACATTTCTTGCAAATGTTAGCATCGCTCATGATGGCGTGGTTCATGAAAATCTAAATGAAGCCTTGAAACACCAAGAAGAAACGGCTCCGAACACCTTGGGCTTTCCTGATGTCAAAGGCGGTGATTTTGATTTGATTGATCATAATGGTCAAAAAAGAACATCAAAAAACCCTGATGGGCATTTTCAGTTGATTTTCTTTGGTTATGCCAATTGTAAGGCGATTTGCTCTGTTGCTTTGCCGCGCATGTCTGCTGCGGTTGATATTCTGACAAATGATAAAATTGATGTAACGCCGCTTCTAATTACAGTCGACCCAGAGCGTGATACGGTTGATAATATGAAAGAGGCCTTAGCTTATCACCATGAGGATATGATTGGACTAACTGGGAGTGAAGACCAGCTTGATGTGGCTTACAAAGCTTTCAATGTTGAAAAATCACTTGTTTATGAACATCCAGAAGAGGGGCCAATTTATGCTCATGGGTCGTTTATTTACCTGATTGGCCCAGATGGGGACTTTAAAACTCTTCTACCTCCTATTCTTAGTCCAGAGCGTATGGCTGAGGTTGCCAAGGGTTATATTTCGGGCGAGAAATCATAAATTCAAATACCTAAAAATCGTTATTCATCAAAAGTTTATGAGTTATGAACTCATAATTAACTTCATGTTAATCATAAAGGCTGCATTATTGCGACAAGTTACCTAACGGAAATAGTGAGTCGTATTATGCAAGCAGAAAGAAAATTAGAAGAAACGCCCATTTCTAGTGCTCCTGCACTTACACAAGCGGAAGTTATGCAACAAATTATGTCCAATCCGGCTGATGCGGTTGAAATTGGGAGCAAATTGCCAGCCATTCAGCGTGCTCGCATAGCGCAGTTTTGTTATGGACGTGTTCACATGCGTGAGCTTGGTCTTCGTTTGGCAAGTACATGTGATTTAATGACATTAAAAGCAGCCTTTGGACGTGGTGGCGAAGTGGTCTTCAAACAATCAAGAGATGTTGATAAAACACTTGGCAAGCTTAAAAATGCGCCGGGTAATCAATCTCCAAGACCAATTACCCTTCAAGGTAGCATTACAGGTTAGCTGTGATTGGGATGTCTTGGTACATCACAATAAATTCAAAAGCTGAAACTTATTTTGATTAAAATCGACTTTATTCAGTCGCTATTCATGGTGAATATGCAGACTGGGTAATAACGAAACAAAATTTTCAGTGTGCATGACAACTCTTCCGGAAAATATTCCTTTCACAATCAGTACGTCAGATCCGGCTGGGTCTATTCTTGCCTCCGATAGGATTGTCATTGGGCAATTGGGGCAAACGCTGGATGGGTGTATTGCGACGCCAACGGGTGATTCAAAATATATCAATAGTGATTGCGGTTTGCGGCATTTGCACCAAATCAGAAGCGCTGTCGAGGCGGTCATTATTGGTGTTGGTAGTGTCAATGCAGATAATCCAAAATTAAACGTCAGACTATGCGATGGGCTCAATCCTGCTCGCGTCATTATTGATCCGCGCGGCCGCGTTGACTTAACGGCGTCGCTCTTCAAGGATGGTCTTTCTGATGTTATAATCATGACTTCTTGCCAAGTTGATCATCCGGCTACTGGTATGGCCGAAATTATACATTTGCCTGCACAAGATTATCATATTGAGCCCAGTGTTATAATCGCTGCATTGCATGATAGAGGCTTTTATAAAATTCTCGTTGAAGGCGGCAATCAAACGCTTTCGAATTTTATGGATGCGGGCGTCCTGGACAGGCTGCACTTGATAGTTGCCCCTGTGATTATGGGGGGTGGGTTATCGGGTCTAAATCTAAGTCCGATTGATAAACTGGATGAGGCATTGCGACCGGAAGTAACGCTTTACCCTCTTGGGCGCGATATCCTGTTTGATTGCAACCTGGCGAAAGCTTAAAGCGGAACAGCAAATATATCTTTGTGGCCTACGAAGAGTGAGGCATTAGCGTTTTCGATTAAATTCATGCGTTCTAAAAGCCATTCGTTAAATTCTGTTTTTTTGCTTGGCTCAATTTCTGTTGCTGCTTCACACCAGCCTTGCAGAAGCATTTTTTGAAATGCTTTGTGGTTTGGATTCCCTACCCAATCGGATGTGGCGACATTGACCTGATAGCCAGCCTCTTCAAAAAGCAAAATAGCTGTATTGGCAGCATCTGGGCCCATGGCTTGACCGAAACCTTTATCGGTCGCTTGATGGGCATTGAATGCCTTAAGGATGTCTTTATCTGTTCCAAGTTCAGGATCACAACCCGCCCTGCCGTCATAGGTGAGAGCTGCATAAAATGGAATTTTTCGCGCAGTGATTTCAGCTACCATTTTTTTAAGCCAACCTTCTGACACAAGGTCCAGAAAGGCTGATGTTGTGATGAGGTCTGGTTGATGCGTGAAGATTGCGTCTAATGATTTTGACAAATCTGCGAGCGAAAAATCAACCTGATCACCTTGCGCTTCTTGTTTGGCAACTTCCAGCAAGGCATCATCGTGATCAACCAAATGCCAGCAAAGCTTTTGATGCATAACCGGCTTTAATGCGCGAAGGGTCGAGCCTGTTCCGCTACCGATGTCTGTGATTTTCAATTCATCATCGCGTGCATACCATCCTGCAACGCCAGCAAGAATCTCTTCACTGCGCGCCTTGTGGTCGATGGGTTCGCGAAGTGCTAACCATTGTGCAGAAAAACCACTCATATTGTTTCCTTCAAAATTCCGGCAAATTTGTCTGCAGAGCTTTCCCAGGTTGGAAAATTGGGTTCTGCTGCAATAGCATTGTTTCGATAGTTGTTGCGAAGCTTTTTATCTGTAATCATTGTTTCGATCACGCTTGATAGGGCAGGTATATTTGATGGCTCAACTAATATTCCGCAATTTTCAGGCACGGTTTCAGGGATAGCACCAGCGATTGTGCCGATGACAGGAATGCCCCTGACCAATGCTTCTGCGTAGGCCATGCCATATCCTTCAAAAAGTGAAGGCAAGACGAAGATATCTGCACTGCTATATGCTGCTTCCAAAGCTTGTTCTGAAACATCGCCGTGGAATGTGATTTTTTGCGATAGTTCTTCTTGGGTTACTCTTGATTGCAGGTTTGCATATAGTGATTTGTCAAATTGGGTGCTGCCAATGCAATCAAGCTTCCAATTAAGGTGTTTTAAGCTGGATAAAGCTTCCAATAAATCCTTGTGGCCTTTGCGTTCGATGATGGAGCCTACGCAAAGCAGATTTATTGTTTCGCTATCACTGCCATTAGATATAATCCCGCGTTCCACGCCTGGAAGAACAGACGTTATTTTACTCGGATTGTAATTAAATAAATTCGCCACAGTACGGCTTGTTTGAGGGCTGGTTGTGATAATGGCATTGGTATGTTTCAAACCTTGTTTTTCGGTTTGCTTTAAATGGCCAGCAGTTTCCTTATCCAAACCATTTTCCAAGCACAAAGGGTGGTGGATTAGGGCAGTAACAGGTAATTTTTGTGAAAGATGCTTGAGGAACTCAGGCGCTGCTCCCCCCAATAGTCCGTCGACGACTGCAATGTCTGCTTTGGGAAAATTATTAATTTTTGCGATTGCATTTTCTTTTTCTTGATGGCTTGGAAATGGAAAATTTCCTTCAATGCTCATCAATTCAACCTTAATGCCGGACTTTCGCCAGGCATCGATGATTTTACGGTCATAGCGATATCCGCCTGTGGGGAGGTTTATGTCCCCTGGTATGACGAATAAAATCTGCATGGTTTAAAGTTTTGCCTCATACCAAGCGCGGGCGACGTGGCTTTCTTCTATTGTAATTCGAATTGAATCCAGCTCACCTTTTTTGCGACCCAACTCGCCAGCATTGGCAGCTTTTGCCAGATGATCGAAGATATATTTCGTTAGAAACTCGGTTGTTGTATTTTCACCCTCGAATTGTGGAAGCGCATCCAGGTTTGCATAATTGATGGGTTGGAGAACCGCCTTGAGCGCGTCGTGTGCTGCACCGATATCAATCACGACATTATTTTCATCCAGCTCTTTGGACATGAAGCAGGCATCGACGATAAAGGTCGCACCGTGCATGGCTTGAGCGGGGCCAAAAAATTCGCCTTTGAATGAATGTGCAATCATGATGTGATCGCGAACTTCTACTGCGTGCAAGGGAGTTCTCCTGAAAGATTAATTCGTTATGTGTTCTTATATTTGACCAATTGGCATAGCGCACTGCTATTTGGGTTAAATATGTCGTGAAGATGGTCTGGCAATGTATCAAAGCTAATTTCTGGCTCTAAAAGTGCGTCAAGCCTATCATCAGATAATAGCTTCATGGCTTCTTGCATTCTGTCCGAGTAGCTATGTGTTTTACGTTTTTCGGGCGCAATGTGGCCGACCTGGCTTGAAATTATTTGTAATCTTTTGGAATGAAAAGCGCCTCCAAGGTTTAATGTGACTGGTCTATCACCATACCAACTCATTTCCAAGATTTTAGCTTCAAAGCCGGCAGCATCAATGGCCAGTTGTAAGCCTTTTTCGGACGCGCTTGTATTGAAGATGTGATCCATTTCAATTGAGTTGTTGTTTGACAGTTGATCAGGTGTTTTGAAGGATAATCCAAGTTGTTCAGCCTGTATCTTTTTAGCTGGATTGATATCAACCAGAATTGGAGATTTGCGCGTAAGCGCTTTTAGGCTGAATGCGGTGAGCAAGCCAACAACGCCTGCGCCAATTACCATATGATTTTTTGTGTTTGCAATTTTCGCGTCCCAAACTGCATTTAGTGCTGTTTCCATATTGGCGGAAAGGACAGCTCGCGCAGGGGGAAGTGTCTTTGGAACAAGATTACAGGCGTCTTCAGATACGCAAAAAATATCTTGATGTGGGTGCAAGACAAACACAACATCGTCTTTTTTGACACGCGTTACATCACTTTGTGTGTCAATTACTTTCCCTACACATGCATATCCATAACTCAATGGGAAGGTAAACTCGCCTACCTGATGAGGGCAACGCATGCGAGATTGTTCAGTTATTGGGACTTTACCATGATAAACAAGGCTTTCAGTGCCTCTGCTGATGCCGCTGTAAAGTGTTTGAATTATAACATTTTTTTCTTTAAAATCAGAGAGTTGACAATTTTCTAGTACCGCACTACATGCTGATTCATATGATAATCGGGTCGCTCTCGCGCTGGTAACGTTTATTTGAGGCAATTGTTCAGACACAGTTCAGTTAAATTTCTTTATAACGTTAGGGAACAAGCAGACGCTTGTCTCATTTATGCCTTAAAGGCGGGTGAATGAGCAATTGTCAAATTTATTATTATTTTGTTTTTGGGTATTCCTAGTATGACACCAACACTTCGCAGACAGATTTTTGCTTCTTTAGTTATTTCAACTATTGTTGGCCTTTTAGCCATGATGGCCTATTCGCTTTCCTTGGGTGGTATTGTTTTGGCTGAATGGGTTTTGCTTGTTTGTTTTGCGATTACTTTGCCATGGACTGCAATTGGTTTTTGGAATGCGGTCATTGGTTTTATCCTGTTGCGCACCAAGAAAAATGCAGCTGAACATGTTTTTCCTGCGTCTGCAGAAATTAAAGGTGATGAGCCTATTACGTCTTCAACGGCAATTGCCATGTGTATTCGTAATGAAGATGCAAATCAGGTAAACCGTAATTTAAATGCAATGATTGCCCGTTTGGTAGCTTCTGGTGATGGCGATAAATTTCATGTCTACGTCTTAAGCGATAGCTATTTCCCAGAAGTCATCGACGATGAGGAAGCGATTTTTGCCAAGCTTAAGCGCGACTGGGCTGGTAAGGTCGATGTTACTTATCGACGTCGCGAAGATAATCCCGGTTACAAAGCAGGTAATATACGTGATTTCTGTGAGCGTTGGGGTCATAACCATGACTTCATGCTGACGCTAGATGCTGACAGTGTGATGTCTGGTTCTTCCATTTTGCGCATGGTTCGTATCATGCAGAAAAATGAAAAGCTTGGTATTTTGCAAAGTCTTGTAGTTGGCCTTCCGTCAGACAGTGCGTTCACGCGTGTTTTCCAGTTTGGAATGCGTATGGGCATGAAATCGTACACATTGGGCAGTGCTTGGTGGCAAGCAGATTGTGGTCCTTATTGGGGACACAATGCACTCATTCGTATTGCGCCATTTACCGAACATTGCCATTTGCCAAAAATTGAAGGCAAGGGACCATTATCAGGTTGGATTCTAAGCCATGACCAGGTTGAGGCTGTTTATATGCGTCGTGCGGGATATGAGTGTCGCGTCCTTGCTGAAGAGATGGGTTCATATGAAGAAAATCCACCTCATATTCTGGAGTTTATTCGCCGTGATCTTCGCTGGTGTCATGGCAATATGCAGTATTTCAATTTACTGCGTGAACCAGGCTTGTTGCCAACGAGCCGTATTCAACTTGTGCTTGCCATTTTGATGTTTATCGGTTCACCTGCATGGATGTTGTTTGTATTGGTTGGTACGTCTGCATTTATCTATCCTGAAGTTGGCGTGAAAATGCAGGGTATTGGCCCTGGCTATACACTTTTCGCAATCATTATGACCATGATTTTTGCACCTAAGATTGCATCTATTGCAGATGTGATGATGCGCAAGGATTTGCGTAAATCTTTTGGCGGTGGATTATCCGTTTTATTCGGTTCATTCCTGGAGATCGTTTTTTCCATGATGCTCGCGCCAATTATGGCGATCGCAAATACTATCTTTTTATTCCAGCTGCTTGTCATGCGGAAAGCAAAAGGATGGACAACGCAGTCCCGCAACGCCGAGTCATTACCAATTTTGGTAACTGCAAAACACATGTGGCCTCAAATGTTATTTGGCCTTGTTGGTTTTGCAGGAGTTTTAAGTGTTGGTAATTTAGGTGTTATCGGATTGCTTATCTGCTTGCCTGTATTCATTGGTCCACTATTTGCTGTGCCGTTTGGTATTACCAGTTCGCATGTATTTTTTGGCAAGCTTGCTGCCAAATTTGGGTTCTGGCAATTACCTGAAGAAGACACGCCGCCTGTTATTATCCGTGCGCTAAATTTGCCGGCAATTTCCGTGCGTGCAGAAAGTAATTCTAGCAGTGAATATCACTCAC
The DNA here is from genome assembly GCA_938030595.1 of uncultured Rhizobiaceae group bacterium. Lineage (GTDB taxonomy): Bacteria > Pseudomonadota > Alphaproteobacteria > Rhizobiales > Rhizobiaceae > JAALLB01. Next base: position 8,569 of record CALHIB010000171.1, on the reverse strand, counting down.
CACTTTCAACTCAGGATTTATTGGACATTGATGTTGATCTGGATATCGTTAATACTGTATCTGCGAAAGATATGAGAATTGTTGCGTAGTTTAGTTTTTGTTTAATGGGTGATTTAAATCAGTAAGCTTCAGGTCACTCCTTTAATTCTTAGCGGTGGTGCTGGTACGCGCCTTTGGCCATTGTCACGCAACTCACGACCAAAACAATTCCTAAACCTTGGTGGTGAGCGTAGCCTTTTTCAAAGCACACTATTGCGGTGTCAAACCGAGCTGTTTCATGTTCGCCCTATTGTCGTCGGTGCAAATGATCATCGGTTTTTAATAGCTGAAGATTTGGCGCAACTTGAGCTGGATGCAGATATTATTCTCGAGCCTGTACCTCGTAATTCATGTGCTGCTATCATTGCAGGTTGTTTGCAGGCAATTGATCGGGATGAAGATGCTATTGTTCTGGTATTGGCTGCAGACCACGCAATTAAAGATGAGATAGGCTTCAACCAAACAATTGAACGTGCGCTTGAAGCGGCTAATCAAGGGCACTTGATTACATTTGGAATTAATCCTGATTATCCCTCGACAGGCTATGGATACATATTGCCAGATCGCTCATCTGCAATTGATGCTGGCTATGTGGTGTCCAGATTCGTTGAGAAACCAGACGTAGGCTTGGCTGAGCAATATATTAACGACGGGTGTTTATGGAACAGTGGAAACTTTATGTTTCGCGCAGATGTCTTTTTAAATGAGGCAAAGCTGTACGTGCCGGAAATATTGGAGGCAGTATCCAAGGCGCATCGTCAAAAGAAAGCTGATCTTGATTTTTTGAGATTGGATGAAGCTGCCTTTAAAGATGCGCCTTCTATATCGGTTGATTATGCGATTATGGAAAAAACCGAGAAAGCTGTTGTTTTTCCCGCGACGCACGACTGGTCTGATATTGGCACGTGGAATTCAGTTTGGCGTAACCTTCCAAAAGATGAAAATGACAACGCATCCCTTGGCGATGTCCTAATACAGGGCGGGAATAATAATTTTGTCCATTCAAGAGACAGACTGACAACGCTTCTAGGCGTAGATGATACTATTGTTATTGTTACTCGTGATGTTGTTTTTGTTGGTGATCAATCTCAAAGCGAGCAGATCAAGCAGTTGGTTGACAAGCTTAAGGAAGAGGGGCGTGCTGAAGCCGATATGGCGCTTCAAGTTTACAGGCCTTGGGGTAATTATGAGCAGCTTGATAAGGGCGATGGCTATCAGGTCAAACGTATCGTCATTAAGCCAGGTGGCGTCTTGTCATTGCAAAAACATCAACATCGGGCTGAGCACTGGGTGGTGGTGCAGGGAACGCCTGAAATTACAATTGATGATATTGTACAAACGCTGAAGCCAAATCAATCGATTTACATACCGCTTGGCAGTGTTCATCGTTTGGCAAATCGTACCGAAGAAATTGTTGTTCTTATAGAAGTTCAAACAGGGGATTATCTAGGTGAAGATGATATCATTCGCCTAGAAGATGAGTATAATCGTTCGTCACAAACTTAAGCGTTGAGTTTAATTACTTGAAATAAGCGGTAGGCCTGGAGCGATTTCTGCGCTTTGTTTTTTCTCGGCAGGTTGCTCTTTTTCATGTTCACGGCGCAAGCAGGTGTTTTCATAGGTTTGCTCTCTAAGCGCTTTTCTGTGTTTGCCCTGAGAAACCCAAGTCAAGCATGAACCAATCAATGCTCCAACAAAAAGAGCTGCGAATATAAATACAAAGAATGGTAATGACACTGCAAATGCAGGAGCTTCTGTGTTCAGAGGATCAAGGCTAAATGTTACCCAATGTCTATTGGCGACTGATAGTAAAATCAGCACGATCGCAATTGGAACGACAAAGAATAGATTCATAATTTTACGCAAAGTTTTGATCCTTGTAGAGCTTTTAGCTATTTATTTATTGAGCCGTTCACGAAGCTCTTTACCTGTTTTAAAAAATGGCACCCATTTTTCATCAACGCTTACCTGATCACCGGTTTTTGGATTACGGGCTGTTCTTGCAGGTCGGTTTTTGACAGAAAAAGCGCCAAAACCTCTTAATTCAACACGGTTGCCCGTGGCAAGAGCGTCTGTAATTTCATCCAATATCGCGTTGACGATGTTTTCGACGTCGCGGTGGTATAGATGCGGGTTCTTATCTGCAATCATTTGCACAAGCTCAGATTTAATCATACTTACAATCCTTATGGGGGCTGGTATTGTTAGCGGGAACCTTGCCAAATAGAGACCAGACCGTCAAGCGGAAGACGTTCCCTAAGGGCATCTTCTAAAGCCTTTGCTTCAGAATTATTCAAATTTAATCCTAAAATTTGAGCTATTTTGTAAATTGCTGCAGGATTTCCGAAAATACTGTCTGTTGGGCGTTTTGGCTTGTGTTCAATGACTTCAAGCTTATCCGAGATTTCTTTTTCTGTAGTAAGCCATTTAACAGCTACTTCCTGCCCGCCAATGGCATCGATTAATCCGTTTTCAAGACTTTGACTTCCTGTAAAGATGCTGCCGTCGGCAAGTCTTAGAACTTCAAATTCTTTCATATTGCGGCGATCTGCTACGATTTCTACAAACCATTTATAAGAATCTTGAATCAGACGATCTATCATGGCTTCAGACTCTGGGCTTGCAGGATTAAACGGGTTTGGCTCCGCCTTCATTGGTGATGATTTTATTGCTTTCACCTTTACACCAATCTTGTCCAAAAGTTGGGATGCATCTGCGTATTGAAACAGAACGCCTATTGAGCCAACAATGGATGAACGACGCGCAACAATGTGATCGCTTGCGGATGCAATCATGTAGCCTGCGGATGCAGCAAGTGTGCCAACGGTTGTTGTTACTGGTTTAGCTTTTGCCAATTCGCGAACTGCTTCAAACATTGCTTCGCCACCAACGGTGGAGCCTCCAGGTGAAGAAACATTGAGAATAACGGCTTTTACCTTGTCGTCTTCTTTTAGCTTTTTAAGCAGCTTTAACATGGGTTCGTCATTGGTGATGACGCCGGTTATTTTTACTTTGGCAATGTGATCTGAAGAAGCCGACGAAAGGCCTGCCTTATTTAAACCAAAGGCAATCATGGCAAGCAAAGCAAGACCAAGAATAACAAACGTTGCGATCCTCCAAAAGCTCACTTTTTTGCGCAACCTTCTGCGATCAATGATATCATCGGCGTTTATGGACACGAGCATATTCCTTTGAAATTAGTTGTCTACAGGTAGCAGTGGATTGAATTTCCTGCAAGAGAAATAGGGTGAACTAGAGGCCGTAAAGCTCACTGTATTTAATATTCAGATAATCTATTAATGGCTGGGCAGAGGGTGCTTCGCCAGTTGCGGATTGAATGAGGTTTTCAGCAGAGAGCAGTTTGCCTTTTTCATGAATTTTGGTTCGTAGCCAGTTTAATGTTTCGGCTGTTTCACCTTTGGCAATTTTTGTATCTCGGTTGGGCATATCCTTGCGCATGGCTTTATCCAAACAGGCAGAGTAAATATTGCCTAAGCTGTAAGTTGGAAAATAACCAAAGAGACCGACCGACCAATGTACATCTTGTAGCACGCCCAGTTTTACATCTTTAACTTCAAGTCCAAAATATTGCTTGAACCGCTTATTCCATTCAGCTTCCAGGTCTTTGACTTCCAAACTTCCCGCCACCAGTTCGCGTTCCAGTTCAAAGCGTAACAGAACGTGTAAATTATAATGAACTTCGTCGGCTTCTGTCCGTATGAAACCTGTTTCTACTTTGTTTACAGCGCGGTAAAATTCTTCAGGAGATGCGATGTTCATATCCGGAAAATGAGATTTCATTTCTGGATATAACCATTCAGCAAAAGGTCTGGACCTTGCGATTTGATTTTCCCAAAAACGGGATTGGCTTTCATGAATGCCCATAGAGCAATATTGCGCTGCTGGTAAAAAAGGATCAGGTGCGCCTTGCGCGTATAAGGCGTGACCTACTTCGTGCGCTGTTGAATAAAGACAGTTAAGTGGGTCACTTTCATCAATCCTTGTTGTGATCCGGCTATCACCACCACCGCCTGAACTAAATGGATGTGTGGAAATATCAATGCGACCCGCTTCAAAATCATAGCCTAATTGCTCGGCAAGTTTTGTTGTTAAGGCCAGCTGTTGGTTAGATATATAGATGCCCTCAAACGCTTTTGGCTTTGGCTTTTCAGCAATGGCTTCACGTAATGAAACCAGTGGCTCTCTTAGGCTTTCCAGAAGAGGGAGTAAGGTTTCAGTTTTTGCACCGGGTTCAAATTGATCAAGAAGAGCGTCATAAGCATTTGTTTGGCCATCAGACAAGCATTGTGCTTCTTGGCGTTTTAAGTCGACAAGCTTTTCCAAAGCTGGGGCAAACATTGTAAAGTCGGAGGCTTCACGTGCCTTTGCCCAGATCATTTGTCCTTCGGCAGAAGCTTTCGCGATGGTTTGTGCAAGTTCTTCTGGCACTTTGGTTGCGTGATCATAGCTGCGTTTTGCTTCTTTGATATTGATCTTGTCAAACTCTGAGATTTCACTTTGATCTATCGCATCAATCCAGTCTGGTATTCTAGGATCAGAAGAGAGTTGATGACCAAGTGCAGCCATCACGCCAGTTTGTTCAGCACGTTGCGTAGCACCTTTTTGTGGCATCATTGTTTCCTGATCCCACGAGATGAGACCAGAAACCTGTCCAAGCGCTGCAGTTTTTTTCAGGTGTTCGAGAAGCAGTGGGAGTGACATGAACTTATCCATCGATTGAGTTGGTTAGGTGATAGATAAGCTTTGATCGTCAGAAAACCAAGTGTGTTTTGGTTCTAAATTACCTGCTCCAAAAGCTGGTTGGTAATCGTGTCAAAAATCTTGTTATCTTGCATGTTCTTTGCCAGCATCATCGCGCCTTGGTGACCTGCCAGTAAGGTATTCGCCGTGGCAAGTTTTTCCGCTTTTGGCATATCGTTTGGCAAAATACTGACAAGCCAATTAATATTTTCATTGAAGAATTGCTGAACACGGTGCTGAATGACATTTGGAAGCCCCGCACCTTCAGCGCCCAGCAAGCCACACAAACAAATGGCATCATCCTCAACAAGCGCTGCCCGTATGACTGCCTGATATGCTCTTAAGTGTTCCTGCGTGGTTTTTGCAGTCTTTGTTTTTTTTGCCAATTCATCATTGAACTGCGATGAATATCGCTCAACGAGTGCCAGCCCAAGGTCTTCTTTTTTTGGGTAATGATAATGAACGCTTGAACTTTTTATCTGCGTATCGCTGGCGAGATCACGAAAGCTGACGGAATTATATCCGCCTCTACGCATACGATATTCTGCTGCATCCAATAGTTTTTCAGTCGTTGACATATCTTGTTTAGCCTTGTCTATCTAGAGATAGAAAATAGGCATGCCATGCAGCAATGTCAAACCAGTGAATGAGATGAAGTCTATCTGCCTGGTAACATGGGTGACCATGAAATAAATTGTGGTTTAAAGGGGAGGGTGCTCGTTGCAATCGTTATCGTCTCAATTGTAATTTTTACCCTTCTTCCCATATCCGGGTTTCGGTCAAATTCATCATCAAGGATTATTATCTCAGCCCTGCCTTTAAGGTTTAAAAGCGTACCGGTTTCAAAATCGATCATTTGGATGCCGACACGCGGATCGCCTATGATATTGCCGAATGTATTGAAAATATTATTGCCAAGATAATCAGGAAATTGAATTGTCTTTTCATTCAGTATTTCAATTAAACCCGGGTTTCCGCCGCGGTGATTTATATCGACCCCATTTCTTGGGTCGTCATCAATCACTGGTGCACGTGAAGCTATAAATAGCGTATCAACGGATTGGATAATCTCACGTTCTGATTGACCAATGATCGATGTCGTTAGAAATTCAGACTTCGTTTCTTTATCCTCTGGTGGAAACATATTTCTGATCTGAATATATTTTGGGCAATTGCCGAAACTCTGGTCGACCTTCATGATTATACGATTGTTTGCATATTCACTGATGGTTGCGTTTAGTCTGTTTCTTCTACGTGTCGCAAACTCAACGCCGACTATGCTTATTTTTGAACCTTCTTCAAATTGCAGATTTTCAGGTTCGCCGATCAAGGGTTCAGAATCGATAATGAGTGTATATTCATCAGGACTTGATACAAAGCCAGGATTGCCAACCCGCAAAATGGCATGGGGATGACCCGCGCCATCCAAAACACAAATATGAATCATCGGCAGTTGTGCAAAGAAGTCCCTGTGCTGGTCAGGCATGTGGTCGCGGATCATCCGTTGCCCGATTTCATCCATACGCTTTTCCATGCCGAGGCTTCTGTGAAAAGACTTTTCTCCTTCATGGAAGGCAGAGTTTTGTTTTGAAGTCATAGACTCACTGTGCTTTTTAAAATTTGTTAATCGGGATTTTTAGGTAACTTGTTCCATCGTCTTCCGGTGGTGGCATCTGGCCCGCGCGCATGTTGACTTGCACGGATGGCAGAATCAGTTTTGGCATGGAAAGATTTGCATCGCGTTGCGTTCTAAAGGCAACAAACTCTTCCATGGTCGTGCCTTCCTTTACATGCACATTTGCCTCACGTTGTTCCTGCACAGTTGTTTCCCACTTGAATTCATCACGTCCAGGGGCTTTATAGTCGTGGCACATGAAGAGGCGGGTTTTTGGATTAAGTTGCAGGATTTTCCAAATTGATTTGTAAAGTTCTTCCGCGCTGCCACCTGGAAAATCAGTTCTGGCTGTTCCAAAATCGGGCATGAATAACGTATCGCCCACAAATGCTGCGTCCCCAATGACAAAGGTCATACAGGCAGGCGTGTGTCCCGGTGTGTTCATCGTTCTGGCTTTTAATGCGCCAATTTGGAAAGCTTCGCCATCTTCAAAAAGCTTGTCGAACTGGCTGCCGTCCATGGCGAATTCTGTGCCTGCATTAAAGGCTTTTCCGAAGACTTCCTGAACCGTCGTGATATTCGCACCAATGCCAATTTTTGCGCCCAGCTTTTTCTTGAGATAAGGTGCGGCTGATAAATGATCTGCATGGACATGGGTTTCCAAAATCCATTCGACCTCCAAGTCATGTTCTTCAACATGGGCTATTAATTTGTCTGCTGACTCAAAAGATGTGCGCCCGGATGCAATATCAAAATCTAATACGCTATCGATAATTGCACATGCTATTGAGGTTGGGTCTTTGACGATGTAGCTGATTGTGTTGGATGCTTCGTCAAAGAAGCCTGTTACTTCTGGAGTTATATTGCTTGGCATTATTTTCTCCTTTTATTATGTTACCTATCATTAGATAGATAAAAGCTGTTTCATAAAAATGTCAATTGCAGTCTATATGCAAACTTGCCAAATTGGTAAAAGATTTGTGAGCTCTGAATAGGTAGTGCGTAATGAAAAATGAAACTAAAGGCCCGTTAGAAGGCACCCGTATTATTGACTTGACGACCGTGGTCTCCGGCCCCTCGGCTACCATGATCCTTGCTGATCAAGGCGCTGACGTCATCAAAATTGAAGCACCCAGAGGTGATTTTGCGCGTGATGTTACGACACGAAGGGGAGGGTTCTCAGCCTCTTTTCTCAATAACAATCGCAACAAGCGTTCGGTCGTTCTGGATTTGAAAACCCACGCGGGTATCGAAGCAGTTTTTCAGCTTACAAAGGGTGCTGACGTTTTTATTCATAACTTCAGGCCTGGCGTTGCAGAGCGAATTGGCCTTGGTGAGAATATCTTGCGTGAGATTAAATCTGATTTGATTTATGTTTCCATTTCAGGATTTGGTTTTGACGGGCCATATAAGGATAAGCCGGTTTATGATCCGCTCATACAAGCGGTTTCGGCACTTACAACAGTGCAAGCCGGGTCGGATGAAAAACGTCCGAAACTAATACGAACCATATTGCCCGACAAACTGACTGGCATTCAGGCAAGTCAGGCAGTGACCGCAGCGCTTTTTGCACGCGAGCGCACTGGTAAAGGGCAACACATAAGGCTTTCCATGCTGGATACGATTATCTCGTTTCTTTGGAATTCAGACATGGGCGCACATACGTTTGTGGGTGATGAACTGGATAAGGAACAGGCGCAGTCCTTCATTGATCTGGTTTATGAAACCGCCGATGGTTATGTCAGCGTTGCGGTGATGCAGGATAAGCAGTGGCAATCTTTTTGCAAGGCGGTTGGGCGTGATGAGCTTTTAAGCGATAAACGGTTTCTCAATGCGCAGGATCGTGAAAACAATAAAGATGAACGCCTTCAGGAAATTCAGGATTCCATTATTCATTACAAAAGTGAAGAAATATTGGAAATTCTCGAAGCAGCGGACGTTCCCTGTGCGCCTGTTTTGACGCGAACCCAAATGCGTCAACATCCACAAGTGGTTGCCAATGATATCCTTTTAGAATTTGAGCATCCGCAAGCGGGTCTTTTAAGACAATCCCGCCATCCAGCTAATTTTTCTGAAACACCAACTTCCATTCGCACTGGCGCACCGCGGCTTGGGGAGCATACCAAAGAAGTTCTCGAAGAGGCGGGTTTGGAT
>CALHIB010000170.1 GCA_938030595.1 uncultured Rhizobiaceae group bacterium | reverse complement strand
GTAATATCCAATTCTTCATGAGCATTATGCGGATGCGTGCCGACAGAACAAAAGACATTCTCAAAGCGTTCGGCAACAGCTAAAACCTGAGGAAATTTACGAACCCGCGTGCAAATCGTCACCATCCGCCCTAGCCCAGCAGCCTCAGCACGCGCAACAACATCGTCGAGTTCCTCGGCAAAATCCGGGAAGTCTAGGTGGCAGTGGGAATCGACTAGCATTAGCTATCCGTTTCCTTCTCCACAAAGCGTGGGAATACACCTTCTGGCTTTGGTAATTCTGTTCCGCTTGCAAGTGCATGATCAGAGCCCAAGTTATCGAAACTACGTGCATCATCTGCAACTGCCAGCAAGTCCAACATCTTGTTACATGAATCTGGCATAATCGGTTGTGCTATGATGGCGACGTTACGCACGGTTTCTGCAACGGTCCAAAGTACGGTTCCCATGCGTGTCGGATCGGTTTTCTTCAAGCCCCATGGCGCTTGTTCATCAACGTATTTATTGGCTTCTCCTAGCACCTTCCAGACTTCTTCCGTATAAGAATGGATTTCGTAATTTGCCATGTGAACCTGACACTTTTCGCGAAGACCGTAAACCAGATCAAGAAGTGTTTTATCTTCTGAGGTTGCCTCACCATGCGCGGGCACTTTGCCTTCACAATTCTTGGCAATCATGGAAAGCGAACGCTGAGCCAAATTACCGAAATTATTGGCAAGGTCAGCGTTCGTGTGATTGACGATATCTTCATGGCTATAAGAGCCATCAGACCCAAACCGTACCTGGCTCAAGAAGAAATAGCGCAATTGATCGACGCCATAGACGTCTGCCATTTCGAACGGATCAACCACATTGCCAAGTGACTTTGACATCTTCTCACCATTATTTAGCAAGAAGCCATGGCCAAAGACTTTCTTAGGTATTTCAATGCCGGAAGACATCAAAAATGCTGGCCAGTAAACCGCGTGAAAGCGAGTTATGTCCTTACCTATAATATGCACATCTGCAGGCCAGTAAGACCATAGATCGCCAGCCTCGTCCGGATAGCCAAGACCTGTAATGTAATTAGTCAACGCATCTACCCAAACATACATGACATGTTTTTCATCGCCTGGAACTTTGACACCCCAGTCAAAGGTTGTGCGCGAGATTGATAGGTCTTTCAGACCGCCTTTAACAAAGGAAACAATTTCATTCTTGCGAGACTGCGGCGCAATGAACTCTGGCAAGTCTTCATAAAGTGCTAGCAGTTTGTCTTCATAGGCTGAGAGCTTGAAGAAATAACTTTCCTCATCCATCCATTCAACAGGTGTACCCTGTCCGCCAAGACGTATACCATCATCATTTACAGTTGTTTCATCTTCGTCATAGTAGGCTTCATCGCGAACGGAATACCAACCGGAATAGCTATCCTTATAGATGTCACCATTAGCTTCCATCTTTTTCCATAAAGCTTGGCAAGATGTATGATGATCTTCATCAGACGTACGAATGAAACGATCATAGGAAACGTTGAGCTTATCCGTCATGGCCTGAAAAACATCTGAGTTTTTATCAGCCAGTTCCTTTGGTGTGATACCTTGGTCACGGGCAGTTTGAAGCATCTTTTGACCGTGCACATCAGTACCTAAAAGAAACCGCGTATCAGCACCATCCAAACGCTTAAAGCGTGCAATGGCATCACAACAAACAAATTCATAAGCATGACCGATATGCGGCACACCGTTAGGATAAGAAATTGCGGACGTTATATAAAATTTTTCATTTGCCATCGTAGAGGACTATTTCCGTTATCAGCTGCGTGCCGCCTCACCCATGTCGTGAAACAAGTTTAATATAACTTGTTTTTTATCAAGGTTGTAGCCATCCGCAATACGTGTTGAATTCTGCGTCTTTTCCCATACCTGCGCCCAGCGAGCAAGCGAAGAAATATCATTCTTTTGCCCAAGCGTGCCTGTTGCATGGCCTTCCATGAATTCATTGGCAAATTCCAGTAAAAGCCTGAAGCCGTCTTCCTTGCCACGTGCAGTAACTTTTTCAGCCATTGTCTGTATTTGCGCCCAGTCTGGCTTATCCAATCTTTGGCAGGATGCCATGAAAGATTTGTAGATTTCCAAACCATTCTCGCGTGTCAGCAATAACCCTGTTCGCACGGAACCCTTCGCAAGTTTTGCAAGCAATGCACTGTCTTCAGCGTTCAAGCCATCCAGCGCCCCGAAGTTTTGCAATATGGATAATACCTGTGGCTCGTCCAAGGGTTTCATGGATACTTGCTGACAACGTGAACGAATGGTTGGCAGCACTTTTGCTGGAGAGTGCGACAGTACAAAGAAAAGCGTATTATGGGGCGGCTCTTCCAAAATCTTTAAGAGCGCGTTGGCTGCACTGGCATTCATATCATCCGCGGCATCAACGATTGCAATCCGCCACCCCTCTTCTCCCCGTGAAGTACCAAAGAAAGGAACGGTTAAGCGTATGACATCAACTGTAAGTTGGGTTTTGAATTTCTTGGTCTTGTCATCCCAAGGCCGTGTCATGTGAAGTAAGTTTGGATGAGAACGCGCTGCTATTTTACCATTAATGCGATCATTCGTTTCTGCATGATCCAAAACCAAAGGCGCATTGCTACCTAGAGGATATTTGAACACATGTGCCGCTATTCGCATCGCTAGGGTTGCCTTGCCAATCCCACGCGGCCCTGTAAGCAGAAACGCATGATGCATTCTTCCTGACGCATATTGTTGTAAAATCTGAGATACGGTCTCTTCATGCCCAACAAGTTCCACTGTTTCAGCCGGGTGTGGTATGCCGTCAATCTTGTCAGCAACAATTGCATCATCATCCATGGTCAATTGGCTTTCTTTTTAATTAATGGTGCTACAGCTTTCCAAATACGCTTGGCAACTTCTTGCTCGCTGCCACTGGCGTTTATCAGCTTGCATCTATCAGGCTCATCTTCTGCAATCTTGCGAAAAGCTTCTCGTCGCATCTCTTGCGCTGCCATTGCCTCTTTTTCAAATCTGTCTGGAATATCGTTGGATGATCGACGCGCATTCGCTCGTTTCATGCCCTCTTCGGCGGATAAATCAAGAATAAGCGTAAGAACAGGCCAAATATCATCACAGGCAATTTTTTCCAGCGAATATAGAAATGACATATCAACATTTCCTGTTGCACCTTGATAGACTCTAGTTGAGTCAAAGAAACGGTCGCACAGAACTATTTTTCCTGCTTCAAGTGCAGGTCTGATAATATGATCAACATGATCAGCACGTGCAGCAGAAAACAACATTGCTTCAACATCAGGGCCCAGTTTTTCCGCACCACCAGAAAGGATCACATGTCGAATTGCTTCCGCACCAGGAGTGCCGCCTGGCTCTCGGGTCAACAAAACATCATAATGTAGTTTATTAAGATTATCTTTTAATATACTGATTTGGCTAGATTTCCCCGCACCTTCACCGCCTTCAAAAGTGATAAACACGCCTTTGTTAATTGCAGAACTATTCATCTAAAGGGATGCCTCACAAGAAATTTTGTTGGGATCCTTTGATTACCCTTAAAGCCAACCAAAAAGTAGCTCTTTGAGTGCGTCAACGGCTTGGCGTTTAAGACCACCTTTTTCAACCGTCTCTCCTGCATAAAGGTCAATCTCCTGACTGAGCTCATCACCTATCCATACCTTTAGAGACGCAACTTGCGCACCCTCTTCTACTGGCGGCATTAATGGCCCCTTATATACGATTCTCGCACGAAGTTTGTCACGGTTTCCAATCGGTAGATAAATTTCCACAGGCCCCTTGCCAACAACATCAACGCCGGACTTTACGCCACCATATACGCTTGCTTGCCCTAGAACTTGCTTGTCTTCAAAAAGCGCAACTTTTTCAAAAGCTCGAAAGCCCCAGTCAAGAATTTTACGAGCCTCTTCTGCCCGTTGTTTCTTGCTTTCCATACCGCTTAATACAGCAATCAACCGTTGTCCATCTCTCTTGGCCGAGCCAACAATGGCGTAGCCGCTTGCCTCCGTGAAACCGGTTTTCATACCATCAGCACCAATCTTCATGCGAAGCAATGGATTTCTGTTTCGCTGATTAATCTTGTTCCATTCAAACTCAGGCTCAGAATAATATCGATAATAGTTCGGATATTCAGTGATGACATGGCGTGCGAGCTTTGCCAGATCCCGAATGGATACATATTGCCCTTCAGCAGGAAGACCCGTTGCATTTACAAAAACAGAATTATTAAGGCCAATTGTTCTGGCTCGCTCATTCATTAAGTTTGCAAAAGCAGCTTCAGAGCCGCCTAAACCTTCAGCAATAATCATGGCGCCATCATTGGCAGACTGAATGATCACGCCCTTTATTAAATCTTCCAAAGGAATTTCGGAATTTAATTTAGCAAACATGGTTGAGCCACCAGAGTTTGCGCCACCATTTCGCCAACTGTTTTCACTCACAAAGAAATTGTCAGTAAGGGATAGCTTGTTATTTTTAAGTTGATTGAAGACAACTTCCATTGTCATGATTTTAGCAAGCGAAGCTGGCGGAATTTGCGCATCTGCTTCTTTGGCAAATAATATGGTTCCTGTATCTGCATCAAGCAGCAACGCCTGCTTGGCTTTTGTTTGGTATAATTGAGCATTTGCTGAAGTTGCAAAACTACAAACAGTAACAAATGCTAAAATCGCCATCAAAAATTGGCGCATTGATTTTAAAAACATGATGATCGCTAAATATTTGTGATACTTGAGACAAGTTTACCTTTGGTTGTAAAACCATACAAGCTTTTGCTTGGACAAAGGCAAAATTAGTTTCATTGGACAGTATAACGCTGAATTCCAGCCGTTTTGGCTGTTTCTAAAATCTCGTTTGCTTCCTCTTCAGCGAGGATTACCAATAGAATTTTTGAATTTTTCGAAGATGTTATCTGTTGCAATATACCAAAATCTTCAAGAATTTCTTCCGCATTCTGAACTTCATGAACACTTTCAAAAGGGCCAAACTGTATTTGAACCAGGTTTTTCATCCCTGTTCGAGGCTCATCTAGTTTTTGATTACCAATAATTAAATCAAACGCGTGATTTTCTGACGTCTCCCCAAGATAACTATTGATCAATTCAGTTGGGCGCGGCACATTTGTATTGTTGATCCGTGACGTTGGCACTGGAGGCGCAAAACCTACATTGGCCGCTGAATTAATTTGATTTTGCGCAGGTGAGACACGCTTAGTTTCTACTTGAGCTAATGTAACACCGCGGTCAGGAAGCGGGGGTACTAGGTCTTGATTCACACGGCCAGGTTTGTAGCTTGCAACCAGAACCTTTTCATCAAGGCCATGTAAGGGAGCCTTGCCAGCGTATTCAACTTTAACCTTTGCCACACCTTGTTTTGTGTAACCAAGCAATTGTGCAGCACGAGCCGATAGATCAATCACACGGTTTTTGGAAAATGGCCCACGATCATTTACACGGACGGTAACAGAACTTCCATTTTCAAGATTAGTAACTTTCGCATAACTGGGCAGCGGCATCGTTGGGTGCGCAGCTGACAGGCTATATTGATCATAAACCTCACCATTTGCAGTTAAACGACCATGAAAATTGGGTCCATACCAAGATGCAAGTCCCGTTTGGCGTAGATTGGGATCTAATTTAGGGTAATATTTTTTGCCGCGAATAGTATAGGGTTTGCCGATTTGATAACGTCCCCCACCCTTACGCACACCTCTGGTAGTCGTAACACGAGGACTACCCTTCACGCCGTAGGCCCTTGAGGAGAACTTTGTTTTATCAGAGGTTTCAGCAGGAAGATGCGCCAATGTTTGCACACCAACAACTTGTTCCGAATCGTCATTGGTAACATCAGCTAAGGAAACTCTATGCTGACTTGCAGCTTCAGGCGTAGGAACAGTGGCAATATCGATAGGCTTTGTATTATTGCAAGCTGATAATATGAGCGCAGTTAAAGCAACGCTCGTGGATAACAGCACACGTTTTTGTTGATACGGAGAAACCCGACTAGCTTTAGACATTAACACCAAATCTCCGCAAACTGGACTCACAAAAAGCCACTTTTATACTCAATACTGCATTCACGCCAATCATGGCAAGATTATAGCTTACGATATTGAAGTTATAAATTTATTAATCGAGTGTGAACCTGTTAGCTACAAATTTAATGAACAAACAGTCCTGTTTTAACTAACACGTGCAGTTCCGGAGCGACCGTCTTTGGTTTTCCATTTCAACTTGCTTCCACCAACCTTCTCAAGTGTAAAGCATTGTATTTTACCGTCATACCAGGTTGGGAACTTCTGACACAACTCTTTTCCCTTGATCCACCATTTGCCAGTTTCTTTTGGCGCAAAAAACTTGCCAAGGCCAGTCCCGGAACCATCACCAGCAACACTGCCATTCGATCTGTAAACAAGCGGAAATTCCACGCCGTAGCGTGTAGCAAGCAAAATGCGTTTTCCAACAATGGTTTGTTTAATCTGAGCGGAGCTTAAAACCTCGGCTTGAGAGACTGTTGGTGACATAAGGATTACAAACAGTGTTATTGCACGCAAGATCATGTGTTTTCCTAAATATTTGTTTCAATATTCTATATACGTAGAAATTAGAGCGCTGGTTTCAAAAAACTACCCAATTGATCATAATCAACAATCTCTAGTTGATTCAATTGATCTTAAGGTTTTCTGGTTAAGGACAGTTTGAGTAAAACTTGTGGCGGTTTAATCTGGAGAAAAAAATGTTTGATCAAACCTCTAAGACAATTGAAGTATCAGTAAGAATGCTTGATGGCGCCACACTAAGAGGCGGCCTACTACAATCGCAGGCAGCCAATTCACTTGAAGGCGTATTATCCAAGGATACGCAGTTTTTGGAGTTTTTATCCAAGGATGGTCAACGCAAATTTATTTTGAAAAATCAAATTGCATATGTTGAACCCGTTGAACCTCTAAGAAAACCCGCCTTGGTAAACCCAAAAGACAGCCGCTACATTGACGCTTTCACAATGCTTGGCGTTAGGAAAGAATGTACCTTTGATGAAGCAAAACAAGCCTATCACCGTCTGGCCAAGCAATATCACCCAGACAATTACTCAGGCATAGATTTACCGGAAGAAGTCCAGCGCTACGTCACAGATATGTTCCGCCAAATCAACACAGCCTTCACAGAGGTCAGATCAGAAATCCAAACTGCTACTGCTGCATAGGTTTTATGCGATCAAGTTGGAGATTGTTGTTTTTACAATCATTAGCGCGAGCAAGTGGGTGCTTTCTGTCTCCTAGTCGCTCAACCTATCACGGTCATAGCAAGTTTTATTAATTGGTGTATTTAGTAAACTGTCACCGTAATTTTCCGGTAATTTTCCGTAATTTTGGTAATTTTGAAGCCTGTTGTTGAAATAATACCCCAGAAGTGCTGAAATAAATGAAGTGGTCAAAAGGAACATAATTACAATTAGCATTTAAATTTATTGCTCATTGTATTGTACTTTAGAATTACACATATAATTTTCAATTCTATAAACTCGACTAAATATTCTTCCTGAATTATTCACATTGCCTGCTATATCATTTCCCCATCTTATATCTATTCTAATCCAGTGATATTTTTTATTGGGATTTTGTTCGGTTATTACAGCAATATTTTGCTCTGAAATGTTTCCTTCACACATTTTAGCAGAAAACCATACAAGTGCTTTAAGTTCAGAATCAGTGAGCTCGGTCTTTTTATCATTAAGAAGTGCGTTTTGTTCATAATTTGCGATAATAAAATGCTTCCCTTCCACTTCATATTCCCCATGGTATTTGAACGTAATAGAATTAACAAAAGAGCCAATTTCTATCTTTTCTTCCGCAAGAGCGGCAACAGATGAAAACAAAACAAAGGGTATAAGATACTTAAGAACCTGCAACACGTTTTTCCATTTAAAATAGTCTTTAGAATTAAGATTTAATCAAAAGTACAATAAGCATTAATACCAGTTTTCAACTTAAATTTGTTTCACTCAATAAAAAATCTTAATTTTACAAACACTAACTGATCATTAACTATTGGTAAACAAGCAATTTATACATATCACAATATAACTCTAATGACCAATTAGAGATGTTTAATACGCAATTCTAACTGCACTAAAATTTGCTACACAACGATACAATCTTGCTGTTTATGACAGTGCCAGACATAATATATAAGATCTTTGTGACAACAGCGCTAATTATAAAAGCGAAAGTCTATTTGCGTTACTAATAAAACAATGTAATTTCAAGAAACCAAGTAAATCGATGATTTATATAACGTCTGGAGGTGGAATCGAACCACCGTTATCTGGATTTTCAATCTTTATCCATAATTTTAGATGAGTTGAAATGTTAGAATTTATAATACCTGTCAGAAAAGCTACCAAAATATTTACATAAACAAAAATGGGACAGAAAGTGGGACTTAGCATCAAAATAAATAAAATAACTATTTAATTCAGTAGCTTAAAAGATTTTGTGGCGGAGAGGGTGTAACCCAAACCATGCCATATAAGTTATTGTATCATAGTAGTATTTTTTTTCTTTTCTTTATCGCGTCACGTCCCACGTCACGTTGATAAAATAGGTTTTTTGCCTACTTATCCGCACCCTGCCCGCCCCTGTGCTTTCGCTTGGGGCTTTGGTGTCACGGCCTGTGGGGTGGTGTCCTAAAATATCCGAATACTGATTTTGCCAAGCTGATATGCTATCAATCTAAATGTGGTTGTGTGCCCTGCATCTGAATTGTCTGGCATTTCGGGTTTATGCATTGGCATGGTGGCCTTCTGAATTTCTGAAAAAATTTTTATCCATCGCGTACAAGTAACACTAGTTATTATATACAACCCACTACTTGCCCCTAGCCCCAACTGCCTAGTCCATTTTGTAATCATGCATCGAAAGCTGCATGAGGGAAGTGGGGGTACACGCAATCAAAACCCTAATGTTTCACGGCCTATGGTGTTGTAGGCTTTACTGACATGCTTTGTCAGTTATTAAAGCCCAGTATAGCATACATTCCTGCTGTCCTGTAATATATCCTCAACTGCTGGTGGTTTTCATATGCCTAGTGTCACAAGTGATTTGCTTTATTTAGAATTGAAAAGATCAACAGCCTGATTGATTTGCTCCCACCGCTTGAGCTCATTGTCATCAACGCAATGGTTTTGCTTTCCTCCGCTTCTCGCTCATTACCCACATTTTCAAAGCTCTCAGTTGGCTCTAGGGAGGTTATTGTAAGTGTATCCATACTATAACAACCCCTTATTTGATGTTACTGAAAATCAGAGAAAAATAATATGAAAGGCACCATTATGATACCAGAAAACATGATTCGAATTAAACTAGATCAACTTTATCAGCTACTATTGATAGTTGCCGCGCTCTTTATCTGGAGTGAATACGATAACCGCAAAAGCAAGAAAGAAGCTTTTAGTTTCGGGCAGATACAAAGTTATGAAACCTCATGTATTTTTATACCCGATCCCGATTTTCAAACCATCAAAAAAATAGCCACCATAAACTTACACCATAAGGCTTACCCGAGAGAATATGTAGAAGGTTACCAATCCATAATCGAATTGGTTAAAGCAGGTGCAAATTGCGACTTTTTACAAAAAACCGTTTTTAATAACAGGAAGCAATCTTATGGCGAATGGTTTACCCCTGATTTTGTTGTGAAATATCTTTACTGATAATTGGATTTCACGACTACTTGAAATAGCTTAAAAAAATAACACAAACAGGCCTCAATTATGATATCGCAAAAACCCATTATTGCCTCTCTCTTCATCCTGATTTCTTCAATGAGTACAGCATTTGGTGAAAACACCAAGCGCTATGATGAAACCTTTAAATATGCGCAAGTATCCCGATTAGGTGGGATGTGTCCAAACAATCCTTACACTGCCAAAGCCAATGCCCTACTTGATAAAGTTGTCGAGCGTTACGATCCTGAAAACAAGGAAGATAAAACGGCCAATAAGGAAGGCTATTTTTCCCTTGATAAATACAAAACCTTTGCGGAAGCCGAAGCGAAGGGCACAGGTACAATTACCAAAAACAACGTTAGAAAATACTTCTGCAATGCATTCCTTGATCTTCATTTCAGTGAATATTTTGAGCAATACTAACCAAACCAGATAATGCACCATATTACCCTTAAAACTTGATGCATGCCCTTGTGATAAGTCTGCAAATCTAGGTGCGGCTGATATACTATCCGCCATACTCTGTGCCTTAACTAACTGTAATATATTGATAATGTTTCTAGCTTCTCTCTCACGTCACGTCTCTACGTCACGTTTCACTCTGAAATCACGCCATTTTGGCTGTTTTGGCTGTGTATCCTGCCTGTATCTTATGGCAAAAAGAAAGCCCACTAAGCTGTCGCTTATGAGCTTCCTATATCCAGTAAGGGATTAAAACGAGTTACGGCTAGTTAACCCGTTTGATTTCAGGTTACAAGCCCATGCTTGCGCGTCAATCATAGCCCTGTGGATGTCATCAGGCTTGGTTAATCTATTATGCGATTGCTCACGCTCCATCACTTGCCCAACTCTCTGGCTCTCCAATTTGTGTCCTGCATGAATTGTATCCATTTTGGCAACTGCTCACGCTTCACGGCAAGACAACCATCGCAAGTGAATAATTCAATCTGGAGATGATTCATTGACTTGATAAGCCCAGCCTTTGGAAACCCGAATATCCAGCCAAGCAGGTGAATGGATATATACTCGTGAGTTACACCATCGCATATCTCGGAATCAAAATATTCCATGGGGTATTTCGTGCCGTTTGAGCGTGTTACTGGCTTTATGGCTTCATGGTGCATTTGGCCTCTCAATCGCCCTTACGGGCTTGCTGTGCTGGTTTAAATGCATGTTACGCGCCATTGGTTTTGCCAATGGCTTCTGTGTCTGTGGTGACGGCCTCAAGGACTGGCTTTAATTTTACACCGCGATTGAGCTCTTCAATCTCTTTTGCCGTGTAGCCAAGGTTGATATTTAAATCGATGGTATTCTTCTCAAGTGTTAGCTTGTCCTGATTCAAGCCATGCAATCGTGCCAATCTGTCAACGGCCTTCAATGCCAATTCTCCGTTGCCCTCGTATATGGCCTGCTCCATGATTTGCTCAGTCTTACGTGATAGCTTTTCACGGCCTATATGGTGGCTCTCTGTCAATTTCGCTTGCAAGTGCTGGATACGCGCCC
>CALHIB010000169.1 GCA_938030595.1 uncultured Rhizobiaceae group bacterium | reverse complement strand
TGGCAGTGAGAAACTTCCTCAAACCGAGCAAGACATGTATGCGCGTGAACGTGCCAGTTTCATCGAACTTGCCAAGACGCCTGAAACCTTGGAGCGGATTACGCAACTTCTGCGCAATGGTAATGCGATACGGAATTGATTCAAGTACCAAACGCACGTCATCCTCGCCCTTGAGGCGGGGATCCAGAATATAAGGTTGACTTGGACTCTGGATCCTCGGGTCAAGCCCGAGGATGACGAATTTCTGGTTGTCATCCCCAAATGACTATGCTCAACTTGAGGCAAATCTAACTTGGAGAACCTCCCATGAAGCTTTGGTATTCACCGCCATCCCCATTCGTTCGCAAAGTGCTGATGCTGGCTTATGAGACGGGGCAAATTGACAAGCTTGAATTGGTGGATGTGACTAATACTGCCCTGACACCCGATGCTGATCTGGCGAAGCTTAATCCGCTGGGCAAAATTCCCACATTGTTGTTGGATGATGGCCATACGCTTTTCGACAGCCGTGTGATTTCAGAATATTTGGACGGTCTGCATGATGGTGAGAAGATGCTGCCAGCCGAGGGTATGGATCGATATAACACGCTGGTCTGTCAGGCGATGGGCGACGGGATTATGGAGACAGCCGTTGCCATTCGCTATGAGCAAGCACTGCGGCCTGAAGAGTTTCAATGGCAAGTCTGGATGGGCGCCCAGCAAAAGAAAATCATCCAAGCGCTCGACGTGCTTGAAACCTGGAGAGCAGGGCGATTGCAAGACATTCACCTCGGTTCCATCTCCGTTGCGTCCGCACTTTCCTATCTAGATTTCCGCCAGCCAGACTTTGATTGGCGCGAAGGGCGACCAGTATTAACTCAGATGCTGGCGACTTTCTCAGAGCGGGAGAGTATGAAGAAGACGCAGGCTTAGTGGTTAAATAAGGAGAAGAGATTGCTTGGAAAGTGTTGATAAATAGTGATTGAATTTGAGTTGTAAAAATGATCCTTTTTGAAACAGAATATATAAAGTTTACTCCCCTAAAAAACTAATCTTTGTCTCAAACCGTTAATCAACTCTCACCACTATCCACAAAATGCCCAGCGACCCATCGATGGAAATGGTGCGTTGATTCATCCATGACGGGTGAGAAGTGGCCGCCGTCGAAGCCGTCTGCTTTTCTGCCTTCTTGCATGGCTTCCACGACGCCAACGTCTTCTGTGAAGACTTCTTTCCAAAAGCTCGCATTGGTTTGGCGCATGTCTTGCCATTCCTCTGATCGCATTTCGTCTGATGCGTAATATAACTCGATGTGTTCGAGTGTTTGGCTTGAGGATTTGGGTTCCAGCACAATGCCAAACGTGTGGTCTTTGTGAACACCGAACATGACGTTTGGATAGAAGGTGATGTATTCCGCTTCCTTGTCCCAGCGCTTAGACAGGCCTTCGAATGACGCGAAGTTTCGTCCCGCTTCATCAACTGCCATCGTGAAGGCGCGGGTGAGTTGGCCTGAGAACGGGCCGTCGCTTAAGATGTTGGCGTGGTCTTCCAGCTTTGAAACTTCATTTAGCCCCGGATGAATGAAGGGCAGGTGATAGGCTTCGGAGTAGTTTTCTACTGCCAGTTTCCAGTTGGTTTCAACTTGAAGTTTGAAAGAGGATTCTTCACCGCCGTGGTAGATGGGTTTGTCGAATTCTTTCCAACGTTCCAACACGTCTTTAAAGTAGATTTCGAACGGTTCTGCGTCGCCTGATATATTGATGAAAACGACATCGAGATGCGTGTGGCTTCTGACTTCGATCAGGCCGAGTTCATTTTTATCAATGTCGGGATGCTCATGAATACCAGGGCCGCCAACGTGTGGAGTTTGTTTCAAGGCGCCTTCGGTTGAATAGCACCATGCGTGATAGGGGCAACGCAGTAGACCAGTGGTTTTGCCAGCTTCTTGCACCAGTTTTACACCACGGTGGCGGCAGGCATTATGGAAGACGCGGATTCGCCCGTCTCGTCCGTGCGAAATGATGAAAGGATCACCCAAAAACTCGACGGGCTTTACATCGCCCGGTTCTGGCACATCTTTGCCAAAGCCAATGCCAACCCAATTGGGTGAGAAGATTTTTTCTTTCTCGGTCTTTATGGCATCTGGCGAGGTATAAAACCAATTGGGCATGCCGGTAGCTTGCTCTATTGGGAGGGCAGCGTTTGCAATCTTGGTTTTAAGGTTCATGTCCATGATGAATTCTCCGACATCATTTTATATGTTGAAGATGTCAGAATAGGCATTGCAATTTAATGTCTGTCAGCGACGTGCATGTCGCGCGTTTATTTTTGCATTTGACCGATGAGCATATCGCGCTTCCGCCCGAATCCCTTGGTCTTTTTCACTTCAAAGCCTGCTGCCTGTAATCCGCGTTTTACAAAGCCTGCGGCAGTATAAGTGGCGAAAGTGCCTTGGGGAGCGGTGTGTTTGCCGACTTCAATCATGAGCGTTTCATTCCACAATTGAGGGTTCTTGGCGGGAGAAAATCCGTCCAGATACCAAGCATCTGCTTTGAAATTCAATTCAGGCAATAATAAATTGGCGTCCCCCATATGAATTGTGAGTTTTATGGTTTCAGAGAAATCTACCTCAATTGATTTTTCTGTATGCCAGACTTCAATTAATCGATTTGCAAGCGTTTCCAATTCTTGCCAATGCGAAAGCGCTTTATCCATTTCTTCCTTTGTGACTGGGTATTGTTCAAAAGAGATAAAATGAAGTTTGTGGTCATTGAGGTCTAATGCTTGCCATTGTCGAACGGTCTCCAGAAAATTCAGACCTGTACCAAAGCCCAGCTCTGCGATGGTGCAGGATTTCATGTCTGGCCAACGCTC
>CALHIB010000168.1 GCA_938030595.1 uncultured Rhizobiaceae group bacterium | reverse complement strand
GCGCATGCTTTGCTTGAGGCTAATATGCCGCTTGATAATGAGGATATGGCTTGTCTGGTCGCAGAACAGCTTGATTTGGGCTCGCTTGATAAGGATGTGCTTTCTGCGCATGAAATCGGCGAGGCGGCGTCAAAAGTTGCGGTTATGAGCAGGGTGCGCCAGGTGCTGGTTGAGGCGCAGCGCAAGTTTGCCAATAAGGAACCCGGCGCAGTGCTGGATGGGCGTGATATCGGGACGGTGGTTTGTCCTGAAGCGGAGGTGAAACTATTTATTACAGCTTCGCCCGAAAAGCGCGCGCAACGTCGTCATCGCGAGGTTGAACAAAAGGGAAATGTTGCGTCTTATGACCAAATCCTGGCCGATATTATCAAGCGTGATGAACGTGATATGGGAAGGGCGGATAGTCCCCTGAGACCTGCTGAAAATGCGCACTTGATTGATACGTCAGAAATGAGTATAGAAACCGCATTCAATACTGCATTATCTCTCGTTGATAAGGCATTATCAGAATAAAGCGATCCAACTACCTTTATCGCGCTACCAACTGGCATGTTAGTATGACCAGTCAAAGGCATTTGGATTTAATTGAAACACGAACCCGTAGCGCTTGCAGAGCCGATATAAGAATTTCCGCTCTGTTCAGGAGAATCCATGACAAATAGTCCAAGCATGGAAGAGTTTGAAGCTCTTCTGGAACAGTCTTTTGAAACACATGACGTCATTGAAGGCGCTGTTGTAAAAGGCATTATTACTGCATTTGAAAAAGATCTTGCAGTGGTTGACGTAGGCCTCAAGGTTGAAGGTCGCGTTGCAATGAAAGAATTCGGTGCGGCTGGCCGTGACGGCTCCATGAAAGTCGGCGATGAAGTCGAAGTTTATGTAGACCGTGTTGAAAATGCGATGGGTGAGGCAGTTCTGTCTCGTGAAAAAGCCCGCCGTGAGGAAAGCTGGATCCGCCTTGAGAAGCAATTCGAAGATGGCGAAAAAGTTGAAGGTGTTATCTATAATCAGGTCAAAGGTGGTTTCACTGTTGATCTTGATGGTGCGATGGCCTTCCTGCCACGTTCGCAAGTGGACATCCGTCCTATCCGTGACGTGACACCATTGATGAACAACCCACAGCCATTCCAAATCTTGAAAATGGATCGTCGTCGCGGCAACATCGTTGTATCGCGTCGTTCAATCCTTGAAGAGAGCAGAGCAGAACAGCGTTCGGAAATCGTACAAAACCTTGATGAAGGTCAAACAGTAGAAGGCGTTGTTAAAAACGTAACTGACTACGGTGCCTTCGTTGATCTTGGTGGTATCGATGGTCTTCTACACGTGACAGACATGGCTTGGCGTCGTGTTAATCACCCAAGTGAAATTTTGAACATCGGCCAAACGGTTAAAGTTCAGATCATCCGTGTGAACCAGGAAACCCACCGTATTTCTCTAGGCATGAAACAGCTTGAGAGCGATCCTTGGGAAGCGATTGAAGCGAAATACCCAATTGAGGCTAAAATTACTGGCCGCGTAACAAACATCACTGATTACGGTGCGTTTGTTGAAATCGAGCCAGGTATTGAAGGTCTGATCCACGTATCTGAAATGTCCTGGACAAAGAAGAACGTACACCCGGGCAAGATCGTTTCTACTTCGCAAGAAGTTGAAGTTATCGTCCTTGAGGTTGATCCTTCGAAGCGTCGTATTTCATTGGGTCTTAAGCAGACATTGGATAATCCATGGCACGCATTTGCTGATCAGTTCCCAGTGGGTGCTGAAGTTGAAGGCGAAGTTAAGAACAAGACTGAATTCGGTCTGTTCATCGGCCTTGATGGCGATGTAGACGGCATGGTTCACTTGTCTGATCTTGACTGGAACAAGTCTGGTGAAGAAGCAATCGAAGACTACAACAAAGGCGACATGGTCAAAGCTGTTGTGCTTGACGTAGACATCGATAAAGAGCGTATCTCACTGGGTGTTAAACAACTTGGTACAGACGTTGTGGGTGAAGCAGCAGACTCTGGTGCAATCCGTAAGGGCGGTATCGTGACGTGTGAAGTGCTTGAAGTAAAAGACGGTGGTCTTGAAGTTTCAATCGCTGATACTGAGCTTACATCCTTCATCAAACGTTCTGATCTATCGCGTGACCGTGACGAGCAACGCCCTGAGCGTTTCTCAGTTGGTCAAAAGGTTGATGCTCGTGTCATCCAGTTCGACAAGAAAACACGTCGCGTTGGTGTATCGATCAAGGCACTTGAGATCGCAGAAGAGAAAGAAGCAGTCGCACAATACGGCTCTACAGACTCAGGTGCATCTCTAGGTGATATCCTTGGCGCTGCATTGAAAGATCAAGACGACAAGTAAGTTTGTTGAAATAAGAATTGAAAAAGCCCGCGTCATTGGATGCGGGCTTTTTTGTTTAAGACTTTTAAGGGCTAGTGCTTTGAAAAATTTATACACGATACTCTTTATGATAATATTATGTATGTGGCTTTATAAGACATACATTTATTATGATCTTTGTATGAACAACAATCTTGTTGCGCAAAATAATGATAGAGATATTAGAGAGTGTAGTTTCTTAAGCTTTTTTCTGACGATTTAGATTAGACAAGTTATCTTTCAGCGAACCAAGCGCTTAAGCTTCTTCCAGTCTTCATTGACTTGCCTTGAAAATGTATTGGGACCGCAGGGGTCTGCTGCCATGGTATAACCAGATGAAGTTTTGGTGAGGGCGGCTATCGTTTTTTGACCTGACTTTGGAACTTTACCGCACCAGGAAGCGGTGCATGACGCGGTTACTTTAACTTTTTGCTTAAAAGGTTTGGCGCCATTTTTTGTCATGACTTTGCCAGAAAATACAAGGTTGGACGTCGCAGATTTTGGAAAATTGGCGACCAATAAACCGGAGTTACCTGCTACTGGCTTTGATGTTGATTTAGTTGGCTTGTTTTGTTTTCCGGAAAAGCTGCCCATTACATAGACCACGTTTTTGCCTGCCGCCTTGTTGGCTTTTACAATTGATTCAAGGTTAAAACCGGTTGACGCACATGAAAGCGCGTGACTATGCGTGCTCGTGATAGCAGCAATGCTGAAGACGGTAATCGCTGTTAATATTTTCATGGTTCAATCCTCATAAATACTATTGCATTGTTTCATAATACAAATTTACAGCTGAATTTAGGCTGAACATTTGTATTAGAATTAATCTCAATGTTCAAATCTTGTTCTCAAACATTTCCAAGTAAAATTTGTGAAGGTATCTTTAGTAATATTTGATTGACGTTGCGTAATTTAAAGATTACCCGAATTAAGTATTCAGCAAGGGGCAAGCTGAATTATTCGGTGGTTAGCTCCCCCTGCTTATATTGCTAGCCACCGTTTAAATCATTGGAGTTGAGATAGTCTATTGCGGAGGCTGCTTTTTCTTCAGCTGTTAAAAGCGATCTGTAGTATTGAACCGTATCGCTTGAGATATCATGG
>CALHIB010000167.1 GCA_938030595.1 uncultured Rhizobiaceae group bacterium | reverse complement strand
ACAACGGTTGACGAAGAAGCCGCGCGTGTCATTCACAAGTATAGGTGTTTTCTTGATCTTGCCAATGTAATCAATCGCCATCGCAATGGCCTTGTCGCCAGTCTTGTCGCCCTTGATGGTTTCAACAAGCATCATCATGTTTACAGGTGAGAAGAAGTGAATGCCGATAAATTGTTCCGGGCGTTTTGAAAATTTCGCCAAATCCGAAATCGGGATTGTTGAAGTATTGGAGGCAAAAATCGCATCTTCCGGCATGTGCTTCTCAGCCATTTCCGTTGCAGTTTTCTTAACATCTGAATCTTCAAACACTGCTTCAATAACCATGTCCACATCAGAGAGTTTGGCATAATCATCTGTTGCCGTAATTCGAGAAAGAATGGCTTCTTTCTTTTCCGCTGTAGAGCGCTTCTTTGTAATCGCTTTGTCTTCTGTTGTTTCAGACCAAGCCTTACCCTTGTCAGCACCTTCCTGGTCGCGGTCAATAAGAACCACATCAATGCCGGCTTTTGCAGAGACATAAGCAATGCCTGCGCCCATAAGGCCAGCGCCGATGACACCGATCTTATTGACTTCAAGCTTGCCAACTGAACTAGGACGACGCGCGCCTTTATTCAGCTCTTGCATCGACATAAAGAGCGTACGGATCATCATTGAAGCTTCAGTTGTACGAAGTACTTCCGAGAAGTAACGGCTTTCGATTTTCAAGGCCGTATCAAACGGCACCAACATGCCCTCATAAATACATTTCATAATGGCACGAGCGCCTGGATAATTATCCTGTGTCTCACGGCGATAAATGGCATTGGCAGGCGGGAAGAGTTGGAACCCGGCAGGGGTATAAACTTTGCCGCCCGGGAACTTATACCCTTTAACGTCCCAAGGTTGCTCACCCTTAAGACCGCCATTGATAAGCTCTTTGGCTTTGTTGATCAGTTCAGCTTCTGGAACAACTTCTGTCGTCAGACCTTGCGCTTTGGTTTTAGAGGCATGCATGTTGCCGCCCTTAAGCAAGAACTGCATGGCTTCCTGTGTATGGATCAGACGTGGGACACGTTGTGTGCCGCCACCGCCTGGGAAGAGGCCAACTTTAACTTCTGGAAGCGATACTTTTGCATCATCCGCGATAACACGCGCATGACATGCCAGACACATCTCAAGACATCCACCCAGTGCTTGACCATTAATAGCCGCAACATAGGGTTTGCCTGATGTTTCCTGCTTGCGAAGCAGCAGGTTCAAACGGTAAGCATTATCAAACAACATTTGTGCAGCATTATCAGGGTCTTTTGCTTCTTCTGCACGAAATTGACCAAGCATGTCTTGCAGCATAGAAAGATCAGCACCCGCACCAAATGTTTTCTTGCCAGAAGCAAGTACGACACCTTTGACGTTCTCATCTGCCGCCATTTGGTCAACGATTTTTTCCCATTCATCCATGACAGAAAGATCAATCACGTTCATGGATTTGTCAGGCATATCCCAGGTTACAACTGCAATGCCGTCGCTATCGGTTTCGATTTTAAAATTTGTATAGGTCATTTTTATTCCTTCGCATCCGTCATTGCCTGCCAAGTTCCGTTTGATTGACACGCCATTGTTTGGTTTTCACTTTTAGTCTCTAGCAAGGCACCAGGGCTGTAATAGGTATTATTGTGCATGCAACTCATTGGTCTTAAATCTTCTGCTAGTTTCCAAATTGCTCCGTTTTCTGTTCTTACGCATTCCAGCAGTTCTGCATCTGAGCGCAATGTACTTCCTATGCTGAATGCCTGTTGTACGTTGTAGCAAACCGGTTCAGTGCCGTTTGCAAATTGGGCTGCAGCACCAGAATAATTTCCAATCAAAAGTAGAAATGCTACCTGAACAGAAAAAAGAGCTTTCATCTTAAACTCTCTCGATAATAGTTGCTGTTCCCATACCTGCGCCGATACAAAGCGTAACAAGGGCGGTATTTTGGTCGCGGCGTTCAAGCTCGTCCAATACGGTACCAAGGATCATGGCGCCAGTTGCACCCAGTGGGTGACCCATGGCAATTGCACCGCCACAAACGTTCATCTTGTCGTGTGAAATATCAAAGTGTTGCATGTAGCGAAGAACGACGGAAGCGAATGCTTCGTTTAGTTCAAACAGATCAATGTCAGAAAGTTTCATGTTGGCGCGTGCTAGCAACTTCTCGGTTACATCAACGGGGCCTGTAAGCATGAGTGCAGGATCAGAACCAATATTTGCAAAGGCGCGAATTTTAGCACGAGGCTTGATACCAAGCTTTTTACCACCTTCTTCTGAACCCATAAGAACCGCTGCTGCGCCATCAACGATGCCTGATGAATTACCAGCATGGTGAACGTGGTTGACGCTTTCAAGTTCAGGGTGTGCTGCAATGCCAACTGCATCAAAACCGCCCATTTCACCCATCATTACGAATGACGCATCAAGTGAAGCTAATGATTGCATGTTGGTTTCCGGGCGCATGTGCTCGTCATGATCAAGAATAACCAGACCGTTTTGATCTTTAATCGGCACAACTGAGTTTTTAAACCGTCCATCTTTCCAGCTTGCTTCAGAACGCTTTTGGCTTTCTACCGAATAGGCATCCACGTCATCGCGTGAGAAACCATATTTGGTTGCAATCAGGTCAGCAGATACACCTTGCGGCATGAAGTATGCTGGAACAGCTACTGAGGGGTCCATCGGCCATGCGCCACCAGATGCGCCGATACCAACGCGCGACATTGATTCAACACCGCCCGCAATCACAAGATCATTAGCACCTGAATTAATGGTTGAGGCCGCCATGTTGATGGCATCAAGTCCGGAGGCACAGAAGCGATTAATCTGCATGCCAGGAACCTTGTTGTCGTAGCCAGCTTCAAATACTGCAGCACGGGCGATATCAGAACCTGCTTCACCAACTGGATCGACACAGCCCAAAATGACATCGTCAATCACTGAAGTGTCCGCAATCTCGTTTCTATCACGAACCGCTTCAAGTGTTTTTGCAGACAGGCGTACTGCAGGAACTTCATGCAGTGAGCCGTTTTTCTTGCCGCGACCACGAGGGGTGCGAACATGATCATAAATAAATGCATCAGCCATTTGGTATCTCCAAGTTAAGGCAATTAGTTAAAGCAGTGTATGTGGTCAGCCGTCAAAGCCTTCCAGAAGGACGATGGTTGCCTTGGACACAGCTCTACGATGTTGTTTTGCTTGTGTATAGGCATCTGAATTATAGCAGGCTTTGGCATCGTCTAACGAAGGGAATTCTATTACAACATGGCGAGTACCAATATTGCGCCCCTCGACAAGTTCAAAAGCACCACCACGAGCCAGAAACTTTCCATTATATTCTACAAAGGATGGCCCTGCACCCTCTACATAGGCCGTATATTCATCAGATGAAAAGGCCTTCTTGTCATCTGCACCTACGTGGGCAATCCAATATCCTTTAGGCATAGTAAGTCCTATCTTAAAGTGTGCGAGATATGAGAACTTTCATGATCTCATTTGTACCGCCGTAAATTCGTTGAACGCGTGCATCACGATAGAGACGCGCAATCGGGTATTCGTTCATGAAGCCATAACCGCCAAAGAGTTGCAAACATTCATCCATCACTTTGCCTTGCAAATCCGACAATAAGTA
>CALHIB010000166.1 GCA_938030595.1 uncultured Rhizobiaceae group bacterium | reverse complement strand
TACGCTGTGCCAATTTCGGAAGAGTCTTTCGATAACATCGAAGAAATTAGCTTTGGTGTAAGTACTGCATTCTAAACTAAATTGTTTGTTTGCACTGATACAGATTAAGACAGATATGAAGGGGCGGGATTAAATATGTTTTTTAAACCCGCCTCTATTTCAATCAAAGACATAGCAAGTGCCTGTGGCGCATCCATTGTCAATAGTGATGGAAACGATTGCGAGCTAATTAATGGTGCATCGCCAATCGAGACTGCTACAAACGGCCAAATATCATTTATTGATAATCCAAAGTACCTAAAACACCTTGAAAATACCAAGGCTAGCGCTGTTTTTTGTGCTGAAAAACACGTTGATCAACTGCCAAAAGCCGTTGTTGGTCTTGTTCATGCCACGCCTTACAAGGCATATGGTCAATCCATCACTCTGCTATACCCAACTGCAATGCGACCGCAGCCCATATTGGGTGAGGCGGGAGTTTCATCAAAAGCAATTTTGGGTGCTGATGTTAAACTGGAAGATAATGTTACCATAGAAGCTGGCGCGGTTATTGGTGCTCGCGCTGCTATAGGTGAGGGTGCTGTTATTCTGGCTGGTGCAGTTATCGGTTCTGATGTTCAGATTGGCAGAAATACTACAGTTGGTGCCAATGCTACAATCGTAAATGCCTACATTGGTGATGATGTCATCATCCACAATGGTGTTCAAATTGGCCAGGATGGATTTGGCTTTGCCATGGGGGCAGGTGGTCATCACAAAGTCCCGCAAATCGGCCGTGTTATCATTCAGGACAAAGTTGAAATCGGTGCAAATTCAACTGTTGATCGTGGAGCAAATCGCGATACGATTATAGGTGAAGGCTCAAAGATTGATAACCTTGTACAAATTGGACACAATGCAACCATCGGAAGACATTGCGTAATTGTAGGACTTGCAGGTATTTCAGGAAGCGCAACATTGGGAGATTATGTTGTTGTTGCGGGCCAAGCAGGTATCGTCGGTCACACAACCATAGGTGATGGTGCTCAGGTTGGTGGTGGATCAGGAGTACATGGCGATGTAGCTCCGGGTGAAAAAGTAATGGGTTATCCTGCTATTGCCGCATCCAAGTGGATGCGTGAAGCTGCAAAAATCATGCTTGCTGATAAGCGTGACAGAAAAAACAAAAAGAAGGGCTAAGGTTTATGTCAGACGAAACGCTGGGCTTAATTGAAATAAAAGAACTTTTTAAACTTCTTCCACATCGATATCCATTC
Source organism: uncultured Rhizobiaceae group bacterium (assembly GCA_938030595.1). Classification (GTDB taxonomy): domain Bacteria; phylum Pseudomonadota; class Alphaproteobacteria; order Rhizobiales; family Rhizobiaceae; genus JAALLB01. The sequence continues at coordinate 12,220 of CALHIB010000166.1, read as the reverse complement.
TTGTTAATTGATAAAATCAAGAATGTCGATTCTGATCAATCTGCCATCGGTATCAAGAACGTAACCTTTAACGAGCCACATTTTGCAGGGCACTTTCCGGATGATCCAATCATGCCTGGTGTACTGATCGTGGAAGCAATGGCACAGACCGCGGGTGCAATTTGTGCCAAGAAAAATTCCGAAGGCCAGCGCAAGCTCGTATACTTTATGACAATTGATGGCGCCAAGTTCAGGCGACCTGTTGTACCGGGCGATGTATTGGAATTGCGTGTTGAAAAGAAAAAACAGCGTGGCAATATTTTTAAATATCATTGCGAAGCCTATGTCGGCGATGAAAAAGCGGCAGAAGCTGAAATTGGTGCAATGATGGTAGATCCGGAAGATAGAGCTTAATGTCGTCTAACATTCATTCAAGCGCAGTCATAGAAAATGGCGCGCAAATTGGTGAAAATGTCACCATAGGACCATTTTGCCATATTGGACCAGAAGTAAACTTGGGTGCTGGTGCTGTTTTGCATTCGCATGTAGTGCTTGCCGGAACAACGACGATTGGCAAGAACTCAAAAATATTTCCCTTCGCGTCAGTTGGTCATGAACCACAAGACTTGAAATATCATGGTGAGGAGAACTCACTTACAATTGGTGACAATTGTACAATACGTGAAGGGGTTACAATTAATCCCGGAACAGAAGCTGATAATAGCAAAACAGTTATTGGTAATAATTGCTTGTTTTTGGCAAATGCACATGTTGCTCACGACTGCATGATTGGTAATAACGTCATTTTTTCAAATGCAGTCATGGTCGCCGGTCATTGTCATGTTGGTGATAATGTTATCATGGGCGGAGGTGCAGGGGTTCACCAGTTTTGCCGAATTGGGAATAATGCATTTGTGGGCGGTCTTGCTGGTGTTGAGAATGATATCATTCCATATGGTATTGCGCTTGGAAATCGCGCATATCTTGGTGGCTTAAACCTGGTTGGCATGAAGCGCTCCGGCGTGGAAAAATCCAGCATCAACAAAGCCCGTAAAGCTTTTAAGGATATTTTTAATTCTGACACACCGATTACTGAGGCTGTGGTCCTGGTAGAAAAAGAAATGGGTGATGATCCGATTGTTGCGCGGATTCTTGAGTTTATCAATGCTTCGGACAATCGCTCTCTTTGTACGCCAAGGACAAACCGGGAAAGTTAGGTGCTAATGAGCGCTAAGACACCCTCATTAGATATTATCGCAAATGTTGGGATTTTTGCCGGTCGCGGCAGCTTGCCAAGAGAACTTGCCGTTCACCTGGAAAACAACGGTCACGAGCCATATATTCTTGGAATTGAAAACGAGTCCGAAGAGTGGTTTTCAGATTACAATCATGAATTATTTGTATGGGGCAAGCTTGGTCGCTTTTTCAAACACCTGAAGAAAAATAACATTAAGCAAGTTGTATTCGCTGGCGGGGTAACAAGGCCTACGCTTAGATTTCGCGATATGGATTGGGGCGGCGTTGTTTCCCTATCAAAAGTGATGACCTTTATGGTAGGAGGGGATAATTCACTTCTAACAGGCCTGATGAAACTCTTTGACCAACATGGTGTCAAAGTAGTTGGAGTACATGAAATAATGCCGGAACTTTTAACACCTAGCGGTTTACTCTTTGGCAGAAAACCCTCCAAGAAAGCTTTACATAACATCGACAAGGCATTCGAAGCCTGTAAGGCACTTGGTGCCTTGGACATAGGACAAGCGGCTGTCGCTGTAGGCGGGCGTGTTGTAGCGGTTGAAGGCATCGAAGGTACAGATGGCATGCTGGAGCGCATTGCCTCTATGCGTGCTTCTGGCAGGCTCTATGAGGATGGTCGACATGGTGTTTTGGTGAAAACCATGAAGCCTGATCAAGACATGCGAGCAGACTTGCCCGCAATAGGACCAAATACGATTGAAGCCGTTATCAAAGCAGGGCTGAAAGGCGTTGCTGTTGAAGCAGGACATTCACTGTTGTTAGAGAAAGAACAAACACTAGCCAAAGCAAAAGCTGCCGGTGTCTTTGTGTATGGATTGGATCCACAAGAAGCAGGCGCTCAATCATGACAGATAAGCTTCGTATCTATTTTGTGGTGGGGGAAGATTCCGGTGATGCGCTCGGCGCTAAGCTGATAGATGCGTTTGGTAACCTTTCTCAAGACATAGAACCCATGGGGCTTGCTGGTGCAAAGATGAAAGAAAAGGGCGTTGATAGTCTTTTTGATATTTCAGAACTCTCCGTGATGGGCATATCTGCCGTTGCCGCGAAATTGCCAAGCCTGTTAAAACGCATCAAGCAAACAGCTAATGATATCATTGAAAAGAAACCTGATGTTCTGTTGTTAATCGACAGCCCTGAATTTTCTTACCGCGTTGCAAAAAAAGTACGAAAGCAATTGCCACAAGTTAAAATTGTTAAATATGTTGCACCAACGGTTTGGGCATGGCGTGAAGGGCGTGCAAAAAAGATTAAGCCCTACATCGATCACATCATGGCAATTCTGCCTTTTGAGCCTGATCTTCTAAAAAAGTTAGATGGACCTGATGCGACTTACGTCGGACATCCGCTTGCTGCTGAAATGCCTGCTATATCTACAACGACAAAGAAAAAATGTGCTGATGTACCAAATTTACTGGTTCTGCCAGGGTCTAGGCGAGGTGAGTTAAAGCTGATGCTGCCCGTGATCCGCGATACGCTGCGGATATTGAAAGACCGCGGTAGCAATTTTGAAGTTACTTTGCCTGCAGTTGGTAGATTGGAAAACGAAATACGTGAACAAACAGCTGCTTGGCCTGTTAAGCCTAATATTGTTGTCGGCGAAGAAGCGAAGATAACTGCGTTTAAAAATGCTGATTTAGCACTGGCAACATCAGGCACCGTTATTTTGGAGCTCGCGCTTTATAAAGTACCGATGATTTCAATTTATAAACTCGACCGCATCATGATGCGTCTGCGTCATATGATAACGGCATGGACGACAGCACTTCCAAACTTGATTGCAGACTATCCCTTTATTCCAGAGCGCCTTAATGAAAATGCACACCCGGAACATCTGGCACGTATGCTAGAGCGATTGATGTTGCCAGGTGAGGAGCGCAACGTCCAGCTCAAAGGGTTCGATCAAATTACAAAACAGCTCAAAAGCGAAAAATCAGGTGCACAAGTCGCGGCTCAAACAATCATCGACCTTGTACGCAAATAAAAAAGGCCGGCTAAAAAGCCGGCCTTAAATCAAAATATTTCAGAAATTATCGCTTACTTACATCAACATACGGACGCGCTGTTGGGCCTGTATAAAGTTGACGTGGACGACCAATTTTTTGTTTCGGATCTTCGATCATTTCTTTCCACTGAGCAATCCAGCCCACAGTACGCGCAAGTGCGAAAAGCACTGTGAACATGTTTGTCGGGAAGCCAAGCGCGCGGAGCGTAATGCCTGAGTAGAAATCAATATTTGGATATAGCTTCTTCTCGATGAAATATTCATCTGTTAGTGCAATGCGTTCAAGCTCCATTGCGACTTCGAGTGTTGGATCATCTTTAATGCCAAGCTCCTTCAATACTTCATGCGTTGTTTCCTGCATGATTTTGGCGCGCGGATCGTAGTTCTTATAAACACGGTGACCAAAGCCCATTAGGCGGAATGGATCATTTTTGTCTTTTGCACGTTTTACGTATTCTGGAATACGGTCAACAGTACCGATTTCTTGTAGCATGTTCAGAGCAGCTTCGTTCGCGCCACCATGCGCAGGCCCCCAAAGACATGCGATACCCGCAGCAATACATGCAAATGGGTTAGCGCCCGAAGAACCGGCAAGACGAACAGTTGAAGTTGATGCGTTTTGCTCGTGATCAGCATGCAACGTAAAGATTTTATCCATTGCGCGTGCAAGAACCGGGTTTACTTTATATTCTTCAGTTGGAACTGCAAAACACATGTGCAGGAAGTTTGATGCATAATCCAGATCGTTGCGTGGATACACAAACGGTTGACCGGTGTGATATTTGTGAGCCATCGCAGCCAGAGTTGGCATTTTTGCAATCATACGCATGGAAGCAACCATACGCTGCTTCTCATCAGAGATATCAGTTGAATCGTGATAGAAAGCAGATAAAGCGCCAACAACACCACACATAATAGCCATAGGGTGCGCATCACGACGGAAGCCAGTGTAGAATTTGTTCATTTGCTCATGAACCATTGTGTGCATGGTTACACGTTGACGGAATGCATCACCTTCGGCTTGCGTTGGAAGCTCACCATAAAGAAGCAAATAACAGGTTTCCAGAAAGTCACCTTTATCAGCAAGCTCATCAATCGCATAGCCTCGGTGTAATAAAACACCTTCATCACCATCAATGAATGTAATGTCACTTTCACAAGATGCCGTAGAGGTAAAACCAGGATCAAAAGTGAATGCGCCAGTTTCTTTGTATAATGTAGTGATATCAATAATATCAGGACCAACGCTGGCCTGACGAATAGAAAAATCCCAGCTCTTGTCACCAATGTTTAGGGTTGCCTTATCGTTAGCCATATTTAAGTCCTTTCTGTTCGCAACTGGCTTTTGCCAAGTACGCCATTTAAAATCAATCTGATTTTAATGGGGTTGCAATTTGTGATATGGAATATCAGCAATTTGCCAGTGCTTTTTTTCTAATAAGCTGACATCATCTGGGGCAGATGTATCGTTGATGTATTAGCTATATGATTTGGTCGTATGACACAAGTAAGACATTGGTCACAGACTGAACAATATTTTAACAACAGTCTTCTATCAAATGACATCTCTCATACGATTTAGTGAAGTTTCACGCCCCAATATCTGCAAAACATCAAAGGCGCCAGGTGACGTTGCCTTGCCCGTTACTGCTGCGCGAATAGGCTGCGCAACTTTACCAAGTTTTAAATCATTTTTCTCAGTGTAATCACGAATACATGCTTCGACTGTTTCAGGTTTCCAATCAATAATTGATTCAAACAAGGGTAAAATACCTTTCACGACGGAAATACCATCCTCATCCAATAACTTGGCAGCCTTTTCTTCCATTGGAATAGGGCGTTGCTCAAATATAAATGCGGATCCCTGTGCTAGATTGATCAAAGTTTTAGCTCGCTCTTTTAAGGTCGGCATTGCTTTTAATAACATAGGGCGCGTTTCATCGTTGAGGTTGTCCATTACAAAACTTCCCCCTTCAATCTGGTTTGCCACGCTTTCAAAATAAGAAAGCAACTCAGCATTACCGCTTTCACGAATATATTGTCCGTTAATGGCTTCAAGCTTAGTAAAATCAAAACGCGCTGCGGCCTTGTTCATGCCATCAAAACCAAACCACTTTATCATTTGTTCGGTTGTCATGATTTCATCATCACCATGCGCCCAGCCAAGCTTGACCAGATAGTTTCTCAGCGCTGCTGGCAAATATCCCATCTCGCGATATTTTTCTGCACCCGTTGCGCCATGACGCTTGGATAGCTTTGCGCCATCTGCACCATGAATTAGGGGAATATGTGCCATAACAGGTACATCCCAATTCATGCCTTGAAAGATCAAAGTCTGACGTGCAGCATTGATCAAATGATCGTCACCGCGAATAATATGACTGACTTCCATATCATGGTCATCCACGACGACCGCTAACATGTAGGTAGGATTGCCATCTGACCTGAGTAGAATAAGATCATCAAGATCCTTGTTGGGAAACTTGACCTTGCCTTGCACTTGGTCATCAACAATCGTTTCGCCTGCAAGTGGTGCTTTTAGGCGAATAACATAAGGGGCACCTTCTGGTGCTTCTGATGCATCACGATCACGCCATGTGCCATCATAGCGCGTAGGTAGGCCCTCCGCTTGCGCTTTCTCGCGCATGGCTGCAATTTCTTCTGGTGTACAAAAGCACTTATAGGCGGAGCCATTGTCCACCATCTGATGGGCTACTTCGCGATGTCTGTCTGCGCGCTCATATTGTGAAATTGCATCGCCATCCCAATCAAGACCAAGCCAAGAAAGGCCATCCTTGATGGCTGCAATTGCATCATCAGTAGAACGTTTCCTGTCGGTGTCTTCTATCCGAAGCAGCATTTTTCCACCATTTGCCTTGGCAAAAAGCCAATTGAATAATGCTGTTCTTGCACCGCCAATATGAAGATAACCTGTAGGAGAAGGCGCAAATCTGGTAACAACAGGTTTCGTCATGTTTTGTATGCTCGCTGGTTGTGCCAATCAAGAAAACTTGCAGTTCGCTTAATTTGTCTATTTGATGAAGTTATTTCTCATTTAGCATAGTGAGTAAAAGAGACAAGTATTTAAAAAGGTGTGGGTTTGGCAAAGGATAAACCGCCAAGCGTCCCTGAAAAACAAAAAGAAGAACAAGAGACGCTTTTACAAAAGAGTTGGTTTGCTCAAGAGGCAAAACAATTTAATGCGCCAGTATATACGCCTGCAAAAATGCCAAAATCAAAACAGCTTCGATTAAAAGCTTCGAATTATGCACTTGATATACGCGATAATTTACAAACCCAATTAATTCATGAATTTGAAACAGGACTTGGCTTTAATCTTATACCTGTTTTCTTGGGTATTGGAATTTTAGTATACTTTACAATTCCCGCAGAGCCATCAAGCTTTGCATTGATTGTAAGTGTATTAGCTCTTTCAGCTTTGGTTTTAAAATTAAATATTCATAACACGCTATCAAGAACGCTTTCAGTCATAACGCTCTTTGTTGCAGGGATGTTAGTAGCCCAAACCGCTACATCGCTGAACCAGACTGCAATGCTTGAAAGACAAGTGACGGGGCAAATGCAAGCTGTCATCCTGGGCATTGACAGGAGCAGACGTGGCGCAGCGCGATATTTGGTTAAGCCATTTCACTTGGAAGGATTTGAAACGTCCCAACTACCAAGACGCATTAGAGTATCTGCTACAGCAAAGCATGAAAGTATGTTGCCAGGGGATACGATTTCAGGATTGGTTAGGCTTCAGCCAGTTTCCGGTCCTGTTTATCCGGGCGGGTATGATTTTTCATTTTTCGCTTGGCATGACGGTATGGGAGGAAGTGGGTTTTTTATGGGGCGTCCCAGTAAACTGGAGACACAGTTTAAGCTTGGTATAACAGAACAGTTTGTAACACACATAAACACGATGCGAATTGCTGTAGAAGCAAGAATTTTGAAAGCCATGCCGGACACAACAGGCAAAATTGCAGTAGCACTGGTAACTGGTAATAAAACCTATATTCCCACAGACATTCAAGAAAATTTAAGAAAAACAGGGCTTGCCCATATCCTGGCGATTTCTGGGCTGCACATGGCTTTGGTTACGCTAACTGTAATCTGGTGCATCAGGTTCTTATTGGTGCTTGTTCCAAATCTGGCACTCCGATATCCAATTAAAAAAATTGCTGTCTGCGCAGGCTTTGTGAGTGCAACGACCTATCTCATGTTATCTGGGGCAGGGGTCGCAACCCAGAGAGCTTGGGTGATGATATCCGTTATGCTGCTTGCGGTGTTGATGGATCGACGTGCCATTACCATGAGAAGCGTTGCGATCTCGGCCATGATTATTCTAATGATAAATCCTGAAAGTTTATTATCTCCCGGCTTTCAAATGTCATTTGCTGCTGTAACAGCCTTGGTCGCTGGTTATGAAGTTTTAAACCAGCGCCGCAAATTACAAGCAGAAAATACCTTCATCCCTGTTCAGCAAAACTTTCTGGTTCGAGCCAGTAGCGGATTGCTTGGGTATTTTTCAGGCATCGCCACAACCAGTTTAATCGCAGGAACTGCAACAGCATTTATCGCCGCCTGGCATTTTCATCAGGTAGCCCCCTTGGGGCTATTGGCAAATCTGATTGCCATGCCGATTGTCAGCATCATTATTATGCCGTTTGTTCTATTTTCAATTTTGCTAATGCCATATGGATTGGAATTTCTACCGCTTGCTTCTGTATCGATGGGTATAGAATGGGTCGTCGCCGCATCAAGTTGGGTGGAAAGTATTTCACCCAATGGCAATACAGGTTTGCTGGGAAGGGAGGCCATCTTTATCTTCGCATTGTTTATGATTTCAATATGCTTTTTAAAAACCAGACTACGGCTATTTTCATTCATTCCATTTCTGATTTTGCCGTTTGCCCTAACGAAACCAACAACACCCGATGTGATTGTCGCAGAAAATGGTCGCGCAGTTGCCGTCAAAACAGAAGCTGGGAAGCTTGGATTGCTGTTTCCAAGAGGCAGTGCATTTGTTCAGGATATTTGGCTCAAGGCTTGGGCAGGTGGGGAAGCCGAAGATTTGAATTTATCGAAACAACAATGCAATAAGGAGCGTTGTATTCTTGTTCTGCCATCCAGCAAAACCTTGCATGTTGTCTATGATCCCAAATTGCTACAATCATCTTGCAATAGAGCAGATATTTTAATCGCGCCCAGATTATGGTGGGTGAATTGCAAGGAAAGAAAGCCCGAATTAATCTTGAAGCGCTATGGTTTTGAACGGTTTGGAACGCATGCTTTGTATATTAATAACGTTACACCAAACGCTAAAACTGAAACGAATAAACTCAACTTAAAACCTCGTAAAACAGAAATTCAAATTAAAACCGCACTACCAGAAGCATCAAGACCTTGGCATCGTGTCGTTACACATCCTGATGAAATCAACTAATCTTAATGATATTGACGAATAAGACCGACAAGCTTGCCTTGAACTTTAACTTGATCGGCGGGAACACGACGTGTTTCATAGGCCGCATTGGCAGGTTCCAGAGCGATCATACTTCCTTCACTGCGGAAAGTTTTCAACGTTGCTTCTTCATCATCAATCAGAGCCACAACAATTTCACCACCACGCGCCGTTGTTTCCTGACGAATGATAACCGTATCACCATCAAGAATACCAGCTTCAATCATCGAGTCGCCTTCAACAGTCAAAGCGAAATGCTCGCCACGTGTAATCATTTCAGGTGGTACGGTCACGGCATGTGTGGTGTGCTGAATGGCAGAGATTGGAACACCAGCCGCGATTTTGCCCATCACAGGAACTTCAAATCCTGCATTGTCATTTTCGTGTGTGGGAGCGGCATTGGGGAAGGGCGTTACATTATCAGCGACAGGAACAGGCCTCTTCGACCCGAAATCTGCCTGAATAACACTTGCTGTTTGGACAGGCTCCTCAGCAGATGCCCAGGCTTCCGGCATTTTGATAACTTCCAGTGCACGGGCACGGTTCGGGAGGCGGCGAATAAACCCACGCTCTTCCAGCGCTGTTATCAAACGGTGAATGCCTGACTTGGATTTAAGCTCAAGCGCATCTTTCATCTCGTCAAAGGAGGGCGGAACACCTTCAGCCTGCAAGCGTTCATGAATGAATTGCAATAAAAGCTGCTGTTTTTTCGTAAGCATATGGTCAACCTCTTCCGGATATCACCTAAATGTGCGGTTCAATTGTCCTGAACAGAAATACAAGAATCAAAAGAAACAAACGTAGAACATCTATATCTGTTCTATTTATGTTCTACAAGGGTAAATATTAAATTAATACGATATTTTTAAAAAGTAAACGCAGCTCTGATTTGTTTTCCCTTTGTTTACTATAACAACAAGTTAGCAAATTCATTAGCAATTTTATCAATTTAAAGGTGAGACTCTATTTCCATTAGTTTGGAGATTGTCATGCGTAATTCCATTTTTGCAGCCATAAAATTTTGTTCTGTGCTTGCCGTATCAAGTGTTGGAGCAACATCTGTATTACCCGTTCAAGAGGCAAATGCAGCCTGTAGCGGTGTGCATCGCACCGTAACGCTCAACACAGCAGGCGGGAAGCGCTACGGCAAATCACATGGCGGCGCGCAAGATTTTCTAAAGCACAAGGAAGTCGTGCTGACGTTTGATGATGGCCCCGTGCCAAACATCACGCCAAAGGTATTGCATGAGCTGGACAAACACTGCGCCAAGGCAACGTTCTTTATGGTTGCAACCATGGCGAAGAATAATCCTTCGCTGGCTCGTAAAGTGGCAAACAAGGGCCATACGGTTGGCATTCACAGCTACAGCCACAAAAACCTGGGGCAGGTGAGTGGCGCCAAGGCGATCTCAGATGTGAACCGCAGCATCACGGCGATTGAAAAAGCTGTTGGCCGCGATGTAGCGCCATTTTTCCGCTTTCCATATTTGTCAGAGAACAGATCCGTCAACCAACACCTCAAAGGCCTTGGCTATGGTGTTTTCGCGATTGATGTGGACAGCCTTGATTACAAATTTTCAAACCCGACTTCCATGGTCAACCGTGTCATGAGCGAGTTAAATCGCAAGGGCAAGGGCATCATTTTAATGCACGACATCCAAAAGGTAACCGCAAACGGGCTAGGGCAGTTGCTTACGCGATTAAATAAAGAAGGCTACAAGATCGTTCACATCCGTGGTCGCGGCGGCAAAGACCCATCGGCTCCGGTTCTGGTTTCATCAGCATCCGAGACAAAGAAAACGCCAAAGCCAATCGTTGTAGCTTCTCTTGAAACAAAGCAAAAGCCTGAAACCACCTGGACCTTGCGCAAGTCTGTTGATGTACCAGCCAAAAAGACGAAAAAGACCAAAAAACGCTCCGTCAAAAAAGCACTGACCAACCGTAAAAGCCCGATCAGGGCAAAAGTCAAAAAACGCATCATCGTAGCCAGCGCAAAACCCGCCAAACGCGTCAAAAAACAAAAAGTGGCAAAACTAACAGCCCAAGACGTCTTCAAGCGCAACAAAGCCAAAGCACTAAAACAGTTTGCGAAAAACAAACAAGCGTTTAGAGCGGCGATTAAAAAGCGTATTATTAATTAGGAGTGGGTTAGGTGTTGTGGAGTTGTGTATTTGGAAGACTGTCAGCGTGATTGGTCACGGTAATTGACATAATAATTTTTGGATTATCCAAAAATTGTATCACAAGAGGGGGGAAAAGTAGTGAGTGAATGCCTAATTAACAAGACTTTCTTACTCGTAAAATCTGCCTTGATTTTATGCGCACTATTTTTATCTGGTTGTTCTGAAGATACTGATGGCCCACATCGATTTAAGTTTCTTATCACTGCTAATGTTGAAGTTGATGGTGAGTTAAAATCCGGTTCGAGCGTAATTGAAGTTCTTTACAATAAACCTAATCTTGGTGGCTTTGGAGCAAATCATATTGTAGGTGCTCGTGGGACAATGCCAATAGTTGATCTTGGGCGGGGAAAATTTATTGTCTTAAGTTTTAGACAAAGTATTTGGAATGATCGTAATCATTTTACTATCGAAGATCAGAAATCTTTTCCATTTAAAACACCATCAGGATGTGGTGTTTATCAAGTTAAATATATACCTACTAGAGTTATGCTGGAAGGTGGACAAAGAAGATCGTCATCTGAAATTGCTAAAGAGCTAAAGAGCTAAATTCTATTCCGATAGGGAAAAAGTTCAAGTTCACTAACCAATCTATGTTGATGCACATTGTTGATTCATTTAATTCAAAGTCGCGCCATGAGACATATAATTTTTGTAGTTTAAATAGTGTTTTGGGTGAACGTTATCGCAGTGTCTCAATAACTATAGAACGAACAGAAAAACCATTAAATTTTTTTATTAATCCAGCACCAAAATGGCTCGAAGAATGGCGAATGCGTTGTAGGCCCATGAAAGACTGGCTTGATGGAAAAAATGATACAAAATTGTCTGAATTGAGAGAAAGACTAAAGGATGAATGTCCGTTCTTCCATCACATTGAAACACAAAAATATGATACATAGGAGTTACGGTGCAGTTACGGTGACGGTTTACTAAATACACTAATTAAATATGTTCTCCGTCATCCCGGTTGCCATGCAAAAGAGCCTGCGCCGGGCTAGACCCGGTGTGATCCATTGACGCTCTCCACGACTCTGGGGAGAAGATAAGTGCATATTTTTCACAAAGTAGACTCTTTTTGAGCAACGTTTTTATATTCTTCCAATACGCAAATAGGTTCGTTTTCAACATGTTGATGGGCATAATAGATCACACCGGGTCTAGCCCGGCGCAGGCTCTTTCGCAGTAGCGACCGGGATGACGGAGGGCAATGATTATACTTTCCTTCTCCCCTTGTGGGAGAAGGTGACGCACTTGAGCGAAGCGATAGGCGTCGGATGAGGGGTAATGTTAGCAACATATTATTTTTTTCGACATTACCCCTCACCCGAGCTT
>CALHIB010000165.1 GCA_938030595.1 uncultured Rhizobiaceae group bacterium | reverse complement strand
GATTTTGTCGATTTCATTTTCGGATTTGACTACGCGAAGCGCGCGGATAAGTTCATTGCAATCCTGAATTGGATTATCGGGCAGGGCGGTTAGCAAACGTTCGTAGTCTGCCATTGGCATACGAAGATGCGATTCAGCACCTTTCATGATGCCGATTGCACCAGAATTTCCCGCAACTTCGCGAAGGGTATCTGCCAGAAGCGTAACGCCATCATCTTTCGGGTTAGGTGCATCCCATGTGCGAATGTCTTCAATCCAGGTATTAGACATACACTGACGACCAATTTCAGGAATAACCGCAATCGGTTTGCCTGTAGCTGGGACAACCATAAACCAAGGCCGCGTCGGGCTTTGCCAGAATTGAGAAAGGAAACCAGAGAAATAACGCACTTCAGGCTCGGTTGTCATCAACATGGCTGAAAGGCCTTGAATTGCCATTTGGCTTTGTGCCTTGGCAAGACGGGCTTCAAATTCTGAAATTGGAAAACCGCGCTGGGGCTTAATCATACGATTTCTCCCGAGATGATTTTATTGTAAATTTCACGGTCGGTCGCACCTTCGCAGCCAAAAACGAGTACGCGTGAATTTGCACCTAAACCAGTTGTCTTACGTAGTGCGTCGTCTTTCATTATACCTGCAAGCGCAATCACACCTGGAAGGCCGCATTCGCCCGCTTCAATTTTTGGCCCAGCTTCGCCTGATGCGAGAAGTCGCATGCCTGTTGGGACTGCAGTATCAGCAATTGTCACGAAATGACTGGCGCGTTGCTTAAGGATTTCCCAGGCAAGTGGAGACGCTTCACCGCACGAAAGCCCAGCCATAATGGTTTCTTCGGTAATGTGAACGGTCTCTGCTTTGCCAGAACGCGCACTGGCAATGAGACAAGGTGCGAATCCCGCTTCCACGATGATAACCTTTGGCATATGAGCGCCTAAGTCTTGCCATAGTGCTGCAGTGATAGCTGCAGCCAGCCCACCCACGCCAGCCTGCAGGATAACATGCGTAGGCGGTTCAGCCTGGGCCTTAATCTCACGCACCATCATGGTGTAGCCTGCCATCACATAACGTGGCACATCCATATAGCCTTCCCAAGTGGTATCGGAGATGATTTCATATCCGTACTTGGCGCTGTCTTCGGCACATTGGCGAACGGAGAGATCGTAGTCACCATCGACGCGAATGATCTTGGCACCATAGGCTGCCATGGCATCAGCGCGACCCTGGCTGACTTCGGCATGTATATAGATCACGCATTTACAGCCAGCCTGTTGCGCACCCCATGCAACAGAACGCCCATGATTACCATCGGTTGCAGTGGCTACTGTTACTTGAGAGGCATCACGACCTGCCATGAGTTTTTCAACCGCATAAGCACCGCCAAGTGCCTTGAAACTACCAAGGCCGAAGCGTGAAGATTCGTCTTTGTATAGAAGTTTGTCAACGCCAATCGCGTCTGAGAGTGGTGACAAATCATGCAATGAAGTAGGGGCGTAACCTTCCCACTTGGCAATCGCCTCTTGCGCATCATTTACCATACTGGTTGGAAAAAGTTCTTCCAGATTTGTTGGGTAAGGTAATGTTGGTTGGTCAAGGGAATGTGCATCGTCGATTTTGCACATCTCCAGAAAAGATTGAATTGCTTGCATGATAACTCCATTATTTGGTTTAAGGTTATGTCATGAATCAAAACCGTGGAAGACAAATTGCGTCACGCTGGTTGAAAAAACTGTTCAAACCGCGCAAAGAAAGAACGAAAGTTACATAAGGAACTGATGATGCAGTCAATTCAGGTAGGTAATCGGAAAATCGGAGCAAATGAAGAGCCCTTCATCATTGCAGAGATGTCCGGTAATCATAATGGCTCGTTAGAGCGTGCCATTGAAATCATCAAACGCGCCGCAGAGACTGGCGTCGATTGCTTGAAATTTCAAACCTATACGGCTGATACAATTACGCTGGCATCCGATAAGCCTGATTTCGTTATCAACGATGAGAAAAGCCTTTGGAACGGTCGCCAACTTCATGGGCTGTATGACGAAGCGCACACGCCATGGGAGTGGCATGAGGAACTGTTTAGAACGGCGAATGATCTGGGTATGATTGCATTTTCATCTCCCTTTGATGAAACTGCTGTCGACTTTCTAGAGACTCTCAATGTGCCAATGTATAAAGTGGCTTCGTTTGAAATCACGCATATACCGCTTATTCGCAAAATTGGTCAGACGGGCAAACCAGTAATTATTTCAACTGGCATGGCTAGTATAGAAGAAATTGAAACAGCAATTCGCGCTGCCAAAGAGGGTGGGACGGATGATATCATCATCCTCAAGTGCACAAGCCAATACCCAGCCAACGCATCCGATGCCAATCTTGAGACGATTTCGGATATGGCAGAACGCTTTGGTGTTCAGGTTGGCTTATCTGATCACACACTCGGAATAGGCGTAGGGATCGCTGCGATTGGCTATGGGGCTAGCGTTATTGAAAAGCATTTTACGATAGA
>CALHIB010000164.1 GCA_938030595.1 uncultured Rhizobiaceae group bacterium | reverse complement strand
CTGAACTAATTCAAAATGATACTAATGGTATATTGATTCAACCTGATAACGTTCAGGGCTTGGTTGATGCAATCACTAAACTATCCAAAAATCCCAAACTCAGAAACAAAATGGGCAAGCTTGGTGAAGAAAAAGTGCGCTTGCATTTTTCTCATAAACAGACCATTGGGGATATTGTTTCCTTACTTAACCAGAGCTTGAAAGTGACGGATGAATGAAGTCTGTCCTGTTGTATGTTCAGCATTTGTGGGGTGTAGGTCATGTGTATCGCGCGACAAGAATTGCGCAAGGATTAGTCCGGCAAGGGTTTGAAGTTCATCTTGTTTGGGGTGGAACTAAAATTCCTGGGTTTGATTTTTCCGGCATGCAAGTTCATTACTTGAAGCCTGTTAGGACCAGCGACGCGTCCTTTTCGCAATTGCTACATGCAGATGGATCGATATTTACAGATGATGACAAATCCAAACGTCGTGGCGAACTCTTAAATCTTTACGATGAAATTCAGCCCGAAGTTTTGATGACGGAGGCCTTTCCATTTGGGCGTCGTCAAATGCGATTTGAACTTTTACCACTTCTTGAAAAAGCAAAATCTGCGAATACGTCACCGATGATTGCCGCCTCTATTCGTGATATCATGCAAGAAGACAGAAAACAAAAACGTGTCGATGAATCCAATGAATTGGTGGAGAAATATTTTGATCTTGTATTCGTCCATGGTGATGAAAACCTGATTGGCATTGAAGAAACTTTACAGGGAGCCAAAAACTTCTTTGATAAAATCAGACATACAGGATTGGTTATTCCGGAAGAAAAAAAACTGGAACCGACCCCAGAGTTTCAATGCGATGTATTGGTAACGGTTGGCGGTGGTGCGTTTGGTCAAAAGCTGACACGTACTGCCTTGGAAGCCATGCAATATTCCAAACACTATCCAGACAATTGGATTGTATCTGCAGGGACAGAAGTTTCAGATGAAGATTTTCAGCTTCTGAAAAATCAATGTCCGGATGGTATGAAGATTGTGCGTTATATTCCTGATCTTGCAAATGCGATGCGCCAGATAAAAGTATCAGTCTCTCATGCCGGCTATAATACGGTGGGTGATGTTTTACGTTCTGGTTGTGCGTCCGTTCTTTATCCCTACACGGGCGGGCGGGAGACTGAGCAGTTAAGGCGAAGTCAGATTATGGATGCAAATAAGGTTTGCGTTATGCTGGAGCCAGATAGCATGACACCCGTGTCATTGGCGGAAGCAGTGGACAAGGCTGCCGCTTTGCCGAAGCGTTCTGTTTCTCTTAGGACAAACGGTGCCATCGAGACCGCGCGACTGCTAGAGCAGGCATTGAAAGAATTTCATGCTGCCAACTGTTGATGAATGCAAGTCCGCCTTGAAAATATCGTCCCGCTTGTTACAAATGGATCTCATATAAATTGGTAGAGAAAATTCATGATTAGAGGTGTTATAGCAGCAATGGGGCTGGCAATCTTGTGGTTGCTGATGTCTGGGCTATATAAAACACTCATCCTGATTTTTGGCGCACTTTCTGTTCTTCTAACAATCTTTATTATCAGTCGAATGGATAAAGTGGATGGACATAAGCTGGGATATGATATCGGCGTTCTGGCGACTATAAAATATCTGGTTTGGTTGTTTGTAGAGATTGCCAAATCCAATTGGGCAGTAACCAAGGTAATTTTATCGGGTCAAACACCCGAACAACAAAAAATGTTTGAAGTGCCTGTAAACCAAAAAAGTGAAATTGCACAAGTTGTGTTCGCAAACTCCATCACACTAACGCCAGGCACAGTTACGGTAGAATCCGAAGATGATAATTTCATTGTGCATGCGCTGGATTTTGGCGACGGTGATATGGAAGCGCTAACGGACATGGATGCTAGGGTGTGTGCGATTGAAACCGGGAATGCGGGGAGCAAACAATAATGTTCTTAACCGCTGCCATCGCTTTATTCATCGGCATGATCATCGTCTTGATCAGGCTATATGCAGGGCCAACCTTATATGATCGCGTATTGGCAGGGAATGCGTTTGGTACTTACACTGTGCTGTTTATTGGTGTCCTCGGTTTCTTAACAGGCCGTCCCGATTTTCTGGATATTGCTCTATTGTATGCTTTGATCAATTTTGTAGGAACGATTGCAATATTGAAATATTTTCGCTATCGCGCGATTGGCGATACGTCACCTGCACCTCGCGGCACTCCAGCAGCAAATGGCAGGCTTAATGATCGTGGGGCAAAATCATGATAGCGCTTGATTGGTTCGTAGAGATTGCAAGCTGGATTGCGATTGTTATGGGCAGTGCCTTTATGTTGATCGGGGCAGTTGGCACTTTGCGGTTCCCGGATTTCTGGTCGAGAGTTCACGCTGTGTCAGTAACCGATTCCGCTGGCATGTTGTTATTGACGTTGGGCATGTGCATTCAGGGTGGATTTACACTGGTAACGGTTAAATTGATTATTATAGGCGTATTTCTGTTTATCACGGGTCCTACTGCAACCCATGCAGTTGCAAATGCAGCCTTGGTTTCCGGTTTCTTGCCAAAGGGAGCCGATAAGGTTCGCCGCAAAATTTCTGCGAAAGAGACAGACAAGAAAAAAGTCAAAAAGAAAAAAACCACAACATTAAAGAGGAAACTTTAATGGAGTTGTTTATTAATCTAACACTATTTTCCATGTTGGTCGTTACAGCGCTTGCAATCTTGAGAATGCGCCACTTGTTTGCTGTGGTGATGTTATCAAGTGTTTTCAGCCTGCTTTGTGCGCTGCTGTTTGTGACGCTGGATGCGGTCGATGTTGCATTTACTGAGGCTGCCGTAGGGGCGGGCATTTCCAGTGTTCTTATGTTGGGAACCATGGCGCTAACCGCTAGACATGAAAAAATGCCTAGAGAGTTTTCGCCAATTCCTCTTATCGTTGTTGTTGCAACAGGTGCAGTGCTTATCTATGGCACACTGGATATGCCAGACTTTGGATCACCGGATTCACCAGCACAAGCCCATCTGGCTACTCAATATTTAACGCAAAGTCCTACTGATATTGGTGTTCCAAATGTTGTCACCGCCATTCTGGCCAGTTACCGGGGATACGATACTTTGGGCGAAACAGTGGTGGTCTTCACAGCCTGCGTCGGTGTTTTGATGTTGATTGGCGGATTGGCTCGTCGTCGTCGCAAACAAGGTGAGGAAACAAAATAATGCGCCATCACCTTCTTCTACGCGTCATTACAAAACTGCTTGTAGGACCAATTATTCTCTTCGCACTTTATGTTCAATTTCATGGAGATTATTCCCCTGGCGGCGGTTTCCAGGCGGGTGTTATTTTCGCTGTTGCATTTATTCTATTTGGAATTGTTTTTGGTCTTGAAAAAGTAAAACTGGTTTTCCCGCCATGGCTTGTCCACAAGTTCGCAGCGATTGGTGTCTTGCTCTATGCCGGAACCGGAATTTATAGCCTAATGCTTGGCTCGCAATATTTAAACTACAGTGCATTTACGCCAGATCATCCAGAACATGGCCAGCACTGGGGTATTTTAGTTGTAGAGCTTGGCGTGGGCATTACCGTGGCAGCGGTTATGGTTGCAATCTATTATGCGTTTGCTGCACGGCCACCAGTTATTAGTGATGAGGACTGGTAGACTATGAGCATGCAATTCATTTTATCACATTTAAACTATTGGCTATTCATCATCTTGATGATGATCGGTTTTTATATTGTTGTTGCCCGTGGCAATTACATTAAGAAAATCGTTGGTCTCAACGTATTCCAAGTCTCTGTTTTCATGTTCTATATTTCCATTGGCAAGGTAGAGGGCGGTACCGCTCCAATCTTTCCAGTAGATATGGATATTGATCCAAACGTAGTTTATTCAAACCCGCTCCCTCATGTTCTCATTCTGACAGCCATTGTAGTGGGTATTGCTACGACCTCGCTAGGGTTGGCGTTGATCGTTCGTATTCGTGAAGAATTCGGCACTATCGAGGAAGATGAAATTCTCGAAATCGAAAGCAAATTACAGCAAGAGGAAAACTCTGCTGAAGGCCCCGCCATGGGAGGGCGCGCATAATGGCAAATGCTGCGGTTCTTCCTGCCTTGAGCATCATTGATCAATTGCCTTTGCTGACCATCGTAGTGCCGATGGTAGCTGGACCTTTATGTGTATTGTTTGGTAATAGACACATCGCCTGGTTACTCGCATTTTTGGCAAGTTTGGCATCTTTTCTATTTTCAGCTCATATGCTTTTACAGGTGATCGATGGGGATGTTCTATCGTATCATCTTGGTGGCTGGGCTCCGCCTTTGGGCATTGAATACCGTGTCGATGCTGCAAACGCTTTCGTACTTTTATTAATCTCTGGCATCAGCACCGTTATCCTGCCTTACGCTCGTCAAAGCGTTGCGCATGAGATCAAGAAAGTAAGTCATACACTTTTTTATTGTTGCTATCTTTTGTGTTTTACAGGCCTTCTAGGCGTTGTTGTAACAGGTGATGCTTTCAATGTATTTGTTTTCTTGGAAATCTCCTCGCTCTCAACTTATGTATTGATTGCGATGGGTGCAGAGCGCGACAGGCGCGCGCTGACCTCAGCTTATGATTATCTCATATTAGGCACTATCGGTGCGACCTTCTTTGTAATCGGTATCGGTTTTTTATATATCGCAACGGGTACGCTCAACATGACAGATCTCGCTGTGCGATTAGCTGATATGGATGGCAACAGGACTGTACAAGCAGGCTTCGCATTCATCGTCGTCGGCATGGGGTTGAAAGCTGCCATTTATCCACTCCACTTATGGTTGCCTGGCGCTTACACCTATGCACCTTCTGTCGTTACGGTATTCTTGGCGGCAACAGCGACCAAAGCTGCAATCTATGTTCTTTTACGATTTATGTTCTCTGTCTTTCAACCAGAGTTTGTCTTCGAACTTCATACCTTAACCTGGATAATCATGCCGCTGGCGATACTTGCCATGTTTGCAGCTTCACTGATTGCAGCTTTTCAAACAGACCTAAAGCGCTTGCTTGCCTATTCATCCGTTGCTCAGGTTGGCTACATGATTTTGGGTATTGGTTTGGCTACCAAGATTAGTTTATCAGCAACGATCATTCATTTGTTTAACCATGGCATCACAAAGGCTGTGCTCTTTATGGTCGTAGGTGCATTCGTTATGCGCAAGGGCAGTAGCTTTACGAAAAATCTAAACGGGTTAGGCAAGCAAATGCCCTTGACTTGTGCAGCTTTTGTTGTGGGTGGTTTGAGTTTAATCGGCGTGCCAGGTACGGCAGGTTTTATCTCCAAGTGGTTGTTGATTGATGCAGCTTTGGAGGTCGATCTCTGGTGGTTGGCATTGCTAATCGTGATGTCTTCATTGCTCGCTGTGGTCTATGTTTGGAAGACGGTAGAAGTGCTTTATATGAATGAACCGGATGAAGGCACAATTGCAAAAGAAGTGCCTATGTCGATGTTGATCCCAATGTGGGTTATGGCGATTGCTTGCATTTATTTTGGTTTGAACACAGACATAACGCTAACCTCAGCTTCTGTTGCTGCAGATAGTCTTCTACGTGGAGGCGTTCAATAATGGACACTAACACAGCAATATTAGCCTCCATGGCCATTCCTGTATTGGCTTGTATCAGTAATCTGCTTCATGGCGATGAACGACCAAACCTGCGCGATGGCATCACGTTGATTGCAGCCATTGCCACTTTTGGGTGTGTGTTAAGTATTCTGGTAAACCATGGCGGCGCACCAACCGAAATATTTACGCTGTTTTCAATCATGCCGGGTTTGGACATAGCCTTCCATGTAGAACCTTTGGGATTGCTCTTTGCATTGATTGCATCAGGTCTTTGGGTTGTCGTGCACCTTTATGCAATTGGCTATATGCGCGGAAACAAGGAAAGTAATCACGCAAGATTTTTTGCAGCCTTCTGTTTTTCGATCTCAGCAACGCTCGGTATCGCCTTTTCAGCAAATATGTTTTCTCTGTTTATCTTCTATGAAGTGCTGACGATTGCTACTTATCCACTGGTTGCACACAAAGGTACTGAAGAAGCCAAACGGGGTGCACGAATTTATGTTGGCACGCTCTTGGGTACATCCATCGGCTTGCAGATGGTGGGTATTACTTGGACATATGTTATTGCAGGAACGCTTGATTTTACTCAAGGTGGGATTTTGCATGACAAGGAAGTAGGCGCTGGATTGGCTGTAGTTCTCTTGGGGCTTTATGCTTTCGGTATTGGCAAGGCAGCACTCATGCCGTTCCATAAATGGCTTCCATCAGCCATGGTGGCACCCACACCTGTTTCTGCACTGCTTCATGCGGTAGCAGTTGTGAAAGCGGGTGTATTCACCATGCTCAAGGTTGGTATTTACATCTTTGGCATCGATTTTCTGGCAGAGACGAATGCATCTGAATGGCTAATGTGGTTAGCTGCATTCTCAATTCTTGCCGCATCTATCATTGCAATGACGCAGGATAATCTGAAAGCACGCCTTGCGTATTCAACCGTCAGTCAGCTTTCTTACATCACGCTGGGCATGGCGCTTGCAACCTCAATGGGAGCAATCGGTGGTGGCTTACATATTGCCATGCATGCCTTTGGCAAGATTACACTCTTCATGTGTGCTGGTGCTATTTACGTTGCGACCCATAAAACAGAAATCAAGCAAATGACAGGTCTGGGTCGTGTAATGCCGATTACATATGGCGCTTTTTTAATCGGAGCCTTGTCTATCATCGGTCTACCACCGTTGGGCGGATCGTGGAGTAAATGGCAATTGATGGTTGCTGCAGCAGATACCGGGCAATTGGTCATGATTGCGGTCTTGATGATAAGCTCACTATTAAACGTGGCTTACCTACTGCCAATCGTTGCAAAAGGTTTCTTCTTAAGTGATGAAAAAAACAATGCTGAAACAGGCATCAAAGAAGCGCCATTTTGGTGCGTGGCGCCTTTGGTCTTTACAGCATTGGGTTGCATTGTATTGTTCTTTTACGCTGGTGATATTCAGGCCTTCCTAATGCCAATAGTCGAGGTGAAGTGATGGCGACCAAGAAGAAAGAAAACCTGGAAGATTTACCAGTCTTGGGGCGTAAACTTTTATGGCTCGATAATATGAAAAACGTAAACAGAATAGTTTACGGACTTTATTTTACCTGTTTTGTGCTCTTCATTGCCGACTTCTTTTACAAGAAGAAAACCTATCTTGATCTGGAAGATGTACCAGGTTTTTACGCAATTTATGGTTTTGTGATGTGTGCTGCTTTGGTCGTTTGCGCCAGAGGCATGCGCTTGTTCTTGATGCGTGATGAAACCTATTACGCACCAAAAGACGTTGAATCTGAAGAACATCCAGAAGCTGATTTAAGCAAGGAGACGATCGATGATTGATACGTTTCCACCTGCTTTCTTCTTTTTAATTGCCGCTGGTCTGGTTGCTGTTGTCCCGCAAGGCATATTTCGTACTTTAATTTTGCTACTAACCCCTATCTTTGCTGGTCTTTATATTTTTGACCTTCCGCATGGAATCAGTGGAGAGGTAGAGCTTGCTGGTCTGACCTTGGAAATGATGCGTGTTGACAAGCTCTCGGTTATCTTTGGGCTGGTGTTTTGTCTGGCGTCATTCTTGGGTAATCTTTAT
>CALHIB010000163.1 GCA_938030595.1 uncultured Rhizobiaceae group bacterium | reverse complement strand
GAAGTCAACGGCTCCGGCTCGCATTGCATTAACGGCAGTTTCCACACCACCTTGCGCAGTTTGCACAATCACTGGAGGGCGGACTTTATGCGTGGATAGTGCCTCAAGCACTTCCATACCACTCATATCCGGCATGACCAGGTCAAGAACAACTGCAGAAATGCGCGAGGCTTGCTTGCCTGACAAAGCTTCCATGGCAGCCTTGCCGCCGTCTGCACAGAGTGTTTTATAACCCAGTTTTTCAACAAGACCCTGCATTAGTCTGCGTTGTACCGGTTCATCGTCTACAATTAAAATCAAGTCTGCCATTTGTCTATTGCTCTCGCTTTATGGCATGTGATCCCACTCGCATACCGTCCCATTTTGATGCAAATTAGCACTAAGGGCTGAACAGGCGTTTAAAAGAGTTGGTTAAGCTCGGTTCAAATTATTTGTTAAAATTTTATTGAATTTTTCCGAACGTTTTTGCTGGTGTTTAAGTGCAGAAATGGATTACCAATAGAGCAGATAAACGAGGAAAAATTCATGTATTTAAATGCTTGTTATGCAGCTCCACAATCATCTGCTGAGGGAGATGATATCAAAAATCTGCCTGAGTGGAATTTGGCTGATCTTTATCCTGCCATGGAGAGTGCTGAATTTTTGGAAGATTTGAAGCTTTGCAAATCTGAGGCTGAAAGTTTTGAAAAGACATTTTCTGGCAAATTGCTTGAAGTTTTTGAAAACAACCCCCGTGACCTTGCCATGGCGATTGCAGAATATGAGCAGATAGAAGAACGCATGGGACGCATTATGTCTTATGCCGGGTTAATCTATTCTGGCGATACGAGTAATGCAGATAATGCCAAGTTTTATGGGGACGCGCAGGAAAAAATGACGGCAGCAGGCTCACATCTTTTATTCTTCACGCTTGAGTTAAACCGCATCGATGACACAAAGCTTTTTGATGCCATGAAAGAAGATGCTTCACTCGCTTATTATGAACCATGGTTAAGCGATCTTAGGAAAGACAAGCCATATCAGTTAGACGACAATCTTGAGCAAATACTACATGAAAAATCCGTTACAGGCCGTGGTGCATGGAACAGGCTGTTTGATGAAACCATGTCGGGGTTGCGATTTACTATTGGTGGGGAAGAATATCCTGTCGCGACTGCATTAAATTTTTTGCAAGATACAGATCGTCAAAAACGCAAAGAGGCTGCCACGGAAGTATCGCGCGTATTAAATGAAAACATCAAAACATTTTCGCTCATCACTAATACGCTTTCTAAAGATAAAGAAATCTCTGATCGTTGGCGCGGGTTTGAAGATATTGCAGATAGTCGTCATCTCGCAAACCGTGTGGAACGTGAAGTGGTTGATGCATTGGTCGAGGCTGTGCGTGAAGCGTTTCCAAGGCTTTCGCATCGCTACTATGCCATGAAAGCCAATTGGCTGGGTCTTGATGTGATGGAGCATTGGGACAGAAATGCACCGCTTCCTGTTGCAGAAGAACGCGTGATTGGCTGGAATGAGGCGCGCGATACTATTCTCGATGCTTATTCTGGTTTTTCACCGGAAATGGCAGAAATTGCTCAGCGGTTTTTTGATGAAAACTGGATTGATGCACCTGTTCGTGCAGGCAAATCGCCTGGTGCATTTGCTCACCCAACGGTGCCTTCCGCGCATCCTTATATTTTAATGAACTATCTGGGCAAGCCTCGTGATGTGATGACCTTGGCGCATGAGTTAGGGCATGGAGTTCATCAGGTTTTGGCAGGTGGGCAGGGTGCCTTGATGGCGCAAACCCCGCTCACATTGGCTGAAACTGCAAGTGTATTTGGAGAGATGCTTACTTTCAGATCGCTACTTGCCAAGTGCGATACAGTCGCTGAACGAAAAGCAATGCTGGCTCAAAAAGTAGAGGACATGCTCAATACGGTTGTGCGCCAAATTGCATTTTACATGTTCGAGCGCAAGGTGCATGAGGCGCGTAAACAGGGCGAATTGACTTCTGATGATATTGGAGAGCTTTGGCTTTCTATTCAAGGTGAAAGTTTGGGGCCTGTATTCAATTTTTCAGAAGACTACAAACCTTATTGGGCTTACATTCCGCATTTTATTCATTCGCCGTTTTATGTTTATGCATATGCGTTCGGCGATTGTTTGGTAAATTCGCTTTATGCCGTTTATGAAAATGCAGAGAGTGGTTTTCAAGAAAAGTATTTTGACCTTCTTAAAGCTGGTGGTACCAAACATCATAGTGAATTATTAAAACCATTTGGTCTTGATGCTGCAGATCCTGGTTTTTGGAAAAAGGGATTGTCGATGATTTCGAACCTTATTGATGAGTTGGAATCTCTGGAAGCACAATCTTGACCTCACAGATTGGTGATTATAGTATTGTCTTTCGGGGATATAGAGGTTTTTAGGAATGGTTATGCGTAGAAAAAATTTGGTATTTGGTTTGGTCACTATTGCGGCCTTAAGTGTTTTGACAGCTTGTCAAAATGCGAAGGATATTGCAGGTCCCCCAGTGCTAAACGGCAACTGGGCCTCCAGTGATGGTGTTTATGTCGCTCAATTTTTAAATGGACAGTTTAAGGCAGTAGCCAACGATACTGGCAATGTAATTTCTGAGGGAAGTTACATCGCACTGGCAGAAAACAAAGTGCAATTAAATTGGCTTGGCAAAATTTCAGGTAAAACAAATCAAGCTGAATGTTTGAAGCCTGAAGAAAATCAGTTGGATTGTGTTGATGTGAATGGTAATAAATTTTCGTTGCGAAGAAGCCTCTGATATAGTTTAAGACACTTTAAAAAGGTCGTTGTAATGTGTATACGATCCATAAACATGATTTGAAAAGATTTTCGGAGTTGCCTGATGGCTAAAAAAGCAAAAACATCCCAGCCTGCTAATGCAATGGATTATAAAGAACACGATAAAACTTATGATATTTTCATCAAGTTTTCTGTTTGGACTACAGCAGCCTGTGTTGCACTATTGATTGCAATGGCTTTTGGCTTTTTTGCTGGTGGTGGCCTCATTGGCGGAACACTATTGTTTGCTGTCTTGATGGCAGCCTGCTGGTTCGCTCTTTAAGCAGTTCGCTTAATATAAAGCTGTTTCACATTTGCGTAATTTATTAATTACGCTATTTTCGTTTTACCTATCATATGGTAGGTAAAGCTATATCTATTGCAAAAGCAAAATTTATGAAAGCAGCTTGATGAATATTTATATTCCTAAAGAATCCAACAAAGATGAAACGCGTGTTGCCGCTTCTCCTGATACAGTCAAAAAACTTATAGGTCACGGCTGCAAGGTCAGCGTTGAGAAGGGTGCAGGTACGCTCTCCAAAATCACGGATGATGCTTTCAAAGATGCAGGCGCCTCTATTGCGACAGCTAAATCAGCAGGTGATGCTGATGTGGTTTTAAAGGTTTTGCGCCCAACCCCTGCTGAATCCAAAAAATACAAAAAAGGTGCAATTGTTCTTGCGTCCATGGATCCTTATGGCAATGAGAAGGATGTTGAAGCCATGGCCAAAGCCGGGCTTAGCGCCTTTGCCATGGAGTTCATGCCGCGTATCACACGTGCGCAGGTGATGGATGTTTTATCTTCGCAAGCCAACCTGGCAGGTTATCAGGCTGTTGTTGAAGGTGCCGCAAATTATAGTCGTGCGCTTCCCATGATGATGACGGCTGCCGGCACAGTTGCTGCGGCCAAGTGTTTTGTCATGGGCGCTGGCGTTGCCGGCCTTCAAGCCATTGCGACCGCAAGACGTTTGGGTGCTGTTGTAACAGCAACAGATGTTCGCCCTGCTGCGAAGGAGCAGGTAGAATCGCTGGGTGCCAAATTTGTGGCCGTTGAAGATGATGAATTCAAACAGGCAGAAACAGCAGGCGGTTATGCCAAGGAAATGTCTGATGAATATAAAGCCAAACAGGCTGAACTTGTAGCTTCGCACATTGCCAAACAGGATATCGTTATTACAACTGCGCTCATTCCGGGACGCCCTGCGCCAAGGCTTGTTACCAGGGAAATGGTCAAGTCCATGCAGCCTGGATCTGTCTTGGTTGATCTGGCTGTTGAGCGTGGTGGGAACGTTGAAGGTGCAAAAGCTGGGGAGATTGTCAAAATTGATGATGTTTCGATTGTTGGTCATCTTAATATGCCTGGCCGCATTGCTGCATCTGCATCGCTTTTATATGCGAAGAACTTACTCGCGTTTCTCGAAACGATGATTGATAAGGAAAGCGGCAAATTAGACCTTAATCTTGAAGATGAGTTGGTTGCTGCGACTTTACTTACGCATGGCGGAAAAATAGTTCATCCGAATTTTACTGATACCAAATCTGAGGGAGATGCCTCATGAGTGATACAAATTCCACAAGTATCGACGTGAATGAATTGGCAAAACAGGCCAGTGAATTAGCTGCTCAGGCCGAAGCTGCTGCAGCACAGGCAGAAGCACTTTCTCAAAAAGCTGAGGAAGCTGCAGAGCTCGCGCAAGAAGCACAGGCACAAGCAGAAGCTGCGGCTGAAGCTGCAACGACTACGCAAGAGAATGCAGAAGAAACATCAACTGCAGGTGAAGTAACTCAAGAAGAGGTGACAACGACCACTGAAGAAGTTGTGGAAGAAACCGAGACTGTTACATCCCAAGGCGTTGAAGCAACCAATGAAGCAGAAGCGAATGCTCAAGCTGCAATTGATGCGAACAGTGGTGTGTTGGAAGAAGTTGCTGAAACTGGTGAAGATGTGGTTGAAACAACTTCGGAAGCCGTCAGCAATGTTGTTGAAACGGTGAGCGAAACTGCTGGTGAGGCTGCGGAAGGTGCAGGTTCAATGGTTGGCAACGTTATCGATACGGTCAAGGAAACTACATCTGAAGCTGTTGAAGCAACCAGCGAAGCGGCGGTCAATGCTGCTGATGTTGTGAAAGAAACAACAGGTGAAGTGGTGGAGGCTACAAGTGAAGCAGCCAGTACTGCAGTGCAAGCCACTACGGAAGCTGCTGGTACAGCAGTTGAAACAACCAAAGAGGTTGCGGGTGAAGCAGTTGAAGCTACTAAGAACGCAGTCTCTGGGTTCGTTGAAACAGTTAAGGAAACAACCAGCAATGTTGTTGAAACAACAACCGAGGCTGCAAGCAATGTTGCAAGTCAGGTTCAAGGGGCTACAGAAACTTCACAAGTTGCGGAAATCGCTGGTCAGGCGGTTAGTGCAGCAAGTGGCGGTGCGATTGATCCCTTCGTATTCCAGTTTGCAATTTTCGTGATGGCAATTTTTGTCGGTTACTATGTTGTGTGGTCGGTAACGCCTGCGCTTCATACACCCTTGATGGCTGTAACCAATGCGATTTCGTCTGTTATTGTTGTGGGTGCAATTCTCGCAGTGGGCATTCAGGCTGCTGGTGTTACCGCTACAACGCTTGGGTTCATCGCGCTGGTCTTGGCCTCAGTTAATATTTTTGGAGGGTTCCTCGTGACCCAGCGAATGCTTGCCATGTATAAGAAGAAGGAGCGCTAAGATGGAAAATATTACCGCACTTCTTTACCTCGTTTCTGGCGTCTTGTTCATCATGGCCTTGAGAGGTCTTTCACACCCGGAAACCTCACGCCAAGGTAATACTTACGGCATGGTGGGTATGGGCATTGCCATTCTGACCACCTTGTTCTTGGCTGCGCCTACCTTCGGTGGCTGGGTTCTTATCATTGCAGGCCTTGCCATTGGAGGTGGTGTAGGTGCTTATATGGCACGCACCATTGCCATGACCTCGATGCCGCAGCTTGTAGCTGGTTTTCACTCGCTGGTGGGCATGGCCGCTGTTATGGTCGCAGGTGCAGCACTTTATGCACCAGAAGCTTTCGGCATTATGGGGCCAAATGGCATCAAGGGCGCAAGTCTGGTTGAAATGGTACTCGGCGTTGCCATTGGTGCGGTCACCTTTACAGGTTCCGTCATTGCCTTTGCTAAACTTGATGGTCGCATGTCAGGTGCGCCGATCATGTTGCCGAACCGTCATTTGATCAATATTGCCTTGGCTGTTGTTCTGGTCGTTCTCTCGATTGCCTTTGTTCAAACAGAAAGTACGACGCTTTTCTGGATTATTACCTTGCTGTCGTTTGCTATTGGTATCCTATTGATTATCCCGATTGGTGGTGCTGACATGCCGGTTGTGGTTTCCATGTTGAATTCATATTCAGGTTGGGCTGCAGCGGGCATTGGCTTTACACTTGGTAATCTTGCTCTGATTATTACGGGTGCGCTTGTGGGTTCCTCTGGTGCCATTCTTTCATACATCATGTGTAAGAGTATGAACCGTTCATTCATCTCTGTTATTCTTGGCGGCTTTGGCGCTGATGATGCTGTAGCGGGTGCTGCTGGTGATGATGGTGTCGATCGTACCGTCAAACAAGGTTCTGCGGACGATGCTGCCTTCCTAATGAAGAACGCTGGCAAGGTTATCATTGTACCAGGTTACGGCATGGCGGTAGCGCAGGCTCAACACTCGCTTCGTGAATTGGGTGACAAACTCAAGGAAGAAGGCGTTGAGGTTAAATATGCTATCCATCCCGTTGCAGGTCGTATGCCAGGTCATATGAACGTTTTGCTGGCTGAGGCAAATGTTTCGTATGATGAAGTCTTTGAACTTGAAGACATCAACGGTGAGTTCTCTCAGGCAGATATTGTCTATGTAATTGGTGCAAACGATGTAACAAACCCTGCTGCACGTGATGATCCTTCATCGCCAATTTACGGCATGCCAATTCTGGATGTTGATAAAGCAACGACATGCCTCTTTGTGAAGCGTTCTTTGAGTTCTGGGTATGCGGGGATTGATAACTCGCTGTTCTATAAAGATGGTACGATGATGCTTCTTGGTGATGCCAAAAAGATGACTGAGGATATCGTCAAGTCGTTCGATTAGGCGTTATCAGTAGGAAATAAATTGCATGTCGATGCTTAGAAGAATATTTAGAATTCCGTTTTTCAAGCTCGCATGTGTTTATTTTCTAATCGTGGGTATCCTTTACACGATCCAGGGTAGTTTGATTTTTCCGGCTCCTGATTTCAAAGTTGATAACCTGCCTGAGTTTGCTGAATTCACTGAAATGAAAACAGCAGATGGTGAAACGTTGCGCCATGTTCGCCTAAGAGGAGAGGAAGGCGCTCCAAAGCTGATGTTTTTTCATGGTAATGGCACGCTTGCTGCTCTTCAAATGGAAAGAGGGCGAAAGTTACAAGAGAACGGCTTTGATGTTTTGCTGGTTGAATATAGAGGCTATGGTGGTAGCTCTGGAACACCAAGTGCCGATGCCATATTAAAAGATAGTCTTGCTATCTATGACTGGTACAAAGAGGATGAAGCGGATTGGGTGTTCTTGTATGGTCATTCACTTGGGACTGGCGTTGCTTCCTATCTATCTTCAAAACGCCCTGTTCAATCCATGGTGTTGGAAGCGCCATATACTTCACTAGCTGATGTTGCTGCTGACAAGTATTTTTTGTTCCCAGCTCGCATGTTGATTAGGCATCACATTAACACAGTTGAATATTTGAAAGATACGAAAACGCCAATTTTAATTATTCATGGCACTGAAGATGTTGTGATCCCTTTGAAATTTGGCGAGGAGCTTTATGAAAATCTTGATCCAAGTCATTCAACTTTAAAAATTATTGATCAAGCAGGCCATAATAATCTGATTACTCATGGTTCAATCGAAATGGCTTTGGATCACTTTAGTCGTAGTTTTTAAACTGATATAATATTGCACCAAATAGTAGTATTATAAATGCGCATCCTTGAATTTTTCCAACTCTTTAGTCAGATGCTCCATTACAAGGCGAATACGTTTGGATTTTGTTGCCCCAGCTGAATATACGAATTGGAATGGCCGTTTAGGCATTTCATATTCTTTCAGGAGCCTTACAAGCCTTCCAGCCTTAATGTCTTCGTACACGTCCCAGCTTGCCTTAAATGCAATGCCATGTCCTGCCCTGCACCAATCAGCAACCAGTTCCCCATTGTTTGAAATCCGGTTACCTTTGACCGAATAGGTTTTCTCTTTTTCATCAACTATGAAGCGCCAATGTTTATCAATGTGTTTGCCGAACTTTGTCATGATACAATTATGGTTTTGCAGATCTTTTGGATGGTTTGGGCTGCCATGTTTTTCCAGATACTCTGGCGAAGCGCAAATAATGCGTTGGTTAATTCCAATTTTTTTCGCATGTAAGGTGCTGTCTGATAGCTCGCCCAAGCGAATTGCCAAATCGATATTATTACCCACCAAGTCTACATATCCGTCATCCAGGGTTAGATGAATGTTTATCTCAGGGTGCTTTTCCATAAAATTATCAAGTAAATGCGCAATATAATTTCGCCCAAAATCAATTGTTGTATTAAGATGAATTGTGCCTGAGATGATATCTTTCCCAAGTTTTAGTTTGGATTCGATTTCTTCTGTTTCAGCTAAAATACGACGCGCTGTTTTTACAAGTTCAGTGCCCTGTTCTGTTACACTGATAGACCTTGTTGTGCGATTTAGAAGTTTAGTATCATAATATGTTTCCAAGTCAGACAAGCGTTCGGATACACGTGCAGGTGATAATCCGTATTCACGTGCGGCGGCACTTAAACTGCCCTTTTCAACGATGAGTAAAAACAAGTTTAGATTTTCAAGAAGCATATCAAATTTCAACCCATCACTATTCGGAAATATCGAAATATAATTTCGCTATATGATAGATTGTTTGACTTTAACGCAAGTGTTAAATTGTGATTGTCTGATAGGCTGAGGGATCCCCTCCTAAAACGGCAGCAAAAATTATCTGATTGATCACATAAATAGCCCCCTATTGTGTGATAGTTTTATGGTAATTTGGAATAAGTGTGAGTGCTGAAATATGCCTCACGCTTTTTTCATTAGCCGCGCGTTCTGTTTGCGCCATCTTTTGCAGGCTGATAATTTCTATTTAGCGACACTGCTCTTGAGTAAGACTTGAATGCGTCTTTTCTCTTGCCTCTTTGCTCTTCAATCAAGCCACGGTTTGTCCATGCTTCTGCATAACGGTTGTTAAGGTTCAATGCTTTGTTGATATCTGCCCAAGCATTTTCGCTGTCTTGTGTGGCAAGATATGAAACACCTCTTGCATTGTAAGGTTCAGCAGCATCGGGTGCCAATGAAATTGCGGATGTGAAATCCTGTATGGCACGATCATGTTGATTGTTTGCTTGCAACATTAAACCACGAGAGTGATACGCACGAGGATTTGTCGTGCCTAATTGTATAGCACGCTCATAGTCGCGAAATGCTTGTTGAGGTTTGCCATTGAAACGATAAACATTGCCTCTGCCAATATAGGCATCGTCATACTGCGGGTTTATTCGAAGTGCTTGCGTGTAATCCTGAATGGCTTTTGTTGGGTCGCCTGTTTGGCGGTAGATTAAAGCACGATTTGCATAAGCTTGGTAGAAACGTGGATTAAGCTGTATGGCTTTTGAGAAGTCTTGGATGGCTTCACGATTTTTTCCTGCTTGTCCGTAGGCACTTCCACGAACATTATAAGCTTCTGGTGAATTGGGATTTGCATTTACGACGCGCGTCAGCGATGTAATGTTATTTGCGGAACCCTGTGCAGGATCGAGATCAACAGCAAGTTCTCTGGGGCCTGATGTTGCGCAAGCAGATAGAATGGTTGCCGCACATATAACAGCGGATCGCTGAACAAACTTTTTCGCATTCCACAATACTTTGCCGCTGATCATCCTATGTCCCCGATAAATATCTTATATTTATAACAAAAAAGCGAAGCTGCCTTCAAGCATACCTCGCTTTAATCTTATTAAACTGGCAAAAAGAGGGCTAAATCAAACTAAATTGAAAACTAGCGACCAGTTCTTCCCATAACCATACCTTCGCGCTGTGCTTTTTTACGAGCAAGCTTGCGAGTACGACGAATTGCTTCGGCTTTTTCGCGAGCGCGTTTTTCTGATGGCTTTTCGTAGAAGTTGCGCAGTTTCATTTCACGAAACACGCCTTCACGTTGAAGTTTCTTTTTTAGAGCGCGTAGCGCTTGATCAACATTGTTGTCACGTACAAGTACTTGCAAGTTTCAAATCCGTTTTGTTTGAATTAAGTTTGGCAATAATTTCTTTCACCCGCAAAGGATGTTTGCCGATTAGTAGGACAAGTAACAAAAAAACTATTGCTTGTCTAGCGTTCTGGCTGCATCAAAATGAGAAAATTACAAGAAATCATATGGTTTTTTGGGTTATTTTTGTAAAATGTCCCATTTTGCGGCCAGCACGTGTTTCTGACTTGCCGTATAAATGTAGCATGGTATCTGAATGAGATAGAATTTCCGGAACATTTTTCATATCATCACCAATGAGATTTTCCATGACACAATCGCTATGGCGCGATGTTTTGGCTAAAGGGACACCTGCTACAGCTCTGATGTGTTGTTCAAATTGTGAAACAGCACACGCAGCTTCGGTCCAGTGACCAGAATTGTGAACGCGGGGCGCAAATTCATTGACGAGTAAGCTGCCATCTGGATTTACAAAAAACTCAATTCCCATGACGCCGACATAATCCAGTTCTGAAAGGGTTTTTTGTGCGATTGATATGGCTTCGTTTGTTGTGTTTTCATTGATATTTGCTGGAACAGTCGATGTATGGAGTATGCCATCGCGGTGAATATTTTCTGCAATATCATAGGTTTCAATTATACCATCGACAGAGCGTGCCGCGATGATTGATATTTCGCGCGTAAAATCGATAAAACCTTCAAGGATGCAAGGCGTTTCCTGACTTAGCTTTTTGGCTTCCATTACCGTTTCTGGTTTGTTGATATCGACACGGCACTGGCCTTTTCCATCATAGCCAAAACGCCTTGTCTTCAAGATGCCTTTGCCGCCAGATTCTTTTAATGCGCCATCGAGCATTTGTGGCAGGATGATATCAAACCATGGCGCTGTATTAATACCTAGGTTATTGAAAAAAGATTTTTCAGTTACCCGATCCTGGCTGGTTGCAAGCGCTTTTGTGTTTGGATGAACGTCGACAGCGTCACTAAGGTTGTCGAATGCCGTAACAGGCACATTTTCAAATTCGTATGTGATGACCTTTGTCATTGATGCAAGTTTTTGCAGGGCTTTTGCATCATCATATGCTGCCACGATATGTTGATGTGAAAATTCAAATGCTGGTGCGTTTGGCTGAGGGTCAAGAATAACGGTTTTAAATCCCAGCCGTCCTGCTGATATGGCAAGCATTCTGCCTAATTGTCCGCCGCCAACTATTCCGATTTTATCACCAACTTGTAGCATGGCTTATTCTCCATCCACAGGTTTTAGACCAACGCTGTCTGTTTGCACTTTGCGATAGTTGTCCAATCTGTCAGCCAAGGATTGATCATTGAGTGATAAGATAGATGCAGCAAAAATTGCTGCATTTTTGGCACCAGGTGTACCAATGGCAAGTGTACCAACCGGAATGCCTGCCGGCATTTGTACAATCGATAAAAGGCTGTCTTGGCCTGATAATGCTTTTGATTGAACGGGTACGCCCAAGACAGGAAGTGGGGTCATGGAGGCAACCATTCCTGGAAGATGCGCCGCACCACCAGCACCTGCAATAATGACTTTAAAGCCCTCATCTTTTGCAGTTTTTGCAAATCCTACAAGACGATCCGGTGTGCGATGTGCAGAGACAATGCGTGCATCATTAGAAATGCCAAGTTCATTCAGGATTTCAACTGTATTTTTCATCGTATCCCAGTCAGACTGGCTTCCCATGATAATCGCTACATCGCATTGTTTTTTTGTCATCATTAGTCCCGTTATGACTTGTGCAAACCTGGTGGCTTTATTTGTAAAGCGCAGTCTTTAGCATATCGTAACAAAATGTGAAATGCAGATGATATTTTCAGCTTAATTAATTATTAACAATAGTCTTTGCTTGATTTGTGTCAAATTAGACAAGTTAAAAAAAATGTGGTCAAATCAAATCACTCGAAATGCGAGCAGAGATAATTCTTGAGCTATAAGAGGAGGGCTTACATGCCAGTAGAATCCCATATTGATTCTTTGAAAATGCGTCATCAAGAGTTGGATAGCCAACTTGAAGAAATGAAAGTAGCAAGCAGTGTAGACGCTACTGAGTTGCGAAATTTAAAGCAAAAAAAATTAGTCATAAAAGATAAAATTGAGCGGCTGAAAGCTCAAAAATTAAATTAAATACAGTAGCCCCAAATTGTTAGTTCAGCTTGGGGCTTGAATTTTGTTGTAATCCTGCGCATTCAATAGTCTGCGTAAAAGGATTAAGAATTATGGCAAACGAACAAACCAGTGAAGAGCTAAACCGCTGTAGATTAATTCTTACAGCGAACCCCAAATCTGTTGCGCCTGATGCGTTGCTTACTGCTGCGCAAGCAGGGGATGTTGCCAGTGTAATTTTATATTCAAATGACAGTGAACCGCATGTATTTGAGAACTACTGCAAACAGGTAACGCCTTTGTTGCAAGCAGAAAATTGTGCAGTGATTGTTGCTGATGATACGCAAAGCTTTGGTAAAAGTGGTGCAGACGGGCTGTTTTTGGAAAAAGAAAAACCCAACTTAGAAGATATCATTGCCCGCTTTTCGCCACAGAATATTGTAGGATGTGGCAATATAAAAGCGCGTCACAATGCTTTGGAAATTGGTGAATTAAAACCTGATTTCGTATTTTTTGGAAAACTTGCTGGCGATATCAGACCTGAAGCGCATCCAAAGAATTTAAAGTTGGCAGAGTGGTGGGCAACCTTGGTAGAAATTCCCGGAGTGGTTATGGGTGGAAATACATTGGAGACAGTGATTGAAGTTGCTCCAACTGGCATCGAATTTATAGCACTTGAAAAAGCTATCTTTGATAAAGGTGGTGTGGCGGACAATGTTGTGTCTGCCAATGCCTTGCTTGATGAGCATGGCCCTTCGTTTGATGAGGAAGATGAATGACGCGGGTAATCTTTACGATAGGCTTGTCGGTTTCTTTGTTGTCATGTTTTCCAGCTATGTCTGCAGATCAACAGATTGATGCAGCTAATAAACCGATCAATGAAGAGTTGTTACAAAAACGTCTCTTAGGGGAAGTCGACAAAAAGAAACGAAATACACCAGATTTTGCTTATGCAGCCTTTCAGCGTGGTCAATATTTGACCGCCTTTCAGATAGCGCTTCCTTTGGCTGAAGGGGGGGACGCTGCAGCCCAAACCTTGATTGCTGAACTTTATGAAAAAGGCTTGGGTATTCCAAAGGATACAAAGCAGGCATCAACTTGGTATGAAATCGCCGCTAAATCAGGAAATAGGGAAGCTCAGTTTTCCTATGCTTTGAAACTATTAAAAGGTAAAGATATTCCCCAGGACAAAAAAGCTGGCGAAGCCATGATGAAGCAAGCCGCAGAGGCTGGCCACCCCATAGCGATGTTTAATCATGCAAACCAGATTATAGCCAATCGTCCTACTAGTGCAGGGTATCGTCTGGCGCTACCATTTTATGAAAAAGCTGCAGAAAATCGTTTGGCAGATGCCTATTATGCGCTTTCGGTCATTTATAAGGAAGGTTTGACAACGGGCATTCAAGACCCTGAAAAAGCGCGTATGTGGCTTGAGAAAGCGGCAAAAGCAGGTGTCGATACTGCTCAAGTTGAGTATGGTATTGCATTAATAAACGGTGTTGATGGTCCGAAAGATGAAAAGCTTGGGTTTAACGTTCTCAATAATGCAGCAATTGGGGGAAATGTGATTGCTCAAAACCGTGTTGCACATTTGTATGTGAATGGTGTTGGCGTGGAAGCATCCCCAGTCGAAGCTGCAAAATGGCATATTCTTGCACGTAGGGCAGGGCGATCTGATATTACGCTTGATCAGTTCATGGCACAGTTGGATGATGAGACACGCCAAAAAGCCTTAAGTCTTGCTAATCAATGGCCAGGTGTATAGCTGAATATTTTTATTGTCTTAATGATACAGTTCGTATTGGGCTATTTCGGGCTTGCACTAGGTCTGGATTTGTGGTCAACCGACCTTACTTCAAAAATATTTAACTACTGGAGATGGTCCTACTCTCAGGCCATTTAAGTGACACATGAAAATCAATGGTAATGAAATCAAACCTGGCAATGTCATCGAGCATAAAAACTCACTTTGGGTTGCGGTAAAAACGAATGCTGTAAAACCAGGTAAAGGCGGTGCGTTTAATCAGGTTGAAATGAAGAACCTGTTTGACGGTTCAAAGCATAACGAACGTTTTCGCGCGACAGAAAATGTTGAAAAAGTTCGCCTTGAGCAAAAAGATTACACTTACCTTTATGAAGAAGGTGAGATGCTGGTCTTCATGGATTCAGCAACTTATGAGCAGCTTGAATTGCAAAAAGATTTTGTAGGCGAGCGTTCTGCATTTTTGCAAGATGGTATGCAGGTAACAGTAGAAAGCCATGAAGAGCGTCCGATTGGTATTAAGTTGCCTGACTATGTAACGCTGGAAATTGCCGAGGCTGACCCG
>CALHIB010000162.1 GCA_938030595.1 uncultured Rhizobiaceae group bacterium | reverse complement strand
GGAATGTCTGAAGTAGCAAGGCGTGTTCTTTCACGCAATGTGAGACTGGGACGTCCGATGGGAATAGCAGGGATGCCAGAAATGGCTAAAGGCCCGGTATTTTCAACTGCAGTAGGTCTATTGATCTATCCGCAAATAGCGAAGATTGAAAACTTTTCTACTCCGTCAAAGTTCAGCAATATGCTGTCTACGGGTACCAACGGTCCATTGGGTCGGTTAGGCAATTGGTTCAGGGAAAGTTTTTAGGAGTTTCGCCTCATAAGAGGTGAGATTCAAAAGTAAGGTATTTTTCTAAAAGGTGACAAGCGGTGTCACTGAAAAATACAAATTAGAATGCGGCAGTGATGGCAACATCACAAAATTTAGGTTCTGGCGGGTTTTCCCGTCTAACAAACTGGAGACGAGGAAAATGACTATTAACTTGCAAAAGCCTGATATTACAGAGCTGAAGCCAAAGATTACTGTATTTGGTGTTGGCGGCGGCGGCGGTAATGCTGTCAACAACATGATCCACGGTGGCCTTGAAGGTGTTGAATTCGTGGTGGCTAATACAGACGCCCAAGCGCTGACGATGTCTGCCGCTGAGAAGATTATTCAGCTAGGTACAGATGTAACTGAAGGCCTGGGCGCTGGTTCCATGCCAGAGGTTGGCGCTGCTGCTGCAGAAGAATGCATGACTGAAATTCAAGATTATCTTGCAGGTACTCACATGGCGTTTGTGACCGCTGGTATGGGCGGTGGCACAGGCACAGGTGCGGCGCCTGTTGTGGCACGTGCTGCTCGTGAAATGGGTGTTTTGACGGTTGGTGTGGTTACAAAACCATTCCA
Source organism: uncultured Rhizobiaceae group bacterium (assembly GCA_938030595.1). GTDB lineage: Bacteria > Pseudomonadota > Alphaproteobacteria > Rhizobiales > Rhizobiaceae > JAALLB01. The sequence goes on along the minus strand of CALHIB010000162.1, from coordinate 6,440 downwards.
GTTTGAGGGTCAAAGACGTATGAAAACAGCTGATGCAGGCATTGCCGAACTGCAAAAGCATGTTGATACGCTTATCGTTATCCCGAACCAGAACCTATTCCGCATTGCCAATGATAAAACTACTTTTGCTGACGCTTTCGGCATGGCTGACCAAGTGCTTTATTCTGGTGTGGCTTGCATTACTGACCTGATGGTCAAGGAAGGTTTGATCAATCTTGATTTTGCCGATGTGCGCTCTGTCATGCGTGACATGGGTAAAGCCATGATGGGAACCGGTGAGGCAGGTGGCGAGGGTCGTGCAAGACTTGCTGCTGAAGCTGCTATCTCAAACCCACTACTTGACGAAACTACAATGTCAGGTGCTCAGGGTCTCTTGATCTCGATTACTGGTGGCCGTGACATGACATTGTTTGAAGTGGATGAAGCTGCAACTCGCATTAGTGAAGAAGTTGATCAAAGCGCGAACATTATTGTTGGTGCAACTTTCGATGAAAATCTTGAAGGTGTTATCCGCGTTTCTGTTGTTGCAACAGGCATTGATGCTGCATCTCGCAAGGGTGAAAATGCTGTTCCTCAAAAAGCAGTTGAAACAATTGCTCGTGCACTGCCAAAAGCAAACCCAATTGCTGCACCTGCTCAGCCAGTGGCTGAAAAAGTTGAGGCAAGCAATGCGATTTCTGAAAAAATTGAAAAAACTGCTGCTGCGATGGCATTGCCAAATACACCTGAACGCGTCGAGCGCGATGGTGTTGGCCTAGAGCCTTTCAAGCCTGCTGCCAAGCTTTTCTCTGATCCACAGGTTGAAGAAGAGTTTAAAAATGCACTTGAAGAAGAACTGATGCCGCAAGAAGAAGACTTCGTTCTACCGGCTGCAGAAGAGCCGCAAGGCATTGTTCAAGCTACTGCAATTCCAAAGGTTGAAGATTTCCCGCCAATGGTACAGGCGGAGGTTGCTGCTTCTGAAGCTCCAGCGCCACAGACTGCAAAGGCTGAGGCATCTCATGGACCTATGGGGCTTTTGAATAAGCTAAAAAACAGTTTTGCAGGCCGTGAAGCTGAACAGGAAAAACCAGTTGCGCAAGCGCCTCAACGTGTTGCACCAGCTGCGCCGACAAATGTTCAAGCACCTGTTGCTCCGCAGCCGGTTACTCAGACACAACCCGCTCCGCAACCAGCACCTGCAGCAAGAGTAGATGATAACCCTTATGCGCCCAAGCGTGGTCAATTAGATACTATGGGTAGAATCAATCCTGTAGAAAAACCTGCTGCCGAGGATGATCAACTTGATATTCCTGCTTTCCTGCGCAGACAAGCTAACTAATTAACCAACTGTTAATAAAGCCCACTTGTTGCAATTTGCAACAAGTGGGCTTTTTTCTATCTTATTGAAAATACTATATAAAAAAATATGCCATGTTACATTAACGTAACAAAAAGTAAGAAACCGTGATTTGGAAGTGACGTGTCGCACGTCTATAAGTTTCAAAAGATAAAGTTGTTTGCGTCAACTTTTTAATTTCTAAGCAAAGCAGCTTAAAGAGTGCAAGTTTAGAAGCTACGGGTAAAATGGGGTGAAAATTTGTTAGGTCATCAAACTACGTTACGAGAAAGCCTTGAGTTTAAAGGCGTTGGTGTTCACTCTGGACAAGAAGTGAATATGTATCTTTTACCCGCTGACGCAAATACTGGCATTATATTTAACGTAACTGACCCATCTTCTTCCGATAAAACCGTTGATCTTCCTGCAAATCTTCAAACTGTTGGTGCGACCGATCTTTGTACAGTTCTTGGTTCTCTAAACGCTGCACATGCTGCAACAATTGAACATCTTATGGCTGCACTGCGTGCACTCAATGTAGACAATGTTATTGTTGAACTTGATGCAGGTGAAGTTCCGGTGATGGATGGTAGTTCATTTGTTTTCGTTGAAGCTATTCGTGCTGTCGGACTTACATCTCTTGCCGCTCGCCGTTGCTATATTCGTGTTAATAAGCCAATTCGTGTTGATATGGGTGCTTCTTGGGGCGAATTTACACCTTATGAAGGTACGCGCTTCGAAGTTGAGATTGATTTTGATTGCGAAGCAATTGGGCGTCAAAGCTTTGCTTCTGATATTACAGAAGATGTTTTTTGTAATGAACTAAGTCGCGCTCGCACTTTCGGTTTCATGAAAGATGTTGAGCGTCTTTGGGCTGCTGGTTTTGCCTTGGGCTCTTCATTGGAAAATTCGGTTGTGATTGGTGATGATAATAATATCATTAACCCTGAAGGCCTTCGCTATAAAGACGAGTTTGTTCGTCACAAGACATTAGATGCTATTGGTGATTTGGCACTTGCAGGTGCTCCAATTCTAGGGTGTTACCGTTCATATCGCGGTGGTCACAAGCTTAATGCAATGGCGCTTTCTGCGCTTTTATCTGATAAAGATGCGTTTGATTTTGTAGAGCCGCCAATGTCTCGCCCGCGTATTATGCATGGTGAATTGGTTGCTGTAAGTGCTCCTGCATATGCTGCTGTGCTTGTGTAAGCAGTAACATTCAAATTACTTGGTTAGTTTTGAGATTTGTGCCATAAAATGGCGACATTCTTGATTGAATGAGTGTAGATGTTATACGTTGCATATTGTAATATGTTTTACGTTAAAATTAGAAGTACAGACTTCAAGCAGGCTGGTAGCGGGTAAAATTATGATGTTTTCAGGTTTAAAAAAGATTGCATTGGTAACATGCGTTATTGCTGTATCGGCTTGTAGCAAGACTAATGACAAGAATGCAGATTTTGCAGTAGATGAAGTTATTGCTCCAGATACTCTTTATAATCAGGCACTTGCAAACCTTGATGCAGGTGATTTATCTGAAACACAAAAGAGACTGGATGATCTTGATCGTCAGCACCCTTATTCAGAATATTCACGCCGCTCTTTAATTTTGAACACGTTCATTAATTATCGCAAAGGTGCTTATGCTGAAGCTGCCAATAGTGGCAATCGTTTCCTTCAACTCTATCCAGGTGATAAGGATGCAGCTTATGCACAATATATCATCGGGATGTCTTATTTTAAAAGAATGCCTCACATCACACGTGACCAAAGTGTGACAGGAAAGGCTTTCAATGCGATGAATGCATTGGTTGAGAAGTACCCAGAGAGTGAATATGTTGAAGATGCCAAGAAGAAAATCTTGGTTACACGTGATCAACTTGCTGGTAAAGAAATGTTGGTTGGACGTTACTATCAAGAACGTCGCGAATTTCTTGCTTCAATCAACCGCTATCGTAGAGTCGTTGAGAACTACCCAACGACCCGCCATGTAGAAGAAGCTTTGGCACGTTTGACCGAGAGCTATTACTCACTTGGTCTAATCGAAGAAGCGCAGAACTCTGCTGCGGTGTTGGGACACAACTTTCCGGATAGCAAGTGGTACGATGATTCTTACAAATTGCTACAAACAGGTGGGCTTGAGCCTCGTGAATCGAAAAATTCATGGCTTAAAGGTCTCTTCGGTCTGAATTCTGATAATACCTAATTCTAGTTTACACCTACGCTAACTCTTGATAACGCAAAAGAGCACTGCAAAAATGCTTGCAGTGCTGGTATGAATCTATTCAAATTGATTTGTTAATTCACTCTCTTGCGGTTCCTATTCCATGCTAGCTCAGCTTTCCATCCGTGATATTGTTTTGATCGAAAGGCTCGATATAGAGTTTTCGAACGGTTTATCAGTTTTGACTGGTGAAACGGGAGCCGGTAAGTCGATTTTGCTTGATAGTTTGGCGCTGGCGCTTGGTGGAAGAGGCGAGGGCGGTCTTGTTCGCAATACGGTTGATGAAGGCAGTGTAACTGCTGTTTTTGAACCGAGCGATGATCATCCTGTCCACAACCTCTTGTCTGAAAATGGCATTTCCACAGATGATGGTTTGATTTTGCGCCGTGTTCAGAAAAAAGACGGCAAAACGCGAGCTTTTATCAACGATGCGCCTGTTTCTGTTGGCTTAATGAAACAGATTGGCTCTCAATTGGTTGAAATTCACGGTCAGCATGATGATCGTGCTATGCTGGATGCCTCGACGCACCGTAATTTGTTAGACGCCCATGGTGGTCTTGAAAAGTTGGCCGATATGACAGGAAATGCATGGCGGGCATGGAAAGATGCGGAAGGGAAATTGGATGCGCTTAAGGCAGAAGTCGAAGAAGCGCAACGCGAAGCAGACTACCTACGATCTTCTTCTGAAGAATTAAAACTGTTAGCTCCAGAAGCTGGTGAAGAGAATAAACTGGCTGACCAGCGCCAGAAGATGATGAAGGTTGAGCAGGTTGCAACTGATTTGGCAGAAGCCAATGAAACTTTATCCGGAAACGGGTCACCTGTTACAACCATTTCAAATCTGGCACGCAGACTGGAGCGTAAACGCCAGCAAGCGCCTGAATTAATTGATGAAACGCTTGAGAATCTGGATATGGCGCTTAATGCACTTTATGCGGCACAAAATTCACTTGAAACAGCTTTTCACGAAACGCATTTTGATCCGCAAGAGCTTGAGAGCTCGGAAGAACGTTTGTTTGCGCTTCGCGCTGCTGCACGTAAATATAATGTGGCAGTAGAAAACTTGCCTGATCTTGCAGTGCGCATGGCCGACAATCTTGCCATGCTTGAAGATGGTGAAGATCGTCTCTCCAAACTTAATGCTGAAGTAAAGGCGCTTAAGGAAGCGTTCTACAAATTGGCGATTGATCTTTCGCAAAAACGCGAAGAAGCGGGCGATATACTGGCGCAGACCGTGATGAAGGAATTGCCTGCCTTAAAACTCGAACTAGCGAAGTTTATTGTTCATCAAGAGGCTGATGAAGCAAATGCCGGCCCTTCAGGCATCGATGCGCTAGAGTTCTGGGTTCAAACCAACCCTGGCTCCAAACCTGGTGCCATGCGCAAGGTTGCTTCAGGTGGTGAGCTATCGCGTTTCATGTTGGCGCTCAAGGTTGCGTTAGCGGATCGTGGTTCTGCACCAACGCTTGTGTTTGATGAAATTGATTCAGGGGTTGGAGGAGCCGTTGCAGATGCGATTGGGCGACGTTTGGCGCGATTGTCTGATGCGGTGCAGGTTTTATCCGTTACCCACGCGCCACAAGTGGCGGCCAAGGCTTCCGGTCATTATTTGATTGCCAAGTCCATGGTGGGCGATGGTAGTGACCGCGTTGCGACTGCTGTTACGCCGATCGTGGATGATGTGCGTCTGGAAGAAATAGCACGTATGCTTTCTGGAGCCACCGTTACAGATGAGGCGCGCGCTGCTGCTGAGAAATTGATTAATCAACCTTCTGCTTAGATTGGCATCACTTTGACAAAACGTATTTCTGAAATCGAAATTGAACGCCTTAATAAAGATCAGGCTGAAGCAGAATTACAGTGGTTAGCTGAAGAGATAGCGCGACACGACGCGTTGTATCATGGTAATGATAATCCTGAAATTTCTGATGCAGAATATGATGCTTTACGCCGACGCAATCTTGGAATTGAACAACGTTTTCCGGACTTGATCAGAGAAGGTTCCCCTTCCAAGAAAGTTGGGTTTGTTGCGCTTGATAAGTTTGAAAAAATAAAACATGCCATCCCGATGTTGTCGCTTGAAAATGCGTTTAACGACCAAGACGTATATGATTTTGTCAAGCGGATGCGCAAGTTTTTGAGCTTGTCTGAAACCGAAAAAATGGCACTTACGGCAGAGCCGAAAATTGATGGCCTGTCGCTTTCGCTGCGCTACGAGAAAGGGCGGTTAGTCTCTGCGGCTACACGTGGAGATGGGGCGACAGGTGAAAATGTAACTGAAAATGCCAAAACAATTTCTGATGTGCCTACGGTTTTAGCAGGTGATAATATTCCAGACGTTGTTGAAATTCGTGGCGAAGTTTACATGAGCCATGCTGCATTTTTGGATTTGAATAATCGTATGGAAGCTGAGGGCAAGCCCACTTATGTGAACCCTCGAAATACGGCAGCGGGCTCTCTACGGCAGCTTGATAGTGCGGTAACGGCTACGCGCCCGCTAAACTTCTTTGCTTATGCCTGGGGTGAGATGAGTGCCATGCCTGCAACTACTCAAATGGGCATGGTTGAGTGGATGAAAGCGTGTGGATTTAGAATCAATCCTCTAATGCAATGCTTTGAAAATATTGAAGAACTTCTAAGACACTATCGCCAAATAGAAAAAGATCGACCAGAACTTGAGTATGATATTGATGGGGTGGTATATAAGGTTGATGATCTTGGGCTACAAGCAAGGCTGGGTCTAAAATCCCGTGTTCCGCGCTGGGCTATTGCACATAAATTTCCTGCTGAAAAAGCTTGGACGATATTACGCGACATTGAAATTCAGGTCGGGCGCACGGGTGCTTTGACACCTGTAGCGCGCCTTGAACCTGTGACGGTTGGTGGTGTCGTGGTTAC
>CALHIB010000161.1 GCA_938030595.1 uncultured Rhizobiaceae group bacterium | reverse complement strand
TTTCCAGGTTAATTGTCCGGGTAGGTTGCACCGAGGCGGCAAGCAATTGCCGCCCCAGATGAATAATCACCACGTCTTCTTTGGAAGGCCATACAGAACCCGGCTTATAGACCGACTGGTATTATCTCTTGCGAACACTTCAAGAGGAAGTGCTTCGCTTATTTCTTTTTCGAAAGCATATCCATGCTTTCGCCCGTTCACGAACTGCACTTCGGCTAGTCGCCTCAGTTTTGTTCTGCCACGGAGGGAAGGTGAATACTATCCAAGTACGTTTGTATTCTCCCTCCGTGGCAGGGCAAGGCTTTGGCGTTTAGCCAAAACGCCAGCCCGTGAACGGGCGACAAAGCGGATGCCTTGGCGAGAAACAAACCTGAGTCAAAATGACTCATTCTTCCAAGATTCAATGTGATGTATTTTTAGTGTGTGGATTGCAATTGCCAGAATTTGCCTGCTCGAAATTCCTAATAAATCCCTAAAATCCCATTGACGCCCAAATTAGCCCATGATATCCCATATGGATGCTCAAAATGTCGAAAAGACATGTAGCAATGGGGGATGACTTGCCTTTGGGTGGTTATCAAAACATTTTGGAAGGTGGGTAATGGATCGGTTCTTGTCGAACACGATCAATAAGGTCGATAAAAAGGGTAGGGTTTCTATCCCGGCATCTTTTCGACCTATTCTGGGAAATACCAGCCATCTTTATATCTTGAATTCAGTTGATCAGCCAACCGTTGATGCGGGCGGCATAGAGTTGATCGAGCGCGCTGAAGAGCAGCTTGAGCAAATGGATCGGTTCAGTATTGAGTATGAGCTACAGTCTTTTGTGCTTCATGGGGATTCAACCGAGCTGAAAATTGATGGTGAAGGGCGGATTGTCTTAAACGACATTATCCGTGAGCAAACTGGAATTACTGACCGTGCCGCGTTTGTAGGGCGTGGGCATTTTTTCCAGATTTGGGAGCCAGAGAAGTTTCGTGCCTACCGCGAGGAAGCACGAAAGCAAGTCGCGGAGATGCGCCGTGCAAATAGTGGTGGTGTTGCAGCAAGACGGGGTGAGCAAGGTTGATGGCGGATAGCGATATCAAATCTGATGTTGCAGGCGGACCTGTTCGTCATGTGCCGGTTATGCTCAACGAGGTCTTGTCTTGTTTGCAACTCACTGCAGAAAATAAAACTCCGCTAAAAATTGTAGACGGTACTTTTGGTGCTGGTGGTTATTCGACTGCGATGGTTGAAGCGGGGGCGCAAGTGATGGCGATTGACCGTGACCCGAATGCAATCCGTGATGGTGCCGATCTGGTTGAAAAGCTGGAGGGCAAGCTTTCTTTGGTTTCGGGTGAATTTAGGCATCTTGATCAATTGGCAGCTGATCATGATTTTGGTCAGGCAGATGGTGTGGTTTTGGATATCGGTGTTTCTTCCATGCAATTGGATGAGGCAGAGCGTGGGTTTTCGTTTCAAAAAGATGGCCCACTGGATATGCGCATGTCGCAGTCGGGTGTTAGTGCAGCAGATGTTGTTAACACCATGCAGCAGTCTGATTTAACCCGTGTCATCGGTATTTTGGGTGAAGAGCGACGTGCCTCGCATGTCTCTCGTGCGATTGTACGTGAGCGAGAAAAAATACCATTTTCTACAACGTTGCAACTGGCGAACCTGGTTGAGAAAACCTTGGGGCGCCGCGCAACCGATAGAATTCATCCGGCTACTCGAACCTTTCAGGCTTTGCGAATTTTTGTGAATCAGGAACTTGAGCAATTGGGGGAGGCGCTTTTTGCTGCTGAACGACTGTTAAAGGCGGGTGGGCGTTTGGTCGTAGTGACTTTTCATTCTTTGGAAGACCGATTGGTGAAATTATTCTTCAAAGATCGCTCAGGAAAGCAAGAAGGTTCGCGGCATTTACCTTTGGTAAACCATAAAGATGCAACATTCGTGATTCATGGCAAAGGTCTTTTAAAGGCTAGTCGAGATGAAGCCGAGATCAATCCCAGATCACGCTCTGCCAAACTTCGGTGGGCTGAGCGTAATGACAATCCTGCAGATAAAATGGATATGTCGATTTTTGGATTGCCAAATCTTGTTCCGCTCGATTCTTTGCAGCTTAAAGGAGAATGACGAAGATGCGCCTTGCCCCTGTTTTCAGAAGCTTTGATATTTTAATGGTAGCAGTGCTGATTGCGTCAGTGGTTTGGACTTTCAAAATCAAACACGATAGCCAGCAAGCTTTGGACAGGGTTTCCAGTTTGGAAAGTCAGATCGAGGCAGAAGAAAACCGCGTTGATCTGCTTAAATCTGATTGGAGTTTGCTTACCAGCCCTGCAAGGCTTGAAAAGCTGGTGAAACATTATGGTGGGCAACTTGGGCTGAAGCCGATTGAGCCAGCGCAACTTGCGGATGATAATTCTTTGCCTGGCATTAAAAGGCCGGATGTTGATTTTAATAATCAAGACCAGGATGGCTTCGCAGAAGTTGATGGCAGTGTAAATACAGGTAGCGTCGGCGTTCCTACACAAAGAGGTGCGCAATGAATTTGCAGTTTAAGCCGCAACGTAACGCTTCTCAGTTGAGTTTTGATGGAACGGGCAAGTCTGCTGATGTGCAGGCAAAGTCACGTATTTTTCTATCCATGATTTTATTGGGTGTGGCTTATACGGTAATTATCGGCAGGCTTGCTATGCTTGGTTTTGTTGAACCGGGTGAGGCGTCAGCTGGTTTGCGTCCTGATATTTCAATAACCGCACAGCGCCCAGACATCCGAGACCGTAATGGCGAAACGCTTGCGACAGATATTGTTACGTCATCGCTTTTTGCAGAACCCAATAAAATCGTGGATGTGGATGAGGCGGTTGAGAAACTACAATCTGTGCTTCCAGGTATTGATGTTAAGCAAGTCCATCGTCGTCTTAGCAGTAAGGCTGGGTTTGTCTGGTTGAAGCGTGAGCTGACGCCTGCAAAGGAAAGTCAGATTTTGGCGCTTGGTATTCCGGGTTTCGGATTTCGCAAGGAAACAAGACGGTTTTATCCAAATGGCGAAACAGCTTCTCATCTGGTTGGGCATGTAAACATCGATAATGTTGGCATTGCGGGGCTTGAAAAATATATTGATGATCGCGGTTTGAAAGAATTGCGCTCTTTAGGTCTTGCCAGCAATAAAGATATGGAGCCTGTGCATCTGTCGATTGATCTTCGGGTGCAGCATTATGTGCGTGAAGAATTGGCAGAAGCAATGCGCCGCTACAAGGCAATTGCTGCGGGCGCAGTGGTACTTAATGCCAATACCGGTGAAGTGGTCGCCATGGCTTCATTGCCAGACTATAATCCCAACAAGCCTATTGATGCGCTTAAAAAGGAAAACCTAAATCGTGTGAGTGCAGGTCTTTTTGAGATGGGCTCTACTTTTAAGGCTTTCACGACTGCAATGGCGCTTGATAGTGGCAAAGTAAACATGGGTAGTCGTTTTGATGCTCGTAAGGCGCTTCGTATAGGTGGCCATACAATCAACGACTTTCACGCCAAACGCAGAATATTAAGCGTTCCGGAAGTTTTTATTTATTCGTCCAATATTGGCACTGCAAAAATGGCAGATGTGGTTGGCGTTGAAGGTCACCGTGAGTTTTTACACCGTATTGGACTTTTAAGCCGTATGCCGTTTGAGTTGCCGGAAGTTGCTCATCCGGTTGAGCCAAGGAAATGGCGTAAAATTAATTCCGTAACAATTTCATATGGACATGGTGCGACCACTACGCCGCTTCAAACTGCGGTAGCAGGTGCAGCACTTGTAAATGGTGGTAAACTCATTTCACCAACTCTGTTTCCACGCTCACAAACTCAGGCCGATGCTGAGGCGGTTCAGGTTATTTCTGCAAAAACCAGCCAAAACATGCGTGATTTGATGCGCATGAATGTTGAAGAAGGTTCTGGTAAAAGAGCGGAAGTGCCCGGCTTTAGAGTGGGTGGTAAAACAGGCACTGCCGAGAAAGTTGTGAACGGACGTTATTCAAGCAAGGTTAGGTTTAATGCTTTCCTAGCTACTTTCCCGGTTGATAACCCCGAGTATGTGGTTTTGGTATTTATCGATGAGCCAAAACCAGAAGAAGGAATGAAAAGTGCAACGGCTGGTCTCAATGCTGCCCCTGTTGTGAGAAATATAATCAGACGCTCTGCTTCAGTATTGGGTGTTAAGGCAGATTTCGGAAATGTAGCGAATCCCTTGTTAATTGCTGATTAGACAGGCAAACAAGGTAAGGGATTAAACGTGATTCGCGAGTTATAAGGGAAGCTGCGCAAATGAAACTGGAAAGAATTGCAGAATTGAATCTGGAAGTGCCAGAAGAAATTGCTGCCCTAAATGTTTCTGGTATTGCTGCAAATTCATCTGATATCAAAGATGGGTTTTTATTTTTTGGGCTTCCTGGTGTCAATGTTGATGGCGCTAAATTCGCTTCTCAGGCTCAAGAAAATGGTGCAGTTGCTGCAATTGTGTCTGAAAATTCAGAAGTTGGTGAGCTTTCAATTCCACTTTGGCGGTGTGAAGACCCAAGACGTATTTTAGCGTATACAGCAGCGCAGTTTTATCCCAATCAACCGAAAACAATTGCTACGGTAACTGGAACAGCAGGCAAAACCTCTGTTGCAACGTTTCTGCGTCAAATTTGGGAGGCCGACAAGCGGGTTGCAGCCTCTCTTGGTACAACAGGTGTGGTCGCGCCTGGCCGTGATGATTACGGAAATCTAACAACACCTGATCCGATATCGCTTCATCGATTGCTGGATGAACTGGCTAATGATGGTATTACGCACGCGGCGATGGAAGCCTCGTCTCATGGTTTGGATCAACGGCGACTTGATGGTGTTAAATTATCCGTTGGTGGCTTTACCAATCTTGGGCGTGATCATTTAGACTACCATCCTACTGTCGAAGATTATCTGGAAGCGAAAATGCTGTTGTTCAAGGAACGCCTGCCAAAAGGTGCGCCTGCGGTTATTTTTGCAGATGATCCCTTTTCTCAAGCTGCAATTGATGCCGCTAAACTAGGTGGCTGTGAAGTTTTAACGGTTGGTCGTGCGGGTGATTATATCTCGCTTAAAAAAGTGGAGCATCTTCAATTTGGACAAATTGTAGAACTTGCACATGCTGGTAAGCATTACCGCATTGCGTTTCCTCTGGCTGGTGATTTTCAGATTGCCAATGGATTGGTTGCAAGCGGTATGGCGATTGCTACTGGAACAAAACCTGAGGTTGCCTTCAAGGCGTTGGAAAAACTGCAGGGCGCTTCCGGACGTTTGGAGCTTGTTGGGAAATCTGGCAAAGGTGCGCCTGTTTATGTGGATTATGCCCATAAGCCAGAAGCTCTTGAAAATGTTTTATCCTCACTTCGGCCTTTCACGTCTGGTCGCATTGTTCTTGCCTTTGGGTGTGGGGGTGACCGTGATCCAGGCAAGCGTTCGATTATGGGTGAAATTGCATCAAGATTAGCTGATGTTGTGATTGTGACAGATGATAATCCGCGGACAGAAGATCCTGCTAAAGTGCGTGCTGCTATCATGGCTTCTTGTGAGGGGGCGGTGGAAATTGGTGATCGTACAAAAGCGATAGCGCATGGCTGTGAAATGCTGGAAGAAGGCGATTGTTTTGTCGTTGCTGGTAAGGGGCACGAACCTGGTCAAATTATTGGTGATAAGGTTTTACCGTTTTCTGATCATGAGGTAATTCGTAACGTTCTTAATGGAGTTTCTGCATGAGCTATCTTTGGGAAACAGATGCAGTTTTAGCAGCAACGAATGGCAGACCCGTTGGTAATATGCCTGAAGGCATTACAGGCATTTCGATTGATACCAGAACCCTTAAAAAAGGTGATGCGTTCTTTGCCATTAAAGGTGATCAATTTGATGGTCATGATTTTCTTCCCGCTGCGCTAAGAGCAGGTGCAGGTTTTGCAGTCGTTGATGAAAACAGATTGGTTTCTTTAGGTGGATTGAAATTACCACTGATTGTCGTTCGTGATGTATTGGAGGCCATGACACATTTGGGGCTGGCATCGCGAGCGCGTTCCAAAGCGCAAATTATTGCAGTAACAGGAAGTGTTGGCAAAACCTCAGTCAAGGAAATGTTGAGAACTGTGCTTTCTGTAAGTGGAGAAGTGCATGCTTCGGTTGCTTCTTTTAACAATCACTGGGGTGTGCCGCTAACACTTGCCAGAATGCCAGAAACTGCCAAATTCGGTGTGTTTGAAATTGGCATGAACCACCCTGATGAAATCAGACCATTGGTCAAAATGGTAAGGCCGCATGTGGCGATGATTAATAATGTTGCAGCGGCTCATATTGGTGCATTTGACACGATTGATGACATTGCAAAGGCAAAGGCAGAAATATTTGAAGGCGTTGTCCCTGGAGGCTACGGTGTCATCAACCATGATGATAAGCGCTACACATTGCAACGTGATTTGGCGAAAGCTGCGGATATTGAACATCTGATTACCTTTGGTACGAAGCGTGGGTCGGATATCTGGTTGCGCAATCTTGAGCAGGCTGATGGTGGCATGAAACTGGATGTTCGTTTCAAGGGTGAAAATTATCATTATGAATTGCCTGTAACGGGCGAGCATATGGCCATGAACTCGCTTGGAGTTTTGGCCGCCTCCAGTCTTGCAGGCGTTGATGTGAAGATAACAGCTGATGCGATGTCGCGTGTAACACCTGCTGATGGGCGGGGTACAAAATATATGATCGGCGGTTCAGGTGCCATGGGCATAACCCTGATTGATGAAAGTTATAATGCAAATCCCGCATCCATG
>CALHIB010000160.1 GCA_938030595.1 uncultured Rhizobiaceae group bacterium | reverse complement strand
GACTAGGTTTCAATTGATTTTTGCTCATGCAGATTTTTGAAAGAACAGGTCTGAAACCCTTTGCACTTTTGTTAGGGGTTTTGTTTTTTGCTGCATCACTCACACCTTCACTAATCCCTCGTGATTGGTTGGCACAAGGCGCTTTAGCTGGTCTTGTAATGGCGCTTGGATATATGATTGGTCGTACCGCCATGGGTCTATGGTGGTTAATGGAATTACCAAAAATCAAATATCGTACGGCATTAATATTATATTGTTTAATTGGTATTCCAACTATTATTGTTTTTATAATCTGTCTGGTTAAAGCCCTTGCATGGCAAAATGGTATTCGAGAGCTTATGGGGATGGAATTGCTAAGCAGTAGTCATACCATAAAGATGATTGTTGTTGCCATGTTGGTTTTTATCGTTTTGTTTGGTATCGGATTTTTACTAAGAACGCTTTATGATAACATCAGGCAGTGGCTTGATATCTACATGCCAAAACGCACTGCAAACTTAGCAGGCTTCATACTCACCATTACATTAGTCTTGATAATCACTCGTGATGGCGTTTTGGATAATGTGGTTGCAAGCCTCGACAAATCCTACACCGTTACACAACGACTATTTGATACAGCGCCACTAGCACCTAGCAATTCAAATACGTCCGGTGGACCAAATTCACTTATTGATTGGGGAGCTGTTGGGCAACCTGGAAGGAATTACATTTTAACAGGCCCAACCCAAGAAGAGATTGCTAATTTCACGAAAAGGTCAGCATTACAGCCAATCCGTGTTTATGCTGGACTTGCACAAGCAGATACACCTGAAGAACGAGCTGATGTTGCATTGGCAGAACTCAAACGACAAGGTGGGTTTGATCGTAAAGTTCTTATTGTTGCTCTACCAACTGGCACAGGCTGGCTTGATCCTGGTGCTATGGACACTGTCGAATATATGCATGGTGGCGATATTGCTACTATTGCAGTTCAATATTCTTATCTTCAATCACCCTTAGCGTTGATTTTGGAAACACGTGCTGGGTTGGATCAGGCTCGTACTCTTATTACCAAGGTGCATAGTTACTGGCGGTCTCTACCAAAAGACAATCGTCCCCGTCTTTACATCCATGGCTTAAGCCTAGGCGCGTGGGCATCAATGTATGGGACTGATTTATTTGCTTTGCTTGATGATCCAATTAACGGCGCTCTTTGGGCAGGCCCTCCCTTTCCATCAACAACATGGAAAAATATTGTTGCTGAACGCAATCCAGATAGTGCTTATGTACTACCAAAACTTGGCACTGGAAGATTGGTTCGTTTTTCCACCCACAACCAAGGACCAGGCGGAGTAGAAGGATGGGGAGATATCCGTATCGTTTTTTTGCAATACACCAGTGATCCGATTGTGTTTTATGAACCAGCTTCTTTTTTTCGTGCACCAGAATGGATGAATGAGGCAACTGCCGTAGATGTATCACCTGATATTCAATTTATTCCTGTAGTTACTCAGTTCCAACTTTTGGTGGATATGTTGCTCGCTAACACTGCACCAGCTGGTTACGGCCATGCCTATTATGGACCAGACTATATAAAGCCATGGATAGCAGTAACAGCACCAGAAGGTTGGACAGATATGGATACGCAACGCCTTTTAGAGCAATGCGATAATGGGGTTAAGATAGGTTGTCGAAAATAGGGAATACAAATTTATTGAATTTGAATATTTCAGCTTAATTACTATTTCGGTTACAAACTGAAACTTCAATCTTACAATTATTTGAGTTTTTGCTGCACTGGTTCATGGCTGCTGCTTGTGCTTTGGAACGTCTTGGGCTCCAAGCATAGCCCCACCCGCCACCTGTTGCTTTTGCAAATGCAAGACATTCTGTTGTCCATAATTTTATTGTGCAATCCGTTGCATTTTGACGACATTTTACTAAAGCAATTGCTTCTGCTTTTCTTCGACTTGATTGATTGAAAGAGAAGCCATACGAACGATTTTTTTCTGATATTGCAAGCGCTGCATAACTACTTTTGTTGTCTGAGTTTGCTGATTGCGCTGGGAAGAGTGTTGCGCCAAATATAAGTACTAAGATCGTTATTGGAAATATTCTTGATGTTTTCATGTTTAACCTTTGTTGCCAAATTGGGCGCGAAGTTTTCTACACGGCCACGGCATTTTATACTGGTTTCTTTTTCACAGGCACTTCATCTGCAACTACAGGAGATTGCTCAGATAAAGTAATAGAAGTTATAAAGTTCTTTAAGAGATGCATTTAGCAAGTTCCTTTTTAAGTTGAGAGTAGAATAACACTTGGAAATTTTCTTGCAAACTACTGAACAGATGTTTTTGCTAAAGCAAGATATCTCATAATCCGAGAAAAATCTGGATTACAAAAGCATTGGTTATATCGACGAAAAATGCGCCCACTAGTGGAAGTATTATGAATGCGGTTGGTGCAGGGCCATGGGTCTTGGTTACTGCTGTCATGTTAGCAATTGCAGTCGGCGTTGCGCCTAAAGAGAACCCAGCAAAACCTGCGCTTAGTACCGTTGCCATATAATCTTTTCCCATAAACCTAAAGAGTACAAATATTATAAACAGAACTGCTGCGATTGCCTGTATACTTAAAAGAATGAGTAATGGACCAGCGAGGTCAGCGATTGACCAAAGCTGCATACCCATTAAAGACATGGCGATAAACAGGCTCAAGGATAAGTCCGAAATCACCGCAAGCGCTTTTGTTCTGGCAGGCCAGTGAATGTTAGGCAATGCGCTGGGTATTGTGTTTGACATCGCAATCGCAACCATTAGGCAGGAAACAAATAGCGGTAGCTTTAGCCCTATTGAAGCAACAATCTGGTTTAGGAAGAAGCCAAGAATAATTGCCACATGCAGTGTCAGCAGTACTGCCATAAGGTTTACATGATCGATCTGCTGGATGTCTTGATCCTCATGGGGAAGCCCAACGATAGGTGTTTCATCTTTTGAACCAGATAGCTTGTGTTTACTCAGTAGATATTTTGCAATTGGCCCACCTAAGAGGCTTGCAATCACCAAGCCGAGTGTTGCCGAAGCAACCCCGATTTCTAAGGCATTGCTAACGCCATGATTTGTCGAAATTTCAGGTGCCCATGCGATAGTTGTTCCATGTCCACCAATTAAAGATGCAGACCCCGTGAGGATACCCATAGCTTTGGGGAGCCCTAATATTGAAGCGATTGTAACGCCTACAATGTCCTGAATGACAATGTAGCTAAGCGTGAGGCCTAGTAGGATCAACAGTGGCCTGCCTCCAGCAATAAGATCACTCAAACGAGCATTGAGACCAATTGCTGTAAAGAAATAGACCAGCAGTACATCACGAATTGCGAGGTCATAGTTTAATTCAGTTCCCGTAGCGAGAAACAAAGCAAGCGATAATACAGAAGCTATGATGCCACCTGTGACGGGTTCAGGAATATTATATTCGCGCAAGAAATTCACTCGTTTGGTGAGAGCCATGCCAGTAAAGTAAACAAGAATACCAATTGTCACCGCAAGAAAACTATCTACATCAAATGTCATGGTTTTATTCTTCGCCTAAATGATTGGGTAGAATTTTACCGAGTATTGCAACAAGAATTGCGGTACTGACACCGAAGTTTAAAAGGCCTGTTACAGAAGCCATGGCACCAAAGACTTTATATTCGTCGCTTAGTATTACATCGCCATAGCCAAGTGTGGTGTAGGTGACCAATGAGAAATAGATAGCTTCGAATAAAGCGGGCAGTGCGCCAAGTAAAAT
>CALHIB010000159.1 GCA_938030595.1 uncultured Rhizobiaceae group bacterium | reverse complement strand
GATAACTGCCTGAAAATCCATCAGAGGTAGCAAGGATAAATCCGGAAGTCCCAAAACTCATATTGGCACCCAGTGATTTGCTCACCCCTTTAATGCCCAGCCCGGCCTGTTCAATTTCCAGTGCAGATTTTTCCATTGCTTCAGGGGTTGCAACCGACTCGTCATAGAGATCAAGTTTGGCAATGCTTTCCTCAATGCGGTCTGTTGGGAAAAGCTTTTCAGGGTCAGCGAGGCCTTGATAGGGATCGTCTGGAGAGACCCTTGCCATGGCGACTGCCCGTTCAGCCAGTGTTTGTGGATCATTTTTTGTGTTCGATGTTACGCTTGCTATCTTTTTGTCACAAAAGACTCGTAAGTATAATGCATCAGACTCAGAGCGGTTGCTATTCTCAACAGCACCTTCGCGAATTCCAACAGTTAAGGAATTACCGCTTGCAACCACAACATCACAAGCGTCAGCTCCTGCTTTCTTTGCAAGATTGACCAGGTTTAGTGCATCGGCTTCAAGCTTTTTGAGATCGTTCATATTTTTTACCACGAATGAAAGGAAATCAGTGAGAAACTATTTCAAAACAACACATAAGCCTCTAAGGTTATCGAAGCAAGCTATGAAGGCATTAGATAATCAATACAGTAATTTTTCAATCAAGGGAGAAGCAGCATGGCACTAGAAGCAACTCCTGAAATTTATACACAAGCAATTGTTCTTTTAGGCGCTGCAGTTGTTGCGGCTCCGATTTTCAAACGCATCGGCCTGGGAACAGTTTTGGGCTATCTCGCTGCAGGCGTTACCCTTGGGCCACTATTAGGCGTCGTAAACAATGGCGAGAGAATTCTGCATTTTGCCGAACTTGGCATTGTCTTTCTCTTATTCATTGTAGGCTTGGAAATGAAGCCGTCAAAGCTGTGGTCGATGCGGCGGGATATTTTAGGACTTGGCTCAGCGCAGGTCATGTTTTGTGGAATAATCTTGTCGGCTTTGGCCTGGTTTGTAGCGCCCAATGTTAAGATAGCCCTCGTTGCCGGGTTTGGTTTGGCATTGTCTTCAACAGCATTTGTATTGCAGACGCTTGAATCGAAAGACGATGTTAACACAAGCTATGGGCAAAAAACGTTCTCGGTTCTCCTGTTTCAGGACTTGGCAATTATTCCGTTATTGGCAATTGTTCCCCTGCTTTCATCTTCTGCAGAAATGGGGGCGGACTGGTCTGCCTTTTGGATAGGCCTGTTAGCGATTGGCATAGTAATATTTGCAGGTCGGTATTTGCTAAATCCCTTATTGGGCATCATTGCAAAAACAGGGGCCAATGAAGCCATGCTGGCAACTGCCTTGTTCGTGGTATTTGGCTCGGCCATGTTGATGCAATCCGTTGGCCTTTCCATGGCGCTTGGTTCTTTTTTGGCGGGTGTGCTGCTTGCAGAATCATCTTACCGCGTAGAACTGGAAGCCAACATCGAGCCTTTTCGGGGAATTTTACTGGGCTTGTTTTTCATGGCTGTAGGTCTGTCGCTTGATGTGTCAGTGCTTCTGGAAAACTGGTTTGCTATCATTGCCTTTGTATTCATTGCAATGATTGTAAAAGCGGGGGTGATTTATCTCGCTTGTAAGGCATTCTCATCAACACGGACGGAAAGCACCAAAACGGCAGCAATTCTATCACAGCACGGGGAGTTTGGTTTCGTGCTTTTTGCATCTGCAACAAGCATAGGAGTGTTGGACACTAAGACATCGTCCTTTCTCGTCGCCATGGTTGTATTGTCAATGACATTAACGCCACTTTCAGTTTGGATTGGCAATAAGCTACTCGCAACAAACTCTGATATTGAAGAGCCTGAAGAAGATTTCAGAGGTGCTGAATCGCCTGTTCTCATGATTGGGTTCTCCCGTATGGGGCAGGTTGCAGCGCAAGCCCTGCTTGCATCGGGTGAAGATGTAACCGTTATTGATAATAACCCCAATGTTATCAAACAGGCGGCAAAGTTTGGCTTCAGAATTTATTTTGGAAATGGCTCTCGCAAAGATGTATTAATCTCGGCCGGGATCAAACGTGCAAAGCTCGTTTGTATTGCCACCCACACGCCAGAAATCACCAATCGTATTGTTGATATGGTGGCAAGTGAATTTCCTGAAAAGGCAATTTACGTTCGAGCCTATGATCGCGCGCATACAATACAGTTGATGGATAAACACGTTAAATATCATATCCGTGAAACCTTTGAATCGGCGCTTTCGCTGGGTGGAGAAATGTTGAAGGGTCTGGGACATGAAACGGCTGAGGTTTCTGAAATACTCGAAAATGTAAGACGTCTGGATCATGATCGTTTGATGATGCAATATCGTGAAGGTCTATATGCTGGAATGGATATTTTACATACAAAACCAGACGTTCAACCAGAACCCCTCGTCAAACCGCAACACCCTGCAACAGCGCTTGATGAACGTTCCAGTGAAGTCTTGACCGAAGATACTGCTGAAGCTGAACCAAAAGAAAGTAGTGCAATTCAAGCATGACAAAAACCCAGTCGCCTGAAATGATACTTGGCAGTAAAGAGCAAAAAGCAGTCTTTACTGAAGGTTCAATCATGCGTCACGTATTGACGATGACCTCTACCGGAGCAATTGGACTTGTTGCCATATTTTTGGTCGATGTGATTAACCTGTTTTATATCTCGCTGCTTGGGCAGCAAGAACTGGCAGCAGCGATTGGTTATGCCTCGACCATTATGTTTTTCACGGTTTCCGTTTCCATAGGACTAACAATAGCTGCAACTGCCATCACTGCAAAAGCGATAGGCGCTGGTGATGAAGCCGCAGCAAAACGAAGGGCAGCCACGTCGCTTGTCTACATGCTAGTACTTTCCATTCTGGTGGTCATTGCCGTTATTCCTGTCTTGCCATTCTTGCTGGATTTGCTGGGGGCAAAAGGTGATACAAAAGAAATTTCGCTAACCTTCATGCAAATCGCAATTCCTTCTTTCCCGCTTCTGGGCTTGGGCATGTGCCTATCGGGTTTGTTGCGCGCAAGAGGGGACGCGAAACGTGCGATGTATGTAACGCTATCGGTTGGTGGTGCTGCATTGATACTTGATCCGATATTTATCTTTGGTCTTGGCTGGGGTTTGAATGGCGCCGCAATCGCAATTATTTTCGTACGAATTTTCATGCTCTGCGTCGGATTATATTTTGCGGTTTATGTTCATAATTTAATTGGCGTTCCTAAATTAAGTTCTATTAGAAATAATCTAAAACCGTTTATGGTAATCGGGGTTCCTGCTATCCTCACGCAAATTGCTACACCCGTGGGGAACGCTTATGTCACCGCTAGCATCGCTGAATTTGGCGATGATGCGGTTGCGGGTTGGGCAATTGTAGGTCGCCTCATGCCACTGGCCTTTGCTGCAGTATTTTCTTTATCGGGTGCAGTAGGGCCAATCTTGAGCCAGAATTATGGGGCAAAAAACTTTTCACGGGTCACAAAAACCATGTGGGACAGTCTTTTGTTCGGGCTTTTATATTGTGTGATGGTCTGGATTTTACTGGCACTCACTTGGCCTTACATTGCACTAGCATTTAGTGCTGAAGAAGATGCGGCAAATCTAATCAGGTTCTTCTGTTTGTTCGTTGCTGGAAGCTTTATTTTCAACGGCGCTTTATTTGTTGCTAATGCCGCGTTCAACAACCTTGGCTTTGCAATTTATTCAACATTCTTCAATTGGGGCAGGGCAACACTGGGTGTAATTCCATTCGTCTATATTGGAAAAGCCTGGGGGCCAGAGGGTGTACTTGCAGGCTGGGGACTGGGCGGCATTGTCTTTGGTATATTGTCGGTCGTGGTATGTTTTAGAGAGTTGAAAAAACTACCTCAAAGAGCGCATGATGAAGATGTCAAAGCCGGTAACATGCCATCAGCAAACTCGCCCTTCACCTCTGGCAAAGGCGCTTCTTCGGGCAATTGAATTTTACGATTTAGTTGCCTTAACCGAAGCTTCTACATCAATATAGGCTTCCTGTTTGGCAACGCTCCAATATTTTAACTCATCCAGGGGAATTAGCTTTTTTGTGATCGCACAAGTCACATAAGTTCCTGCACTTAATACCTGGAAATCACCATCTTGATATTCAATCTTAGCTTCGCCAGCGTTTTCAAACCGGTTCATGGATACACCTATAAATTAATACCCTACCAAATAGTCTTTGTATGTCTTTTAAGTCAAGCTCGATGAAGGTCGACCTTTGCCATTTTGTTTGTAGGGCAAACCAAATGATAAGCGAATGGGCGAAAAACTAACGACCGAACAATCGTTCTATGTCTTTTAAATCGAGTTCTATAAAGGTTGGCCTGCCGTGATTGCACTGGCCTGAGTTGGGTGTATTTTCCATCTGTCGTAACAGCGCATCCATTTCCTGTGGCTTCAAAATACGACCCGAACGTACAGAGCCATGACACGCCATGGTTGCGGCCACGTGATGAAGTTTTGCTTCAAGACCTTCCGCAGAGTTCCATTCCGCAATTTCATCGGCAAGGTCGCGTAAGAGTTGCTTTGAATTTATTTCACCCAGTAAGACAGGTGTCGCACGAACTGCAATAGCTCCAGGGCCAAAGGCTTCTATCTCAAGCCCAAGTTTGTGAAAATCCTCGGCAAAGCCTGCAAGCCGATTAACATCTTCTTCCGGCATATCGATAATCTCAGGTACTAAAAGAAGTTGACTGGCAATGCCATTCTTCATACCAGATTTTAAAGTCTCATAGACAATCCTCTCATGGGCTGCATGTTGGTCGACAATTACCAAACCTTTTTCGGTTTGAGAGACGATATAGTTTTTATGAAGTTGTGCACGTGCAGCGCCAAGGGGGTAATCATTGCTTGGTGTTTCTGATACCTCGTGCGTGACATGTCCACTGGGTGCACCTGTAATATCAAAGCCTGCCTGTCCTTCGTCAAAACCGCCATGCGCATATGGTTGTTGATCCAAAGGGCGCGCCCAATCTTTTGAAGCTTGTGCAACTTTGGATGAAGGATGGTAGTGATTGGAAAAACTTTCTTGATAGCCAGAAAACCCTGTGCGTTGCGAGCCAGACTGAGACTGTTCAATTTTAAAAGCATCCATCATTGCTTCAGCACCTGCGCGGCTTGTAAGTGGGCCATCTTCTTCGCCATCAGCACTAATGGCTTGGCGCAGTGAACCCACAATCAAACCGCGAATAAGGCCTGCATCGCGAAACCTGACATCTGCCTTTGCTGGGTGAACATTGACATCGACCATATGTGGATCAAGGTCAAGAAAGAGTGCCAGAACTGGATGCTTGCCGCGTGGCAGCACATCCATATAGGCGCCGCGAATGGCACCCAGAAGTGTTTTGTCTTTAACAGGTCTGCCGTTAACAAAGAAATATTGTGCAAGTGCATTGCCGCGATGATAAGTCGGTACACTTGAAAATCCTTGTAGGGATACACCTTCGCGAACAGCATCTATTTTCATGGCATTTTCGCTAAAGTCTTTTCCAAGCACTTGCGTCAACCGATCAAACTGAGTTGTTGCAGGGTAATCAAGTGAAGAGCGGTCATCGCCAGAAATCGAAAATCTGATATGCGGAAAAGCCAGAGCCACACGTTTGAAAACATCTGTAATGGCATTGGTCTCTGCACGATCAGATTTCAGGAACTTCAATCGCGCAGGCGTAGCATAAAACAGATCAGAAACTTCAACGACGGTTCCCTCACTTAATGCAGCAGGGTTAGGCCCCGTAATTTTACCGCCTGATACATTGATCTTCCAGGCACTATCTTCTGTTTTAATGCGGGATGTAATGGTTAATCTGGAAACCGAACCAACAGAAGGAAGCGCTTCGCCTCGAAAGCCAAGACTTCTGATATCCATCAAATCATCAGTGAGTTTTGAGGTGCAGTGACGTTCAATCGCAAGTTTTAGGTTTTCCGCATTCATGCCATGACCATTGTCACTTACGCGCATCATGGTTTTTCCGCCTGAGGAAGTTGCAATATCGATGCGTGTACTATCTGCATCAATGGCATTTTCAATCAGTTCCTTGATAACGCTTGCAGGGCGTTCAATCACTTCACCCGCCGCAATTTGATTGACGACGGTTTCATTCAATCGAATGACATTGGGAGCGTTATTATTATTTTGCTCTGCGTGATCGTTTTGCATGTTTATCAACTTGCTGTTTCGAATTTGATATTGGAGCGTATATTGCCATGTTGCAAATACTTGCGCCATCATTGCTTCATAGTTATCAACGTATGATATAGCCTTGCCCGCAATACAAAAATTTCAAAAGGAAGCCTATCAATGAAGTCCTTGTTTCACCTTGCCTATCATGTCACCGATCTTCAAAAAGCACGTTCGTTTTATGGCGATTTATTGGGCTGCAAGGAAGGGCGTAGCACGGATACCTGGGTCGATTTTGATTTCTTTGGACATCAGATTTCGCTTCATTTAGGTGAACCATTTAAAACAACCAATACAGGGAAAGTCGGAGATCACATGGTTCCCATGCCACATCTTGGTGTTGTTTTACCAAAGCAAGATTGGCAAGAACTCGCAGATCGACTTTTGGCCTCAGGCATGGCGTTCGTTTTGGAGCCGCAAACCCGCTTTGAAGGTGAGTCGGGGGAGCAATCGACCATGTTTTTTCTGGACCCTTCAGGAAACCCGATTGAAGTTAAAGGGTTCAAAAGTTTCGATGATGTCTACCAGGCTTAAAGGCTGAATTAAGGCAGCTTTGGATTTTTAATTCCCTCTTTGCCATTAGGCATGCCGCTGACGACACCTTTGCCAAGATGATAGAAAAAGCGCATCCAGCGGCGAGCCCCCCAAATCAGGCTTTTGTCGAGTGTCAATGATTTCAAAAAATATGCTTGATTGAAACTGTCTGCATCGCTCTTGAGTTTCTCGTCATCATGGTAAAATTGAGAAATTAAGTTGGCATCAATTGTCTCTTGTTCAAGCCACTTTGGAACGTACTTACGGCATAATATACCTACGTCTGCGAGTGCCTTGCTCGTGCCTGTGCCAGCGCCTGGACATGACGTTGAATAAGCATCGCCAACAAAAACGACATTATCACAATTCTCAGGATGGTTTTGATATAAGTCAACAGGACGAATGTGTATGCGGCTCGTCACTTTGAAGTCGCCAATAATATTTTGCAGACTTGGCATAAGCGTATTGAAGCTTGTTTCAGGTTCGCTTTGCAACTTTCGAAGGAAAGGATCGCTCTTTTCCCAATATCCAAAAACATTCACCCGAAATGTATCTTTGCTTTTAAATGCGGTGAAGTACGCTAGGTTCTTGGAATGTTTTTCAGGCCAAAAAGTAAAAGATTCAAATTTAAATTCATTTTGATTATGTGCCTCAATATCAAAACCGATCGCCATCTCATGATGTTTGCTCAACATGGTTTGCGGTATATCAAGTTGTTTTCTCAAGGCGGGATTGAGACCGTTTGATAAAATGATGAGTTTGGCAGAAATTTCTCGCCCATCTGAAAGAACAAGTTTCTTTTCATTGCCATTGACCAATATTGATTTCACTTTTGATGCAAGAAATTTTTTCGGCGTTTTGAAGTATGAACGTATAGCGTTAATTGCGGTTTCATAAGAGAACCCGTAATGAGGATAATCCAATTGATTAACAAGCTTACCCTTGCGTGCAATCCATACATCCTTGATGGGGGTACATGCGTCATATATTTTTTCTGAAATACCAAGACGCTCTAGCATTTGCATTTGATCGCGATTGAATTTCTCGCAACGAAAATCTTTTGGCATGACTTCATGGGGGTCAATCAAAAGCGCATTTATACCTGAGTTTTGTAATAATACCGCTGCAGTCGAGCCTGCAATTCCACCGCCGACGATGGCAACGTCTGTATGTATAAGGTGTTGATTTGTTGGGGGTTGATCGGGCAAAATTTCTACTCATTGATAATCTAACTCGACCAAATGTAGCAGATTGGGTTTCTGCTTAGAAATGATCTGAGTTCACAAATTGATTTATGATTAACATGATGACAGATTATCAAGGGTAACTTGTTCTTGAAAAATGAAAATGCCCCCTTGTTTTGAGGCCTCAATAGCATACAACAGCGATAAGAAATTATATGCTTAAAAGCGATGATATTTATCGGAGATAGTGATGCTGGAAATAGCAAAAGAATTTAAACTAGAAGCCAATTATATCGATGGCCAATGGGTTCAAGCTGATAGTGGTGAGACTTTTACCGTAGAAAACCCTGCAACAGGCGAATCTATTGGTGTTGTGCCCAATGCAAGTGGTGACGAAACCAAGCGTGCAATTGAAGCTGCTCACAATGCTTTTAAAACATTTAAAAAGACATCTGTAAAAGAACGTGTCGGCATGTTGCGTAAACTTAGAAAGCTGATCATAGAAAATCAGGAATCTTTGGCTCAATTATTGGCAGCAGAACAAGGCAAGCCGATCGCTGAAGCGCGTGGTGAAGTTAGATTTTCAGCATCTTATGTTATGTGGTTTGCAGAAGAAGCCAGACGCGTTTATGGCGATACCATACCATCCCCATGGGCAGACCGCAGAATGATTGTAACCAAAGAGCCTGTCGGTGTAGTGGGCGCTATTACCCCTTGGAATTTTCCTTCTTCAATGCTCGCGCGTAAAATTGCACCTGCGATTGCAGCAGGTTGTACGATTGTTTGTAAGCCAGCAGAAGCAACGCCTTATTCAGGCATTGCCTGGGGCAAGTTGTGTGAAATGGCTGGGATTCCAAATGGTGTTGTAAATATCCTAACAGGCGATCCGATTGAGATCGGCAAAGAGCTAACGGGTAATCCGCTTGTGCGCAAAATTACATTCACGGGTTCTACCCGTG
The DNA here is from genome assembly GCA_938030595.1 of uncultured Rhizobiaceae group bacterium. Taxonomy (GTDB): domain Bacteria; phylum Pseudomonadota; class Alphaproteobacteria; order Rhizobiales; family Rhizobiaceae; genus JAALLB01. The sequence continues at coordinate 13,255 of CALHIB010000159.1, read as the reverse complement.
TTGGTAAAATTCTGATGTCTCAATCTGTGCCTACTGTTAAAAAAATCTCCATGGAAATGGGCGGCAATGCTCCATTCATCGTGTTTGATGATGCTGATATTGATGCAGCCGTTGAAGGTGCGATGGCTTCCAAATACAGAAATTCTGGTCAGACCTGTGTGTGTACAAACCGTCTTTTTGTGCAATCGGGGATTCATGACAAATTTGTAGAAAAATTCGCCAAGGCAAGTGAAGCCATGAAAGTTGGCCAATCAAATGAAGAGGGCGTAGTCCAAGGGCCGCTCATCAATGATGCCGCAGTGTCTAAGACAGAAGAGTTTGTAGAAGATGCTGTCGCTAAAGGCGGTCAAATAATAACGGGTGGCAAGCGTCATGCATTGGGGCATGGCTTCTTTGAACCAACGGTTATTGCGAATGCTACTTTGGACATGAAATTCTCTAAAGAAGAAACGTTTGCGCCTATCGCACCAGTTTATAAGTTTGAGACCGAAGAAGAAGTCATTGACATGGCAAATGACACTGAGTTTGGTCTTGCCTGTTATTTCTACACACGGGACTTGGGACGTACGTTCCGCGTGATGGAAGGACTTGAGTATGGCTTGGTCGGTGTCAATGAAGGTGTAATCACTGCCGTTGAAGCACCCTTTGGCGGCTTTAAGGAATCAGGTGTTGGCAAAGAGGGTGGACACCAGGGTATTCAAGATTATCTGGAAGAAAAATACGTTTGTATTGGGGGGCTTGGAATATAATCAAGCCGTTGCTGCAATCAGAATTCCACAAATAATAAAGCCACTGCCAACCGCTATGCGCGCGCCTAGCGGTTCTCCTAATACAAAATGTGACATGATAGGCACGAGTATAAAGGCAAGTGACATAAACAGATAAGCTGTTGAAAGTGGAACCTGGCGAATAGCCAAGATCCACGCAATGGTTGCAATACCATATATGGCCAGGGAACCTGCAAAGATTCCCAAGGCCGTATAATCGGTTGTAAGGGCCATCAGCCCCTTGTCTCCTATGCGTGTGCTGACAATTTTAAACATGACCTGTCCAACAGCCAATACACTGACAACGCATAGGATAATGAAGTAGTTCATTATGCTTCAATCTTGATATTTGCAGCGTAAATCAGATTTAGATCTGGCAAAGGAACGCGCAATGGCCACCAGGTTGCTTTCACATCTTTATAGTAGAAGTTGATGAAGGTATTGAGATTGTAAATAGAGTTTACATGCTCACGTGCCATCCAGTAATCATATTCAAGTCCAGCACTTTCCGCTCTTTTGCGAACACCCAACATACGACCAAACCGCCAGGCAAAACCTGGGTCACAAGGTAGAACCAAAGACAGGGTTCCGCCCGGTTTAATGACGCGTGTCCATTCGCGAAGAATTTCATGTGGGTTGACCAAATGCTCAAGAACATGCGTTGCGATAACGCGGTCGAAGCTATGATCATCAAAAGATAGCTTGCGGGCATCTTCAACCTGATAATCAAAACGGTTATCATCTTTAAAACGTTCGCGAGACTGATCCAGCATACGGTCGTTACCATCTGTAATCCAGTATTTGTCAAATGTATGCTTTACCGTCAGCGGGTGTTGGCCTGAGCCAGCACCAATCTCAAGCACTTCAGAGAAGTGGTCTTTTTCAGTAAATGCATTTTCCAAAACAACATGTGAATGCGAAAGCACTTTTGAAGAAAGGTTGCCAGAGTAATTTAGCTTCTCATAGTTTTCTTCAAACTGGCGCAGATAAGCGTCGTAATCGGGTTCTGTTTTCATAACGAGTAAAATCCTATTTAGGTAATGTTGTAGAACATACGTTTAACTTCAGCGCGGAAGCGCCTGATTGAGTCTAAAATCACACCGGCAGTAAACGATAACATGGCGACCAACATAATGCCGGTTGATAGAACTGCGGTTGGGATGAGCGAAATTGAAGAATCTTGCAGATATTCAGAATAGACGGGCAGGAAGATGAAAAGTGACAATAACATTCCCAAAAATCCGACAAAACCAAAGAAATATAATGGCTTATATTCTTTCATCAAAACAATAATGGTTTTCAGAATGCGCGCACCATCTTTAAAGGTCGATAGTTTGCTTTCAGAGCCTTCTGCACGGTCAGAATATTTGGTTGGAATTTCTTTCACCGGCAAGCGTAACTGTGATGCATGTGCAGAAAGTTCTGTTTCAATCTCAAATCCTTGAGAAAGGGCTGGGAAGCTTTTGACAAAGCGTTTGCTAAACCCGCGATATCCAGAGAAGATATCAGAGAAGTCTTGCCCGAGTGACGCATTATATAAAAAGTTGAACATGCTATTACCAAACGCATGGCCTGAGCGTTCGTGTTTTTCCAATGCGCCAGAGCGTGTCCCGACAACCATATCAATATTGTTGCGAACCGCTTCTACGATCTCAGGCGCTGCTTCCGGATCATAAGTGTCATCGCCGTCAATCATCAAATAGATTTCTGAATCAATTTCAGAAAACATTCTGCGAACAACATTACCTTTGCCTGCGCGTGGTTCATAGCCTACGATCGCACCAGCTTTTTTGGCCACTTCAGCCGTTTTGTCAGTAGAATTATTGTCATAGACATGCACAACACAACCCGGCAGAGCGGCCTTAAAGTCTTTCACAACCTTAGCAATCGCTATTTCTTCATTCATGCAAGGAATGATCACTGCTACATCAGAATATTTTGCCACACTTGCCCACCATAAAAATTAGATTGAGCAAATAATATTCTTACGAAGTAAAAATAGCATTAATCATTGCTGACTATATTAGTGAGAAATTGAATGAACGATGATTCGAATAAACCAATGTCTCAAGCAATATCCCAGCCAGTAGAATACTCGTGGAAAAAAGTCCTTCTATGGGCTTTGCTCTTTTACCTTGTATGGAATTGGAAAAACATGGGTCTTGTTTTTTCGCAAGGCGTCTTGCCGGGACCAGATGATTTTTTAAGATTGCACCAGGTTCAAAACTGGCTTTCGGGGCAAGGGTGGTATGATCTAACGGCTTACAGAATGTCGCCGATCCATGGGGCTGATATTCATTGGTCAAGACTGGTGGATATTCCAATAGCTACCCTAATTCTTGTTTTTGAATTATTCACTGAGCCAACAACCGCCTGGCGACTGGCAGCAATCATCTGGCCACTTATACTCTTTATGATTGCAGTCACAGCAATGATTTCGATTTGCGACCGGATTGCAGGGCGCGAGCATCGTTTGTTGGCTGTGTTCTTTTTCGTACTCTCGATTAATACAATGACTGAATTTCGGCCAGGGCGACTGGATCATCACAATATTCAGATTGTGCTTTTGATAGCAATCCTGCTGGGCGTCACACATGGCTTGGGAAAGTTTTCCAATTATTGGGTAGGCTTTTTGATGGTTTTATCTTTTGTCGTTGGTCTTGATTCATTCATCTTGATTTTAGCCATTCTGGGTTTCCTTGCGCTTAGCTGGGCATTCAATCAGGCACATTCGCAACAGCGGTTATTTGAAACCGGATTGTCAATTGGTATTAGCAGTGTGGTTTTATACGCGATAAGCACGGCACCGGCTAATTGGTTTAGCTATCATGCTTGTGATGCCTACTCACTATTTTACACTGCTGCCTTGGCACTGGTATCTCTTGCATTCATGAGTTTGGTTTATCTCTCGAGATTGAATATCATAAAGTCTCTGGCAAGCAGGTTGTTAATTGGTCTGCTATTAAGTGCGATTATGCTCGTACTGCTGTTTAGTGTTTTTCCGCATTGCCTCGATGGTCCACTGGGAATGGTAAGCGCAGAGCTGAAATCCCGTTGGCTGGATCAAATTACTGAAGCTAAAGGTCTCGTTGAGCGCATAACACTGGAACCATACTACTGGTCTGCTCAGGCTGTTTACCTCAGCATTATTTTCGCAATTACGATTTGGGTTGTTTATCATCGCCTTGCAGAAAAACATGTCTTGGCAATCTTGGGCTTTATAATAGTCGTTTGCATTTTGGGTTCATTTTATCAGACAAGAATTTTGAGAACCGGAATGTATTCTATCATTCCCCTCTGTGTAATTTTCGCCAGCATGACTTGGAGTTGGCTGGTTCAAAAATTCAAGACAAGGAACATATTAGCTTATTTCATACAGGGCGTGGTTTGCATCATGCTCACTTCAACTTTCTGGGTCGTAATTGGTCTGAGCGTAGGCAGTCTCGAAGCTGAAGAAATCACAAGTGAACATAGTCCGGACAAAAAGATTGAAAAAACCAATGAGCCAAAGCAGGAATGTCGAAGTGATATAGCAATGAAGGTCTTGAGCGATTTACCCAAAAGCCATGTTCTCTCTGACTTAAATACATCGACATCAATTCTAGTTCACACGCGTCATAGCGTGGAAGCTGGATCCTACCATCGTAACGGAAAAAGCATTTTAAATGTACTTTCGTTCTTCGAGATGGCGCCTGCACAATCCAGAAAAATCGCAGATGAGCGCAATGTTGATCTTGTCGTGATTTGTAGGAAAGATATTCCACCTCAAAATCAGGAAAACAAACAATCAACGGCAATAGCAATTGGCGCTAATCAATTACCGGAGTGGTTGGAATGGGTCTCAGACACCAATGTACCATTAGCCGTTTTAAAAGTTGTAAGATAGGGATGAGCTTATGACATATGCGAAGCAACCAACATCCGTGTTCTCTAAATTGCCGGTCATTTTAGTCTTGGCTTTGGCTTACCTCTGCTTCTGGAATTGGTCTGAATTCTACTATGTTTACACATATGGGGAATTCAGAGGGCCTGATGATTTTCTGAGAATGTCACAAGTGCATGCCTGGATGAACGGTCAAAACTGGTTTGACATAACAGCCTATAACATGGTGCCCCCATCAGGTGGCGATATTCATTGGTCGCGTCTAGTTGATGTTCCCATTGCAGCGCTGATTGTCATTCTGGATGTTTTCACAAGTTTTGAAAAGGCGACTTACCTGGCTTCCATCATTTGGCCGCTGATGTTGATGTTGATCACAATAACTGTATGGACTTTGGTCTGTGATCGCCTGCTTGAAAATTATCATAGATGGCTACCAGCGTTCTTTGGCGTTTTGACGATTTCATCCATCAATCAATTTTCAGCAGGTCGCGTTGATCATCATAATATCCAAATATTATTATTTGGATTAATGGTTCTAGGCCTTGTTAATCGAGATAGAAGTTGGGGTGATTATCTCATTGGGTTTGCTGTTGCATTTTCCATATCTATTGGCGCAGAAACGCTCATTGTCCTGATACTGGTTTTATCAGTTATTGGTATAGAATGGGCAATTGGCGCGGATAAAAATGGTCGTGGTATTTTTAAAGTCGGTTTAGCGCTTATTATCTCAAGCCTCGTTCTTTATGCGGTAAATTTTCATCCACGCGACTATTTCAATACCCGATGTGATGCCAACTCTTTTTTCTTTCTTTCAGTTTTTTGCCTGATTGGTTTGGCGTTTTGCGGACTAGGTATCAGCTCATTTCTTTTTTCAAAATCAATTAATACAAACAAAATAATTGGCCGATTACTATCAGGCGCCCTCTTGGCTGGCGTTGCTTTGGTTATATTGTATTTGGCATTCCCGGACTGTTTGGGTGATCCATTTGCAACCATGTCAGCAGAAACAAAAACGCGCTGGTTGAGTAAAGTCAGTGAAGCAAAATCATTAAGCCAGGTTTTACACGATTTTCCGCACCACTGGTTTTCAACCGTTGGTTATTATCTTTTTGTTTTGCTGGTTGGCGCGTTTGTGCTGTTTAATAAAAATTACAGAACCATAAAAGTAGCCAGTCTTTACATCATTCTTTTCGCATGTGTCATGGGTACGCTATGGCAAGTACGCGTTGTGCGAACCGCTGCGTTTTTGGTAGTTCCATTTTGTACGATATTCTCAATGATATGCTGGGAATTTTTGAAAGAAAAATATCAATCAGAAAAATTCTTCCTGTATGGGTTCCAGTCAGGTGTCGTATTTTTTCAGATATCGATCGTCTGGTATATTGCCGGTGCAATCTTTTTGCCTCCTGAAAGAATTGAGCAAAATAAGAATTCTAACAGTGCTAAGGTTGTTCCAACCTTACAATCAGATTTAGCGCGCAGAGAACCAGGACATTGTTTGGCGAGTGTGGATTTTGAATTTTTAAACACATTGCCAAAAGCAAATATCGTCTCAGATCTTTCGACTAGCACTGCTGTATTGTTTCATACCAATCATTCTGTGATTTCAGGACCCTATCACCGCAATGAACGTGCCATTCTTGATACATTGGATTTTATGGGGACAGATGAAGCGACTGCCAAGGTAATTACAAAAAAATATCAGCTTGCTTATCTGGGACTTTGCACAGGAAAAAAAGCCAATAAGCGCGATGATTATGGGCCCAATTCTGTAACTGCCAAAATTTTCAGAGATGATATACCAAGCTGGATGGAAGAGATTTCCACTGTTGGTGAAAAGTTCCGTGTGTTTAAAATAGGAACAAACTAAAAAAGCTCTTTGCAAGCCACATTCTGCGTGTTATCGACAATCGTCAATCCATATGTTTTTTAAACGGACGGGTAACGGATAATTTTATCCACAAGTCTTAAATTTGGGATTGGCGTCAGCCAAGCATAATATGTCAAAAATTGTTACTTCAGGTACTGGAGAAATCGCACTCACATTTGATGATGTGTTGCTGCAACCAGGTCTTTCAAATGTCATGCCAGGTCAGGTAGATATCTCTTCTCGTGTAGCAGAAGGCATTGGGCTTAGTATGCCAATTCTGTCTGCTGCGATGGATACGGTGACAGAATCGCATCTTGCTATTGCCATGGCACAGGCAGGCGGTATGGGCGTCATTCACAGGAACCTTGAGCCTGCGCAACAGGCGGAAGAAGTTCGCCAAGTTAAAAAGTTTGAATCTGGTATGGTCGTCAATCCGCTGACAATTGGGCCAGAGGCTACTCTTGCTGCTGCAAAAGAATTGATGAAAGCCAATAAGATTTCTGGTGTTCCTGTCGTAGAAGATGCAGGCAGTGGTGGACATGTGACAGGCAAGCTGGTTGGTATATTGACAAACCGTGATGTGCGTTTTGCTTCCAACCCGGATCAAAAAGTCTACGAATTAATGACACGCGAAAACCTGATCACAGTGAAGGAAGGGGTTGATCCGCAAGAAGCGAAACGTTTGTTGCACCAACACCGTATTGAGAAGCTGCTGGTTGTGGATGTTGACTATCAATGTGTTGGCTTGATTACGGTAAAAGACATCGAAAAATCCAAACTCAATCCAAATGCAGCAAAAGACAGTCAAGGAAGACTTCGCGCTGCTGCTGCAACCACAGTTGGAGATGATGGTATTGAACGCGCAGAACGCCTCATGGATGCAGGTGTTGATTTGCTTGTTGTGGATACTGCACATGGCCACAGCCAAAAAGTTCTTGATGCGGTTTCTCACATAAAGAAGCTTTCAAACTCGGTTAAAATTCTTGCAGGGAATGTTGCAACGGCTGATGGCACAAAGGCGTTAATTGATGCAGGTGCGGATGCGGTGAAAGTTGGAATTGGCCCTGGTTCTATTTGTACAACACGCATTGTTGCAGGCGTCGGTGTTCCGCAACTCTCTGCTATTATGTCTGCTGTGGAGGCTGCTCAAAAAGCAAATATTCCAGTTATAGCAGATGGCGGCATCAAATATTCTGGCGATATTGCGAAGGCAATTGCCGCAGGAGCCTCCGTGGTCATGGTCGGTTCACTGCTGGCTGGAACAGAAGAAAGCCCCGGTGAAGTTTATCTTCATCAAGGTCGTTCATATAAGTCCTACCGCGGTATGGGTTCTGTTGGTGCGATGGCACGGGGTTCTGCAGATCGTTATTTCCAGGCAGAAGTGACAGACAGTCTTAAACTCGTGCCCGAAGGTGTTGAGGGACAGGTTCCCTACAAAGGGCCTGTCGGTGCAGTTATCCACCAACTTGCAGGCGGCCTCAAAGCAGCCATGGGTTATGTTGGTGGCGAAAACATTGCTGACTATCAAAAGAAAGCAACTTTCGTTCGTATTTCTGGTGCGGGCCTGCGTGAAAGCCATGCGCATGATGTGACGATCACGCGCGAAAGCCCTAATTATCATCGTTCAACTTAAAGGCATTAAGAGAATTATGGAAATCGACTTTCTTTGGACATTTGAAAAAGCTTGGCAATTAAAGTTGCTCATCATGATAATGATTGCCCAAATGCTTTTGACCATCTGGCTTTATATACAAATGAGCAAGGCACGCACGTCCGCTGTCAAAGAGGGGCGAGCAGATCGGGAAGACTTTTCGGTTGTGACCAATGAGGCTGATGCAACCGCAATTTATTCAAGAGCACTTGCCAATCAGTTTGAACTACCAGTTCTTTTTTATGTGATTATTTTAATCGGCATAGCGGTTGGTGTCTCCAGTTGGATAACCGTCGCTCTTGCATTTATCTTTGTTTTATCGCGTGTGGTTCATGCAAAAGAAATGATTGGTGAAAATCGCGTCTTGAAACGCAAAGGTATGTTCATCAACACAATGCGAATTTTCATGCTGCTTCTGTTGGAACTCTTTATATCAACGATTTTCTTTCTCGAAGTATAATCCATGTTCGCTTTGCCCGATATCATTTTAGTACCTGTATTTGGGCATTTGGTATTGATATTCTTCTTGTTCGTGATGGTTTCCATTAAGCGTATGACAGCAGTTGCTCAAGGCGAATTACAAACAGATGATTTGGCATATAAAAGTAATGAGCCCGAAGCTTCTCGTCGATGGGTAAATAATCTCAACAATCAATTTGAAGTACCTGTATTATTTTATGCGCTTATTGCATTGCTTTATGCTACAGGCTCAGTGAATTGGTTTTACGTGAGTTTTGCTTTCCTGTTTTTATTTGGGCGAATGATTCATACATTTGTTCAAGTAAGTGCAGATAATGTTGGCTTGCGGGGTAAGGTTTTTACAATCAACTTCCTTGCACTTGTCTGCATGTGGTTGATGTTCTTTTTTGACAGGTGGTTTTCCTAATGCGTTTAGGTGGTAGGCTGCAAGCAGCCATAGAAGTTCTGGATGATATTGATACGCGTAAGCGCCCTGCGGGTGATGCGCTTCGCGACTGGGGATTGGCGCACAGGTTTGCTGGTTCTGGCGATCGTGCGGCAATTGGTAATCTCGTTTATGATTGCCTGCGCCAAAAAGCATCTTTGAAATATCTGGCAGGCAGTGAGGAAAATCGCGCTCTTGTCTTTTCGCTATTGATAAACAGTTGGGGCATGAGTGAGGCGGAGCTGCGAGAAACTCTTGATGGCGATAAATTTGCGCCAGAGCTTCCATCCCCTGAAGACTTTGCTGCAATGGCTGCTCGCGAATTAAACAATGCAGAACCTCATATTCAGGCAGATATTCCTGAATGGTGTATTCCGAGTTTTGAAGCCAACTTTGATGATGAATGGATTGAAGAAGCAAAAGCGTTTGGCAAGCGCCCACCCCTGGATATACGCGTAAACACACTTAAGTCGACACGTGAGAAAGTTTTAAAACAATTGGGTCGTCCAGATGCCAAGCCGACAACAATTGCCCGTCATGGCATACGATTTGAATCAAACAAACCTTTTGCACGCCAACCCAATGTGCAAGCAGAAGAGAGTTTTCAAAAAGGCCGTTTTGAAATTCAGGATGAGGGCAGTCAAATCGTTGGTGATTTGATTTTTGCAAGACCTGGAGAGAGCATTTTAGACTATTGCGCTGGTGGTGGTGGCAAGACTTTATCGCTGGCAGCTAGCATGGAAAACAAAGGGCAAATCCACGCTTACGATTCTGATAAATCCCGTCTTGCGCCAATTCATGAACGCTTAAAACGCGCTGGAACAAGAAATGTTCAGGTTCACGCACCAAAGTCTGATATGTCTGCATTAATCGGCAAAATGGATAAAGTGGTCATCGATGCGCCGTGCACAGGTTCCGGCACTTGGCGCAGACGTCCAGATGCTAAATGGCGCTTTGATGAAAAGAACCTTGAAATGCGACTTGAGCAACAAGAAGAAGTTCTCAGTGGAGCAGCACCTTTTGTAAAACCAGGTGGACATCTGATTTATATAACGTGCTCAATTCTGCCAGAAGAAAACGAAAACCAGGTTTATGGTTTCACAGAAGAAAATCCTGAATTTGAAATTGTATCAGCGGGTGAGGTTTGGCAGGATCTTTTTGGGTTTGAAAAACCAGCACCCTGGTCGTCAGATATGAAGACAATCACCCTGACGCCCGCATCAACCAATACAGACGGATTTTTCTTCTGCGTCATGGAACGCAAATCAGGCTAACAGGCATCGTGTTTCATGGGTGAGTATCTAGCAGAGTTTTGGGTAGACTTTTCCAAACCGGAAAACATGGTTGGGCATTTGGCCTATGTTTTGCTGATTACATCCATGATGATGCGCAATATCAATTGGCTACGCGCGTTGGCAATTATGGCAGGATCAATTTCTGCATTTTACTATTGGACATTGGATGACAAGGTTTCCATGTTTTGGGAAACGCTTTTCACGCTCGTAAATATTGCACAGCTTTTGATTTTGCAGGTTGAAAACAGGCGCGGTATTTTTAGTGAAGATGAAAATTATTTCATCAAAACGTGTTTGCCAAATATCGAACGTGCACATGCAAGGCGATTGGTCAAACTGGGTGCCTGGACGGAAGTCCAAGATGAAACAATTCTTGTATTTGAAGATAAAATTCCCGACAAATTAAAGTTCATCGTTAGTGGTAAAGCAGATGTTTTTCGCAATGGAAAATTAATCGGCAAAGTTGGTCGTGGTGATTTTGTTGGTGAAATTAGCTATTTGACGGGCGAAACAGCAACTGCAACGGCAATAGTAACAGAGCCTGTTCGATATTTGGCCTTTGGTCAGGCGCGTTTGCGTGAACATTTAGCCAGAAATACAGAAGTTAGGCACGCGCTGGAAACATCCTTTAATCGAAATCTTGCCAATAAACTCGTTAAATCCAATAAAAGCGGAATCGACAATTCTTCTTCAAACAGTGTGTAACTCAAAATCAGCAATTGCCACGTGTGGCTTGATAATTTAAATCCTTAATATGACAACACCATCAAACTCTCTCCTCATCATTGACTTCGGGTCGCAAGTAACGCAATTGATTGCACGACGTGTTCGTGAGACAGGCGTATATTGTGAAATTCACCCGTTTAATTCAGCCTCAAAAGCCTTTGCGAATATGAACCCAAAGGCGGTTATTTTTTCTGGTGGGCCAGCGTCTGTGCCAGAAGAAGGTTCACCGCGAGCTCCGCAAGAGGTCTTTGATAGCGGTTTGCCAATCATGGGCATTTGTTACGGTCAACAAACACTTTGTGCGCAATTGGGTGGCACGGTAGAAGGTGGCCATCACCGTGAGTTTGGCGCAGCCGATATTGAAATCCATAAACAAAGTCCACTGTTCGAGGGCGTTTGGGAACAGGGTACAAAATATCCTGTATGGATGTCACACGGTGACCGCGTAACAAAATTGCCTGATGGTTTTGAAGTGGTTGCAACATCACCCAATGCGCCTTGTGCCATAGCAGTTGATGAAGCACGTCAATATTACACCACTATGTTTCACCCGGAAGTTGTGCACACACCCGATGGCGCCAAAATTCTTGAAAACTTTGTTCACAAGATTGCTGGCATAGAAAGCGACTGGTCTATGTCTGCCTATAAGGACAAGGCCATTGAAGCCATTCGTGAACAAGTTGGCGATAAGAAAGTTATTTGTGGCCTGTCAGGTGGCGTAGATTCATCCGTTGCTGCATTACTCATCCACGAAGCGATTGGTGACCAGCTCACATGTATTCTGGTAGACCATGGCTTGATGCGCATGAATGAAGCGGCAGAAGTCGTTTCCATGTTTAATGAGCATTATAATATTCCACTGGTACATGTGGATGCGTCTGACATGTTCATCAATGCGCTGGAAGGCGAAGCTGATCCTGAAACCAAACGCAAAACCATCGGCAAGCTTTTCATTGATGTGTTTGAAGAAGAAGCCAGAAAACTGGGCGGCGCGGATTTCTTGGCACAAGGAACACTATATCCTGATGTGATCGAAAGTGTATCCTTCACAGGCGGGCCATCGGTAACGATCAAAAGCCATCATAACGTGGGCGGCTTGCCAGAACGTATGAACATGCAATTGGTAGAACCCTTGCGCGAACTCTTCAAGGATGAAGTGCGCGTTCTGGGACGAGAGCTTGGGCTGCCTGACAAATTTGTTGGTCGTCACCCGTTCCCGGGACCAGGCCTTGCCATCAGATGTCCAGGCGGCATCACACGGGACAAACTGGAAATCCTGAGACAGGCAGACGCAATCTATCTGGATGAAATTAGAAACGCTGGCCTCTACGATGAAATCTGGCAAGCCTTCGCAGTGCTGCTGCCCGTGCAAACGGTCGGCGTGATGGGCGATGGCAGAACCTATGAATTCGTCTGCGCACTAAGAGCCGTTACATCCGTTGATGGCATGACTGCAGATTTCTATCCTTACGACATGAAATTCCTTGGAAAAGCAGCAACCCGCATCATCAACGAAGTGCGCGGAATTAATCGTGTGGTTTATGATGTGACGTCAAAGCCGCCAGGAACGATTGAGTGGGAGTGAGCAGGTGGTTTTCAGCCTAAGCATAAAATCAATCAATTGAGAATTGATTGAAACATGCGAACGCCTGAGACCCTAGTCGAAGACTTAAAAACCTAATCAACCTTCACAAAAACCAGCTCGGAAATATTTCCGTGCTCGTAGACCCAGGCTTCCTTATCGCCTTTGAAGAAGCGGCGGTCAGGGGGGCAGATTTCCGGGTTCATGTCTGCAATATCAAGTAAAACATCATCCATTTCTTCGGCAAATTTATCTGCAGAAGCCATGTCTGTCAGTTCCATTGGGAATTCATTATCACCATTGTTGATTTTCATCAGGGCGTACTCCATACGAATCGCTAAATATGAGTTCATTGTGACCCAAGTTGGTAAGCAGGGAGTTAACGGCTGGTAATCAGAAGGTTAATTTTAGGCTTTATTGATAAATGCCTATCCCTGAAAAACAAAAACCACCACCCAGTTAAGGGAGGTGGTAGCTTTTAAAGGGTTGGGTGGGAGGGAAGTCCAAACCTTTGCATTTACTTTTGTTTATAAAGCTCACCCGGTTAAGGGGGGCCGGGTGAGCTTTTATTGACAAC
>CALHIB010000158.1 GCA_938030595.1 uncultured Rhizobiaceae group bacterium | reverse complement strand
CTAGTGAAGATGAAGCATTTTTCTTGCGCAAGCTATCCAAACCTGTTTGCTTGGCAAATTCATCTGATACAGCAAGTGCGACAGCCAAAGCGCGGCGCGTCTTGAACAAAATTGCATGTTGAACAGGCGACAACATACTGTCATCAGCCTTCACACTAGAAAGTGTTTTGGCAAACTCAACCTCGCGAGTGGACTTGGCCCCGCGCGTTGAAACTGTAGATACAAAGCGGCGACGCGTACCCGCTATTTCTGTATTGGACTTATCACCTTTAGCCTCAAGCAAAATCAGCTTTGTCACCAGCGATTGCGCGGTCGTAATATGCTTGGCGATGTCTTTTTCATCTAGTGTGGTAAGGCCTGTATCCATCTTACATATTCCTCAAAACATGCCCGTCTGAAATGACGTGCTTTTGGTATCCATTAAAAATATCACGCTCTTGGCCGGACGCATAAATCGCCTGGTAGGCTTCGTGTGGCACAAGCGCATTGCGTCTGAAGTCACTAACCCCCATGCGCGTAGCTTCCAGATCATCGGTATTGATGTGGAACGTTTCGCGCGCAGGCTCCCCACCCCACAAGCCCCATTTGGCAGGCTTCTCGCTGATTGAAAAAATTTCCTGCATCGTCCAGGTCATCAACCATGCGTTTTCAGGTTTTCGAACACGTGCCAAAATCTGATCGACCTTTTCACCATGCCGTGTAAAGGCTGAATGATAAAACGGACCCAACACAAATCTGCGCAATTGCTTTGGATGCAGGTGATCAAAATCCTTATCCAGGCTTTGTGCAATTGTCGAAGGCATCAAACTATATGCAGAATTCTTCTCACAAAAATCATCAAACTGAAGTGCCAGATCAGGATTCAACAACCCTTCAACAGGAAGTTTGATATTTACGTGTTTGTTCAATTTGCCTGAAGGACTCACAAGAGTTTTTGCAATATCGTCAGAACTGTCTTCAATCGTTGCCATGTAGATCATAGGCAGGTTGGCAGCCCCATCATAAAAGCCCCAATGCACCACGTAAAACGGTCTTTTGGTTTTCGGATTAACAGAAACGCGAACCGTTCTTGGTAACACCAACGGTGAGAAATGCTTGCCCTCTTGAACGGCTTGTAGGTATCGCCGCTCAGCCATTTGCTTTTGCAAATCAGAAGGAAAGCTTTTCTTGGTCAGAATATGGTCGACCATGTTTTGACGAATGGTGTCTTCATCATCAAAACCGTCTAATCGATCGCTTGCTCCCGCACGATCATTTTTCAAATCAAGCACATTTTGAAATGCAGGAAACCCGCTTTCCGTTTGCGAAACACGAAACTTCTTTTCAAAGGAAATCTTGTTTTCCCAACTGCGCAAAGAGTTTTGCAAACGATCCAGATAACCACTCACAATAGATGCAATGACACCATGCTGATAGGCTGGAGATTGCTCTTCATGCAAATAGGTATCCAGACCTTTAAGCGCTGAACCCAAAGCCAAAAAATACTTCGATGCCTGCTCTGTTTCTTTAGTATTCATGTGAGAACAGCCCCACCCTTTAATAAATTCAGAGTGGGGTCTTTTTTTGTTTTATTGAACATATGCCGCCGAGTTATGCTTCTTCATGACATCATCAAAGCGACGCGCAAAGGCTTCATCGGCAAGCTTCTTGCGACGCTGAATGTCTTCTGTCGAAACCATATTTTTCTCGTGCATTTCAAGAAGATCACCAATGTGAGATTGAGCCGCAGCACCAATTCCAGCCATGGTCGTTTCCGCAGCCGTATCGACCTGATTGCCAAGCGTATTGATTTTGTGCGCAACATCTTGCTGGGCAGCAGTCTTCAATGAGTCTTCCAGTGCCTTGTAAAGAACAACACGCTGCTCTGTATCAATCGTCAATTTGTTAATCAGCGTTTGCTGTGCAGCAAGCTGATTGTTCAACGAGTCCACAAATGTCTGGAACATGGATGTATAACGCTCCAATGTCTGGCTTTCTGCCAATAGCTCCTGCTCTTTTGCTTGCGCTTTGTTATATTCAGTCGCAAGCTCGGAACGCTGGCCTTCAAGGTCCGCACGGGTCTTTTGATCTGTTGAAGCAGAGATTTGATTTTCCAAATCCATCAGTAAAGGATTTAATTCTTCGATACGCGCTTGCGTGGCTTCCAGGCTTTCCATCGCAGACTTGCGACGTTCAATCACTTGTTTCAAGGATGTTTCAGAACTTTCATAACGAGAATCCAAGACATCTTTTTGGGATTGCAGAATACCAACAATCTTGTCTGATTTTCCCAATAGTTCTTGGAGGTTACCTGCAAGCGACATGTTACGAACACGCTCAGAACGCATGCGTTGCATTCTTTGTTTGGAGAAGACACCAATAAACTTTTCCCAACCGGTATAGCTTTTCATGCTTTCAAATTCAGAACCAAAAACATTCGTTGCATCTTCAAGACCGATAATCAGGTCAGCCATATTGCCTTCCATGACCTTTTGTTGCTTTAGAATATCTTGAATACGAGCATTTTCGATATCAAAATCTGTTTGCCCAATCGTGTCGGATTTTGCAAACTCCTCTAGCACGATACCGCTTTGATCAAGCTTGCCTCGCATCTCTTCTACCGTTGAGCGAGTCTTTTCAATCTCAGCATCCAAATTTACTAAAGTAGCCATTAAATTATTACCTCCGACAAATATAAGTTGGCCTATATATAGGTATTCAACCCGTTGATTTTAAGAGCTTATAGACTGAAATACTTAACAATAGCTCAGGATTTATGTGCATTTTGTAATTCAATTGGCTTACCATGTGGTGTTGCAAGCAAAGCTGCTTGCCATTGCGTTTTACGGTTAGCCACTTCAGTTTCATTTATTAAAGACTTTTGCATGATAATGGTTTCCAGTGCAGTTAACCATAGCTCGTAATAAGGCGTGCAGCCATCATCCGAATGAATGGTTGTGCTTAGAACTTCTGCCCATTCACCCCAGGCAAACGCACCTTTTTCATAAAGCCCTATTACAAGTGCAAAGGCTTGCGCTTCCCATGGCTCACTAAAAACAGGTTCATTGTCATCCAACACGATGCCTTGAAGCAATTTAAGATCAGGCGTGTTCAAGATAACTCCCCCAACAATCAACCATTACGGTGTTGCCTTCTTCCGTTTCCATCCCGAATAATTCCTGCGCGTCAAAAGAAACCGAATAGAGCCATTCGGGATTTTCTCCCTCGCCTTTAGAGTTACTATCAGGAAAAACATGGCATCCGTGAACACCAACAATCTCTCCAACTTTGCCACGAACATATCTGGGTAATCTGGTATGACCTTTTGGATTGATATTAAGGGCGCGTACGCGTTCACCAATTGAAAATCCTGGTTCAAGCATTGCATCGCGACTGACCGGCGCGCCCGCAGCAAGCGCAGCAGGCATTTCTTCGGCAGACACAACGCGTTTCACTTCTACACCCGGCACCTCTAGCTTGCCAGTTTCAAGCTCATTTGCAGTAACCATGCCACGCTCCAGCATCAGCTTTTGCAAACCGGCAATCCAGATTTGATAATAGCTTTTGGTGAGATAAAAATCATAAGGCAGGCTTTCACGGGCAAACCGCGAAATATCCAAATTCCACTTACCCGCAAAGCCCATGCCAACCGTCATGGCAAGCGCGCGCTTTTCCCAGTCATCGTGAAAAACAGGTTCATTTTCTTCAGGTTCAACAGGACCATAACACTGCATGCCACCCATATCGTGTGGGCCGTTCATGATGAAATCTCATCAGGTGAAAGGGCAAGCCCAGTACCAATCATGGAATCGCGCGTCACCAGTTCTGCAAGCTTTATTTCACTCCAACCCTGTGTACCTTCTGGGCGCTGCGGAATAACAAGATAACGCATTTCAGCAGTAGAATCCCAAACTGTGATTTTGGTATCTTGCGGCAGCTTGACCCCGAACTCCGATAAGACAGCACGCGGTTCAATCACCGCTCTCGAACGATAAGGAGCTGATTTATACCACACAGGTGGCAGACCCAAAACGCTCCAAGGATAACAAGAGCACAAAGTGCAAACGACCATGTTGTGACGATCAGCAGTATTCTCCACGATCTGCATATGCTCGCCCTGTCGTCCGGAAAAACCCAATTCCGCAATAGCTTCAGTGGCATTTTCTCTTAAATGTTCAAGGTAATTTTCATCTGACCAAGCCTTGGCAACAACAGCAGCACCATTTCTGGGGCCAACTTTTGTTTCATAGGTTTCAACAATGACATCAAGTGCTGCAGGGTCTACATAGCCTTTTTCAACCAGCAATGATTCAAGTGTCTTTACCTTAAGGTCCATATCAGACCAATGGCTATGATCGTGGTGATGGTCATGTGAATGACCATCATGATTATGGGAATTGGGTTTTGAATCGCTCATCTATCCTCACTTGATCTCCAGTTTTGGAGATTAAGTAAGAAAGGTCAAGCTAAGGATGCAAGAAATCTATAGGATTGCGCGAGTAGAACCTGTATCGGCAATTTCAGCAATTTTCTGAAGTAATAGATTTGGATTGATAGGCTTCGTCAGATAATAATCAGCGCCTGCTTCCAGCATACGTTCTTTATCACCCGTCAGCGCATGTGCAGTCAAAGCAGCAATAGGAACACGTTTCCCAGTTACGGCTTCTTTCTCACGGATTGCCTTAATAGCCTCAATACCGTTCATTACCGGCATTGAAATATCCATGAAAATCATCAAAGGATCCAAGGCTTCCCAACCTTCAACCGCTTCTTCACCATTACTAACAATGACAAACGGGATGTCTTGTTCAGCCAATGTGTGCTCAAGGACAATCTGGTTGACCTCATTGTCTTCTGCAGAAAGAATACACTTTCCTTTTA
This sequence comes from uncultured Rhizobiaceae group bacterium, assembly GCA_938030595.1. GTDB lineage: Bacteria > Pseudomonadota > Alphaproteobacteria > Rhizobiales > Rhizobiaceae > JAALLB01. The sequence continues at coordinate 11,897 of CALHIB010000158.1, read as the reverse complement.
TACTTAAATCAAAATCCATAATAAAATTCCCCTGCTCGGTTAAAATAGCTTATCCAGCTATTCTATGCTCCTGCTCCTGTGATGTTGTATCCATAAATTCTCGAATATAACCCATCGTTTTATGTTCATCCTGCGGCTTACCAAATAAGTAACCTTGCCCCGCATGACAGCCATATCGTTTAAGGCTTTCAGCCTGATTCATTTCTTCAATACCTTCAGCAACAACTGTTAGATCAAGGCCTGCACACATCTCCAGGATAGCTCGAACAATATGTTCAGCAGGCTTGTCTTCACCAATCGCCATAATAAATGCGCGGTCAATTTTCACTTTATCAAGTTTAAGTTCGCGAAGACGGCCAAGGCTTGACTGCCCAGTTCCAAAATCATCCATGGAAATGCGAATACCTGCATTGTGAAGTTCATCAATAATCATTGACGCCGTTTCAGGATCTGACATCATGGCAGTCTCGGTTACTTCAATCTCAAGACGTTGCGGTGGAAGACCTGCTTTACCTATTGTTTTGATAATATCAGCAGCTGTATTTGGATCAACTAATTGTACGCTTGAAAGATTAAACGACAAGAAAATCTCATCAGGCCACCCTGCCGCAACTTTAGCCGCATGTAATAGCAACTTGTCTGTTAAAGATGCGATAATGCCACGTTCTTCTGCAAGCGGAATAAACTTTGCCGGCGATACAAATCCAAGCTCATCATCAATCCAGCGAGCAAGCGCTTCGAACCCTAACAACTTACCATCTTGCAAGGAGATAATTGGCTGAAAATGCGGGCGCACTTCATTATTTGCAATTGCACGACGCAAGGCCTGCTCCATTCGCGCATTCTCTAGAATAATATCTTCAATTTCCTTGGAGAAAACCGTAATACGACCGCGACCACCCCTTTTTGAATGATACAATGCGCTTTCAATGTTTTTCATAACCGCTTCAAAAGAATGTCCAGCATCTGGGTAAAGTGCAAAGCCAAATGAACCACTTAGACGGACAGTACGGCCATCAAGGTCAAAAGGTGCATTAAGAACTTCTTGTAGTATCTTGCCAATATGTTGGGCACCATCTTGATCTTTGATATCTGGCATCAGAAAACCAAATTCATCACCACGCGTTCTGAAGACGAAACCGTCTTTCTCCATCGCTGCGGAAAGGCGTTGTGCACATTGCTTTAAAACTTCATCGCCACCCTCAAATCCGTAAAGATCGTTGATAGGCTTCATACCGTCCATATCCGCAACACCAACCAGAAAACCTTTATCGCCATGACGACGATCATCGACCATAGACGAAAATTTTTCCATCATGCGTTGCTGATTACCAAGGCGAGTAAGGCTGTCCGTATAGGCAAGTGACCTTAACTCTTCATGTGTTTCCTTGCCTTGTTTGAAATCCGATACAGGTAAAGCAACCTGTTCATCATCAAGATCAATAAACAGGTTTGGATCGCCTTTTATTTTAAAAAATAAAACAAATGCACCCCAAATACATAAGCCAAAAACCATGATTGTTGCATGCATGGTTAGTTTATCTGTAAGGGAAAGCGCATTTGGAGAGAAAAATGCAGTCAGCACCGAAGCCACTGTGAGCATTGTAATCCAAAGCAAAACACGCGATTTTCTAATACTGGAGAACCCTGCATTTGGCTTCGCTTCATTATTATTTTCTGCTGCATCAATAGACATGAAATTCCCCAAGCAATATAGTTAGGGACATTCCTATAAGGAAATAGTAAAAATCTTCTTTCAAATTTAAAAAATTTTACTTTTTTTAAATTCTAGAAAAATACGCCTTTAATTCAGTAACTTAAAGTAATCAGCCTTTAAAGTCTTTTGCCAAAAGGTACAATTCAACAGATCCGTCCCGAGATGCGGGAGGTTTTATGTGATGAATTGACTTGAAATTCCTTTTCATAAGGTTGAGCAGCTCTGCTTCAGTACCACCCTGAAATGTCTTTGATAAAAAATATCCACCTGGCTTCAAAACCTGTAGGGCAAAATCAAGAGCCACCTCAACCAAATGCATTGTCCGCAAGTGATCAGTTTTTCTGTGTCCTGTTGTTGGCGCTGCCATATCGGAAATCACAAGATCAGGCTTATGCCCTTCAAGTGCGTCAATCAGCATGTCTGGTGCATCATCATCCAAAAAGTCTTTTTGAAGAATAACGGCTCCTGGCACAGGCGCCATTTCTAAATAATCAATTCCGACTACCCGAGGCTTATCAGCCTGCGAGCCTGTAATTTGTGCAGCAACCTGACACCAGCCACCAGGCGCTGCTCCCAAATCAATAACCCGGTCATTGGCTTTTAAAATATTATGCTTCTCATTGATTTCCAGCAGTTTATAGGCAGCGCGTGACGCATAGCCTTCTGCCTTTGCGCGCTGAACGTATGGATCATTCAACTGTCTGGACAACCAAAGCGTAGAGGAAAGTTTACGCCCCTTAGCTGTTCGCACCTTGGTATGCATATTTCTGAGGTTTGTTTTTTTCGGTGCATCACCAGGCTTTTTCATGATGGTCTCTTATTATCTTGCGCATTATTCGCTTTGCTATTTTTGCGTTTGTTCGAATAGCGATTATTTCTTTTTGATCTGTAACTTGCATTATCCAGGTTCATCATTTCAGCCAGCAACCCCTCCCGCAACCCGCGATCCGCAACTCTTAGCCTTTTTGTAGGCCACGTTAAACGGATAGCATTTAAAATTGCACAACCCGCTAAAACAAGGTCAGCGCGTTCTGTGCCTATACAAGGATTTCTCGACCGATCTTCATATGACATGGAAATAAGTTTATTGATGACACTATCAACTTCTTCATCCCTCAACCAAATACCATCGACCCGCTTACGGTCATAGCGTGGAAGATTAAGATGAATTCCCGCAAGGGTCGTCACAGTACCCGATGTCCCAAGCAGATGAACACGCCCATGGGAAAATGCATTCTTTAAGGCATCCCTGCCCTCAAAAGCATCAATGTGTTGCATCACATCCTGTACCATCTCATCAAAAACTTTACGCGAAACGTTTTGACCGCCAAAGCGCTCAGCTAATGTTACGACCCCCATGGGTAAAGATGTCCACGCTGCTATACGTTCTGATATTTTCTTTTTCCGCGCACCAATATTATTGACCAAGATCAATTCAGAAGAACCACCTCCAATATCAAAAAGCACGGCTCCATCAGATTTTTTGTCCATCAAAGAACCACAACCTTCTGTCGCAAGTCGCGCTTCTGTCTCTCTGGAAACAATTTCTAAATCAAGGCCGCTTTCCTCTTTAACGCGCTTCAAAAAAGCTTCGCCATTACCTGCTTGTCGACAAGCTTCGGTAGCAATGAGCCGTTGGCGCTTTATCTTTCTATTACCAAGTTTGGCTGCACAAACCTTTAACGCTTCGACAGAACGGTCCATTGCTTCTTGGCTCAACATTCCTGTTTGACTTAATCCCTCACCAAGACGCACAATCTTTGAAAACCCATCAATTACGCGAAAGCCCCCGCGCTCTTGAGGAACAGCAATCAGAAGACGACAATTGTTCGTACCAAGATCAAGGGCAGCATAGGCATTCGCATAGCGCCCGGTCCGGGGATGCTTCCTTCTTTCTGCATGCTGTTTGTTAGCCGCACCATTACCCTGATACTGTTCAGCTTTATCATTAGGCTCAAAGATTGCATCAGGCGTTGGTTGCGGTGCAGAACGCAGGTTTCTCATCGTATCGAAACGAGCTTTATTTTGCTTACGATATGGGTAGCGTCTACGTTTCTTGGGTTTATGGCCATCATTGGATGTGTCACGTACACCATTAGCATGGTTTACATTACCATCTGCACCAGCGCCAATATGGCTGGCAGAAGACTTAGAGCCATCCTCATTCTCGTTAAAAGGCAGATTCTTGCCTTCACGAGAAATTTCGGGCGGTAACTTATTTTGGTTCGCGACATCTGCAGCATTGGCTTTATGAGCCATAGACTGTGTGTCAGCGGGCCTTTTGTTTCGCCGCCGTCTCGGGTTTGGCTCTTTCCCCTTTGGCTTATCGCCATTGGAAAGATTGCTCACGCCGAATATCCTTATAATCAGGCTATCAAATGCCTGTTATTATTTTCTGTTGTACGCAGGGTAACATCGACAAACAAAACCGCCAAGAGAAATATCCATTAAGTATGAAATTGCTTCTTGGGGATTGCACGAAATTCTGTTTTCTAGATGTTTTTTAAATCAGAAAGCTCAAAATCTTCTGTTTGAACCAACACACTCTCATCAGAGATGCAAAGCATACCATAGGCGGATGGCTCATTTACTTCCATGTGAAAATCCATCACATTAAATAACATTGGCATCTGACCAACAGTGCTTTTGAAAACAGAAAACGGTATACCTCTATGGCTACCGGAAATGGTTCGGTGTACATGGCCGCAAACGATATGGCGTACATTTTCGTAACGTGTGACAAGATCGTAGAAAGCCTCTCCATCAATGAGCTTGATTGTGTCCATGGCAGCAAAGCCAGTATTGTGTGCAGGATGATGCATAAAGAGTATGTTGGGTTTATCTGCTGCAGATAACAAATGACCGTCAAGCCAGGATAATCGCCTTTCGCATAATAATCCCTGGTGTGAGTAGGGGTAATTATATGGCGGCCCATTAAGCGTATCAAGCAAGATCAAATTTGCACAATCTGTCTCTATAACTTGTTGTATGAATCCGTTCTCATCGACTTTGGCGTCATCAAAGACAGATAAAAAGTTTTCACGATTATCATGATTACCAAGCAAGAGATGATAAGGCACTTTCAAATCTTCAAGTCGTTTTTGGAGCATCTCATAAGAAGCTACATCGCCTGAATGCGTGAGATCGCCACAAAAAATCACCCTGTCTGCATCACCGTTAAATTCATTGACGTGCGCAATCCCTTTTTGAAGTTGCACATCAGGATCAAACTTACCAGCAGCTACCTCCGGCTCCATGTGCGTATCTGTAAAAACAACAATCTTCTGCATGAGGTTTTTCCTCTTAAATACCAAGATATCTTTGCTGAATATCTTTTGCCATTTTAAGCTCTTTGGAATTACCGCTCCAAACAACTTGACCTTTTTCAACAATGTAATGACGATCAGCGAGCTGAAATAGGTCATTCAGATTTTTATCAATCACTAAAATAGAAAGACCACTATCACGTAGTTGAGCCAGTGCCTTCCAGATTTTATCTCTAATCAATGGTGCAAGTCCTTCGGTTGCTTCATCCAGAACAAGCAACTTCGGATTAGTCATCAACGCCCTTCCGATAGCAAGCATCTGTTGTTCGCCACCAGACAGCAAATTACCCATGGAAGTTGCACGCTCCTTGAGTTCAGGAAACATTTCATAAACACGTTCAATCGTCCAAACATCACTCATGTTTAAATGATTGGAAGCTGTCGCAATCAGGTTTTCTCTTACTGAAAGATTAGGAAAAATCTGACGTCCTTCTGGCACAAGTCCCAAACCGAGATTTGCCATTTTAAAGGACTTGCTGCCAACAACCTCATTCCCGTCCAAAGTAACAGACCCCGAAGCAGGCTTTATAATGCCCATAATGGAATTAACCGTCGTGGTCTTACCCATACCGTTTCGACCTAGAAGCGTAACCACTTCGCCAGCATTAACTTCAAAAGACATGCCAAAAAGCGCTTGGCTTGTGCCGTAAAATGTTTCGAGGTTCCCAACTTTCAGCATAGATTAAGCCTCGCCCAAATATGCTTCACGCACTTCGCTATTATTACGAATTTCATCTGGCGTCCCTGTAGCAATCAGCTTGCCATATACCAAAACCGAGATGCGGTCAGCCAATTCAAACACTGCGTTCATATCATGCTCAACCAACAAAATGGCTCTATCTTTTTTAAGCCCTTTTAGAAGTTTAACCATCAAGGCGCTTTCTTCTGCTCCCATTCCGGCCATCGGTTCATCCAACAGTAGAAATACCGGATTAGTTGCCAGTGCCATGGCAATCTCAAGTTGACGTCTTTCACCATGAGAAAGCTCGGATGCCATATTTGAAGCACGTCCATCAAGGCCAACTTGTGCCAGCGCTTTCATTGCATTTTCACGCAAGAGAAATTCAGTCGTAGCAGCTTTCCAAAACTTGAACGAATGGCCTTCATGCGCTTGAACAGCCAGAGCGACATTATCCAATACTGAAAAATCCATAAACACAGATGTAATCTGAAATGAACGCGCAAGGCCTATGCTTGCCCGTTTGTGCAGTGCCAACCTTGTAATGTCATTGCCTTTGAAAAACACATGGCCTGCATCGGGCAATTGCTCACCAAAAAGCTGCGTAATCAATGTTGTCTTGCCAGCTCCATTGGGACCGATGATTGCATGAATTTCATCCAGCCGCACATCAAGCGCCACGTCGTCAGTTGCAACAACACCACCAAAAGACTTCTTCAACCCCTCAACTTGCAACAACACTTCACTCATGACTTCCAGCCTCGAAGAATAAGGCCGTTCACACCGCCTTTAATGAACAGAACAGAAAGGATAAGTAAGATACCAAAAGGAAGCGCCCAGTAAATTGTGAACGCAGATAGAACTTCCTCTATCAACAAGAACGCAACCGCACCGAAGACAGGGCCGAAAATGGAACCTGCACCACCAAGAATAACCATAAACATTAATTCGCCAGAGCGTGTCCAGGTCATCGTATCGGCTGTAATAAAATCCTGAAGATTAGCAATCAATGCACCCGCCAAGCCACACATCGCACCTGAAATGACATAAGCGGTTAATCGATAAAGATAGGTATTATATCCCAAAGCCTTCATGCGTGGTTCATTGGAATTACAACCGCGAAGCACCATTCCAAAACGCGAGTTCACAATGCGGAAAGTCAAATATATGCAGATCGCCAAAACCGAATAGCACAGCAAGAAGAACGTAAGCCCATCCGAGATATTGATCAAACCAAAATCAGAACGAGACCAAAGCGTCATCCCGTCATCACCACCATATTCTTCCAGAGACAAAAAGAAATAGTAGGCCATCTGCGCGAAAGCCATGGTAATCATAATGAAATAAACACCCTTGGTTCGTAGGCTAATCGCTCCCGTCACCAGTGCAAATAATCCAGCCAAGCCAACAGCCAAAGGAAAATGCAACCATGCGGATTCATACCCGTGGTAAGCAGGAATACCCACGGCATAAGCACCAATCCCTATAAAAGCTGCATGACCGAATGAAACCAATCCACCAAAGCCCAAAATCAGATTTAAGCTCACTGCAGCTATCGCCAGACAAATAATGCGAACCGAGAAATCCAGATAAAATTTATTACCCATCCACCAGGCAATCATCGGCAACATAAACAAAAGAGCCATTATCAAAATTGTAACAAGCTTACCTTGTCCAAACCCAAAAAGACTTGGTGCTTGCAGATGTGGCTTAAGGTTTTTCGGCACTTCTTGAACGCTCATCTTATCGCACCTTCGGAGGGAATAACCCTTGAGGGCGAAGCGCTAAAACAATCGCCATAATAATATAAATAAGCATCGAAGAAAGCGCTGGCCCCGCGGTTGCAGCAGAAGCACTTTCCATGAAGACCTCAAGTATGTCTTTGAGAAATGAACGTCCAAGCGTATCAATAATACCGATTAAAATGGCTGCAATAAATGCACCCTTCATCGAACCGATACCGCCAACGATAATCACCACAAATGCAGTAATGATGATATCATTGCCCATGCCAATCGTGGCTTCTGTAATTGGCGCAATCAACATACCTGCAATGCCAGCCAATACTGCCCCCAGCGCAAAAACACCCGCAAACAATGTGCTGATATCAACACCCAGAGCAGACACCATGGTTCGATTGGAAGCGCCAGCCCTGATTAACATGCCAAGACGCGTATAGGTGATCAGCCAATAGAGACCAGCTGCAATAAGCAAACCACTTGATATGATGACCAACCTAAACGTTGGGAAAATAATATCAGGCAAAATTTCAACTTGGCCTGACAAGTAATCTGGCAGAGGAATGGCAATTCCCTGCGGCCCCCATGAAAGCTGAACAAGTGTATCTGCAATCAAAATAATACCGAAGGTTGCCAGGACATGATCCAAATGATTGCTTTCATACAAATGTCGCACAATCAGTTTTTCAAAGAAAAACCCAATCACCGCAACTATTGGAATGGCCAGCAAAACACCCCAGACAAATGAACCCGTCCAAAACGTCAGACTGGCGCAGATAAATGCACCAATCATGTAGAGTGATCCATGCGCAAGATTGACAAAATCCATGATCCCAAAGACAAGCGTCAGGCCAGCCGCCAGCAAAAACAGCAAAACGCCAAGTTGCAATCCATTTAAAAACTGAATCAGGAAAAGAGTACTCATTCGGCTATCTTGCACATGTAAAAATTAAAGTCATAAATAAAATAGGCCACGATCATCGCGGCCTATTTCTTTTATAAAACTTTCAAAAAAGATTAAAGCTTACAATCAGACGCATATGGATCAACATGGTCTGTATAAACTGTGCTGACAACTTTCGTTGCCCACTTTCCATCTGCATCTTCAACCACCTCACGAAGGTAGAAGTTTTGAACCGGCATATTGTTATTCCCAAACTTGAATTTACCACGCACTGAATCAAACTTTGCTTCTTTAAGTGCAGCTTTCAAGCCATCAACATTTTTCATGTCGCCATCAACCGCACCAACAGCTGAATTGATTAACATGATCGAGTCATATGCTTGAGCTGCATAGAACGATGGGTATGTTCCATGCTTTGCCTTGAAGTCTGCAACAAACTTTTTGTTTGCTTCATTATCCAGTGTCGGATCCCACTGATTTGTAAGCTTGGAACCAAGAACACCTTCAAGATTACCCGCTTGCATTTTTGGTAGTGAAATACCGTCTACAGAGAATACTGTATAAAGATCCATTGTGCCTTTTAGACCCGCTTGCTGATACTGCTTGATGAAGGCGCCACCTGCTTTGCCGGGGTAAAAAACAAAAATCGCTTCTGCACCAGACGCTTTTGCTTTTGCAAGCTCAGCAGAAAAATCCAACTGTCCAGGCCATGTTGTAAGGTCCTGTCCTTTGATCTCGCCTTTAAATGTGCGGGCAACGCCAGCCGCCATGTCTTTACCGGCCGCATAGTTTGGCGCCATCACGTAGATGGATTTAACACCATTTTGGTTTAGGTACTCACCCATCGCCATTGGAGTTTGATCATTCTGCCAGGAAGTTGAAAAGAAATTTGCATTACAACGCTTACCCGCAATCACAGAAGGGCCAGCATTTGCAGAAATCATAATCTTGTTTGCATCAAATATTGGCTTGGCAGAAGCCATCAAAACGTTCGACCAGATGTAACCGGCAATAATTGAGATATCATCATCTTGCACCAGCTTGTCTGTTTTCTGTTTACCAATCTCCGGCTTGAAACCATCATCTTCAAAAACAATTTCAGCAGGCTTTCCACCCAGTTTATTGCCCAGATGTTCCATCGCCAAATCAACAGCATTTTTCTGATCATTACCGATTACAGCAGCAGGTGTTGTAAGAGTTGTAATAAAACCAACTTTGAGATTTTCAGCAAATGCTGCACTCGTCATTAAAGCAGATGCCAATGCACCAATAATAAATTGTTTTTTCATAAAATTCTCCTGCCCATATTTTTGGCGTTTTTATTGGGGTAATTTCTTGTATAGCAAAGCTGTTTTGTCAACCATTGAATGCCCTAAAGGCAATTTTTACAACGTCCATGCAGCTCAACAGTAGTATGTTTTAAGGCGAAGTTTTCTGTATTTGCAAGTTTTCCAAGATGGCTGGAAAGACTGGCATCTCCAAGCTCTGAAACACTTTCACAAGCATCACAAATCATAAATGCTGCAGGTTCACTTAACGCACAATCATCATGGCTACACGCAACAAATGCATTGAGCGTTTCCAGCTTATGTACCAGACCAAATTCCACCAGTTTATCCAGTGCACGATAAACCTGTAATGGCGCACGAAACCCTTCACCACGAAGCAAATCCAGAATGCTATAGGCGCTCAAAGGATTTGCAGCATCTTTCAAAACATCAAAAACAAGTTTTTGATTTTTTTTCAGCTCTGGTTGCGAATGATGTGAAGCCATATCGAATTATCCTTCTCGCTTAGAACTTAGCATTCTCAAGACAGGAAACAATGTCAAAATGAATAACAAAAGCGCCGTAACAACAATGGAAGGGCCAGAAGGCGTGTCCCATGCAAGAGAGCCAAACAAGCCACCGCCAACTGCAATCATACCAAGTATAGCAGAATATACTGCCATTTGCTCTGGATTGGATACCAAACGGCGAGCGGTTGCTGCAGGAATGATAAGAAGTGCCGTAATTAAAAGCACGCCTACAATTTTCATCGAAATTGCTATGACAAGCGCCATAAGGAGCATGAAGATAATATTGACGCGATCGGGATTCATTCCTTCGGCACGAGCAAGTTCTTCATTAACAGTTGCCGCAAAGAGCTGTCTCCAAATCAACATTAAAGCACCAATCACTATGAAGGCTCCTACCCAAACAATCACAAGGTCAGACTTCGAAACTGATAAAATATCACCAAACAAAAGGGCGGTTAAATCAATACGCACCCAAGTCATGAAGGCAATTGCAACAAGACCAAGCGCGAGTGCTGAGTGAGATAACAATCCCAAAAGCGCATCAGAAGCTAGCCCACCACCTTTTTGCAAGAAAAGCAGCAAGAGTGAAATTCCAACGCAAACAATGAAAACGGAAACCATTGTATTAACTTCCAGGAAGACCGCAAGCGAAACACCCAGCAAGGCAGAATGTGCCAGCGTATCACCAAAATATGAAAGCCTGCGCCAAACAACAAAACATCCAAGTGGCCCCGCCACCAAGGCAACGCCAAGTCCAGCGACTAAAGCACGAACAAAAAAATCATCAAACATTTGATTGCTCCTTATGCGTATCTTCATGGTTGTGCTTATGGTCGTGATGATGCCCGTCGTCTGGATGGCAGTGCTCAGTAATAGAACCATCTGCATGACGTACAGTTCCATCAGGCAAGTGTTGATGATCATGGGCATGGGTGTAAACAGCCAACGCCCCTACTGCGCGCTCGCCAAATAAATGCTTATATTCAGAACTTTCTGCAACAGCGCCTGGTGTGCCCTGACAACATATATGACCGTTAAGACAGATCACACGATCAGTTGCAGCCATTACAACGTGTAAATCGTGTGAAACCAGAAGGATGCCACACTGCAATTCATCGCGTATCTCGGTGATCAATTCATAAAGCGCAATCTCACCAGCAAAATCGACCCCTTGAACAGGTTCGTCCAAAACTAGCAAATTGGGCTTTCGCGCAATTGCTCGCGCTAACAACACTCTTTGAAGTTCGCCACCAGATAGATTTCTAAGTTGCGCATCTTTCAAATGCAAAACCGAAACTCGCTTTAAATTTTCATCAATTACAGATTGAGATAAATTTCCAGTAATGGTCATAAACCGCTGAACCGTGAGCGGCAAAGTCCAATCGATCTCTACTTTCTGCGGCACATAGCCAACCCGTAAGTCTTGGCGACTTTCTCTACTGCCTTCATCTGGTGACATAACATTTAAAATTGTTTTGGCAGTCGTTGATTTACCCGACCCGTTAGGGCCAATCAGGGTAACAATCTCTCCAGGCGCAATTGATAAAGTTACACCACGCACAAGCCAACGGTCATCCCGCATAACACCTGCATTGTTTAACTCTACTAAAGAATTGTTATCCACCATTCTTAAACTTTCTGATATCCCCCCTTGCGCAAACAAGGATCATTCTATAATTGATATGTAATAACATAACATTTTTGAGAGTCCAGCCATGTCACGTCTTTTTCTAG